>JAGWSF010000074.1 GCA_028876385.1 Acidobacteriota bacterium | reverse complement strand
CAGGTTCCCCACTACGCCGGGCTGGGAGCGTCGGTCGGAGTGGCCTGGCGCAACGCCGAGCAGCGCATCGCCGAAGAACTCCTCACCGCAGCCGACGCTTCGCTGTACCGGGCCCGCAAGGCCGCCGGCCACGACAACTGAGCCGCCGCCCACGACAACTGAGCCGCCGGCCACGACGACTGAGCCGCCGGCCGGCCGCAACTGATCCCGCGTGGCCCTGTGCGGGCGCGCACCATAGTCACAGGTGGGCCGTAGCCTCGAATCATGCGAGAGGGTTACGAGCCGATCGAAGGCACCGAGCGGGCACCACTGGAGGGAGCCTCCTCCACGGGCCGGGTGGCCGAGGACGAGCACATCGAGGTGACGGTCATCGTGAGACCCGATCCGGCCGCTGCGCCCATCGCCGAGAGCGACCAACCCCTGGACCGGGCGACGCTGGGCCGACTGAGAGGGGCGGCCACCGCCGACCTCGAGGCAGTAGCCGCGCTCGCCACCCGGTACGGTCTGACCGTCGAGTCGGTCGAGGCCGACCGACGTCGGGTCGTGGTCGCCGGGCCGGCCCACTCGGTGGAGCAGGCCTTCGACGTCGAACTGGAGCAGTTCGCTCATCCCCAAGGTTCCTACCGGGGCCACTCCGGACCGGTCCACGTGCCCGCCGACCTGTCGGCCGTGGTGGTCGCCGTCCTCGGACTCGACGACCGGCCGCAGGCCGCGGTGCGGTTCATCGTCAGCAGCGCCAGCACCACCCGGTCGTACACCCCCGTCGAGGTCGCCGCCGCTTACAGCTACCCGACCGGGCTCGACGGCACCGGCCTGCGGATCGGTTTCATCGAACTGGGTGGAGGCTACGTCCAGGGTGATCTCGACGAGTACTTCGCCGGTTTGGGTCTCAGGTCCCCGACGGTGATCCCGGTGGGCGTGGATGGAGCCACCAACTCACCGACGGGCTCGTCCTCGGGCCCCGACGGTGAGGTGATGCTCGACCTCGAGGTGGCGGGGGCCATCGCCAACGGGGCCGAGCTGGTGGTCTACTTCGGCCCCAACACCGACCGCGGCTTCGTGGACGCCCTGTCAGCGGCCGTCCACGACGCGACCAACTCCCCGTCGGTCATCTCGATCTCGTGGGGTGGGCCCGAGTCCGGCTACACGGCGGCGACCCGGCAGGCCTTCGAGGATGTCCTCACCGACGCCGCACTGGCGGGCGTGACCGTGTGCGTGGCCGCCGGTGACTCCGGTTCGGGCGACGGGTCGTCGTCGGGCCAACCCACCGTTGACTACCCGGCGGCCAGCCCCCAGGTCCTCGCCTGCGGCGGTACCACCCTCGTGCTCGACGGGTCGCGCATCACGTCGGAGGTCGTCTGGAACGACGGGAGCGGACGCGGCGCGACGGGAGGCGGGGTGAGCGCGGTGTTCGCGCTGCCCACCTGGCAGGCCGGCGTCGGGGTCCCCCTCTCGGCGGCCGGCGGGAGCGCGGGGAGAGGCGTCCCCGATGTGGCCGGCAACGCTGACCCGGCCACCGGCTACCGGGTACGCGTCGACGGCGCCGACACCGTCGTGGGGGGGACCAGCGCGGTGGCCCCCCTGTGGGCCGCCCTCCTGACCCTGGCGGTCCAGCAGAAGCACCGACCGCTGGGAGCGGTCAACCAGCAGCTCTACTCCCGGTTCGGGACCCTGCCCGGGCTCTCCAGCGGCTTCCACGACATCGTGTCGGGGACCAACGGCGCCTACCAGGCCGGGCCGGGCTGGGACGCCTGCACCGGCCTCGGCTCGCCGATAGGTTCGGCCCTGCTGCAGGCCCTGGCCGGACCGTAGGCGCGCCCGACCCGCCGGCCCCCGGCACGCCGCCACGGGTTAACGTCGGCGCGGTGAGCGGCGTGGCAGAGCTGTCGGGAAATCTGGTCGGGGTGACCGCCGACCGCCGGGGTCAGGACCAGGCGATCATGTTCGAGCGTCTCGGCGCCGACGTCCTCGTCGCACCGACCATATCGACGCACCGGCTCCCTGACCCGGATCTGCTCCGTGCGCGCACCGAGGACCTGATCGCCGCCCCGCCCGACTACCTCATAGCCAACACCGGCGTGGGGATCCGCACCTGGCTGGAGGCCGCCGCCGGCTGGGGGATCGACCAGCGGCTGATCTCGGCTCTCGGACGAACCCGTCTGGTGGCCCGTGGACCCAAGGCGGCCGGTGCGCTGTCCTCGGCCGGGCTGACCACGTGGTGGCGGAGTCCCGACGAGCAACTCGACGATGTGATCCGGTACCTGACCGAGTGCGGCCTGGCCGGCGAACGGGTGGCGTTCCAGTTGCACGGCGACGACGGGGCCGAGTTCGTTCTACGAATGGAGCAGGCCGGCGCCCGGGTCTCCACGCTGCCGGTGTACCTGTGGGGGCCGCCTCAGGACCCTGGACCGGCCCTCGAGCTGATCCAGCGGACGGTCGCCACCGAAATCGATGCGGTCACCTTCACGGCCGGGCCGCAGATCCACTCCATGCTGGAGCTGGCCGGGCGCCAAGGGGTCGCCCAGGCCCTCATCGAGGGGCTCAACCATCCCCGGGTCGTCGTCGGCTGCATCGGCCCGGTCTGCGCGTCCTCGGCCACTTCGGCGGGCATCAAGGACGTCGTCGTGCCGGAGCACTGGCGGCTCGGCTCACTGGTCAAGGCGGTGGCTGCGGCCCTCGGCGCGCGGCCTCCCAGCCGAGTACCGACCGACTGACACCTGCCGGGGCGATGGTCCCCGGTCGAGAGACCGCCGCTACCCGGCCTGGGCCTGGCGCCAGCTGCCTTTCTGGCTGGCCACGGCCGGCTCCTTCGGCAACCCGAGGACCATCTCGGCCACGATGTTGCGCTGCACCTGTGACGACCCGGCGTAGATGGTCCCCGCCCGGCTCATCAGGAACGTCGTCGCCCACGACGCGCTGTCGTTGGGTGCACCCACATCGTCGGCCCGAAAAGCGGTGGCGACCCGGCCCGAGGGCGCCATGGCCGCCGCACCGAGGATGTCGACGGCCAACTCGGTGACGACCTTGTGGTACTCGCTCCAGTACAGCTTGAACGAGGACTCGGCCGGCCCCGGCTCGCCACCGGCGAGGAATTTGGTCAGGGTCCGCATTCCGAGGAACCGCATGATCTCCACTTTGGAGTAGCACCACGCCAGCCGTTGGCGGATGAGGGGGTCCCCGGCGGCGCCGGTGCTCCGGGCCAAATCGAGGAGCCGGTCCAGCTCGGTGCGGAACATGATCGGGAAGGTCGCCGCCGCTTCGCCCCGCTCGTAGCCGAGGAGGGTCATGGCCACCGACCAGCCGGCGTTCACCGCTCCGACCACGTGATCCTTGGGGGTGCGGGCGTCGGTGAAGAACGTCTCGTTGAACTCGGACCACCCGGTCATCATCTTGATGGGTCGGACCTCGACCCCGGGTTGATCCATGGGGACCAGGAAGAACGTGATCCCCTTGTGCTTGGTCGCCTCCGGATCGGTCCGGGCCAGAACGAATATCCAGTTGGCGACGTGGGCCATGGACGTCCATATCTTCTGCCCGTTGATCACCCATTCGTCGCCGTCGAGCTCCGCCCGGGTCGCCAGGTTGGCCAGGTCGGATCCGGCGTTGGGCTCCGAGTAGCCCTGACACCACACGTGCTCCCCCGATAGGGCGCGCGGCAGGAAGTACCGCTTCTGCTCCTCGGTACCCCAGTGCAGGATGGTGTTGCCGACCATCTGGATGCTGAAATCGTCGTTGGGTCCCCCGGTCGGCACCCCCGCCCGGTAGAACTCCTCGGCCGCCACGACCTGCTCCAACGGGCTGAGGCCGGCGCCGCCGTACTCTTTGGGCCACGACGGGGCCAGCAGGCCCTCCTGATAGAGGGTGTTGCGCCAGTCGGCGGTGAAACGCCGCGCCGCGTCGGGGTCGAGGGCCCCTATGCCCTGCCACCCGGCGGGAAGATGGTCGTCGAGGAAAGCCTTCACCTCTTTGCGGAAGCGCTCGGCCTCCGGGGGATAGTGCGGGTCCACGGCGCAACAGTATCGCCACCCACGGCTTACACCCCCGTGTCAGAGCACCCTGAGGCGGATGGTTTCGTCCATGTGGGTCAGGCGATCGATCATGTCATCGGTGAAATCGCTGGATATGTCGGTGATGACGTAGCCGACCTCGCCGCTCGTGCCGAGCGCCTGGCCCTCGATGTTGACCCGGTGGTCGGCGAAGATGGCGTTGATGGCGGCCAGCACCCCCGGCGTGTTGCGGTGGATGTGCACCAGGGTGTGGGCGCCGGCCCGGGCCGGAAGGTCGACATTCGGCATGTTCACCGAGAGGGCGCTGCTGCCGGAGCGGACGTAGTCGATCAGCTTCTTGGCCACGAACTGGCCGATGTCGGACTGGGCCTCCTCGGTGCTGCCCCCGATGTGGGGGGTGAGGATCACGTTGGGGAGTCCCTGCAGGCGGGACGTGAACTGCTGGTCGTCGCCCGCCGGCTCCTCGTAGAAGACGTCCACCGCGGCCCCCGCGAGGTGACCCGACTCGATGTGCTGGCGCAGCGAGCCGTGGTCGACCACGAAGCCCCGGCTCAGGTTGAGGAACAGGGCCCCGGGGCGCATCGCCGAGAACTCGGCTTCTCCGAACAGGCCCCGATTGTCGGGGCGGCCGTCGACGTGCAGAGTGACCACGTCGGCCCAGCCGAGAAGTTCCTCCAGGGACCCCATCCTGCGGGCGTTACCGAGGGCCAGACGGTCGGCGGTGTCGTAGAAGCCGACGGCCATGCCCAGGTTCTCGCCGAGCACCGAGAGCTGCGAGCCGATGTTCCCGTAGCCGACGATCCCGAGGCGCCGGCCCCGCACCTCGTGAGCTCCTGCCGCCGATTTGGACCATATCCCGGCGTGCATCTCGGCGTTCTTGTCGGTGAGCCGTCGGGTGAGGGCGATGATCTCGGCGATGACCAGCTCCACCACCGAGCGGGTGTTGGAGAAAGGAGCGTTGAACACCGTGATGCCGCGGTGGGTCGCGGCGGAAAGGTCGATCTGGTTGGTTCCGATGCAGAAAGCCCCGACGGCGGTGAGCCGCGGCGACTTGTCCAGTACCGCCTCGGTCACCTGCGTGCGGGAGCGGATCCCGAGCACATCGAATTGCTGAAGCTGCTCCGCCAACTCTTGTTCGTCCAGTGCGCCCTTCCTGCGCTCCACATCGAACCCGGCCGAGCGAAGCAGCTCCGCCGCGCCGGGGTGGATGTTCTCCAGGAGCAGGGCACGCCGGCGGGGGGATCGCTCATCGGCCATATTCCCCCGATCCTACCGGTGGACGGTGCCCCACCCGAACGGCTCGATAGCCGATTCGTAGGGGCGACTGTTACGCTTGAAGCGAAACTTTCGAGCAGGAAGCGAGAAAAAAATGACCAAGGCTAACGACAGGGGCCGCCGGATTTCAGCGGTGACGGCGGGCGCGCTGGTCGCGACCTTCGGTCTGGCCGCGTGCGGCGCCAACAAGTCGGCCGGCGGGAACACCACATCGAGCCAGTCACCCCAGCAGGCCGTGCAGTCGGCGGTGACCAAGCTGGGCTCACAATCGAGCCTGGAGCTGGCCTTCTCCCTCCCCATAACCCAGTCCCAGGCCGAGCAACTCCACTCGGCCAACAGCAAGGGCCCGACCCCGGCCGAGGCCCAGGCCCTCACTACTGGGCAGTTCTTCGTGACCGAGGCCACTGGCCACGGCGAAGCGCTCGACAGCCCGCAGGCCGCCACCGACCAGCTGAACTCCGTCGACGTCGGCCTTTCGTTCGGCACCAACAACACCCCTCTGGAGTTGCGTTACGTGGCCCAGAACCTCTTCCTCCGGGTCCAGGTTTCGCAGCTGCTCTCCGACGTGGGACAGCCTTCATCGGCCGCCGCGTCCCGGTTCACCAGCGGTCTGAACCAGATCAGCTCGTACGTACCGGGCCTCGGCGATCTCGCCCAGGGCAAATGGGTGGAGGTCAGTCACGCCTCGCTGCAACCGCTGGAGGGCCTGCTCAAGCAGTCGCAGGCCTCTGGCTCCTCCAGCCTGTCCCAGACCCAGATGCGCACCCTGCGCAACGACGTGCTCAGCTCCATCCAGGCCAACTCCGCGGTCAGCAGCCTGGCGCCGAGCAACGGACGGGACGGCTACAGCGTCACGGTCAACGTGTCAGGGATGCTGAGCACCCTCGTCCCCCAGATCCAGTCGACCCTCTCGTCTCTGCCCGGGCTCGGCGCACAGGCGTCCAACGCCTTCAGCAAGGCCAAGAACGCCATCCCGGCCGGCAAGTCGGCGGTGATCGACGTCTACACCTCGGGCGGCAAGCTGACCGAGGCCGACCTGGACCTCAACCAGTTCGCCCGCCAGAAGATGAGCTTCCCGGTCCCGGTCCGCCTGACCATCAGCTCCCCGGGGGCGCCCACCGCTCCTGCGGGGGCCACCAACCTCGACCTTTCGAAGCTGCCGACGCTCCTCGGGGGCCTTCTCGGTTCGCTCGGCCATTCGAGCTCGTCCACCGCACCGATCGGAGCCTGACCGGGTCGCCGGCCACCCGCCCCCGACCCGGGCCCTCGACACCCGACCCGGCCCGCGGCGACGGCCATCGACCGGGTGCCGGCCCGCCCGATCAGGTCGTGTAGTCAGCGTTGATGCGGACGTAGCCGTCGCCCAGGTCGCAGCCGTAGACGGTGGCCTCGGCTGATCCCGTTCCGAGGTCGACCTCGATCTCGACATGATCGCGACGCATCACCGCCGCGAGGGCTTCCAGTCCGTCCGGGCCAGGCCGCGCCGGGTAGGCCTCGATGTCGCCGAAGCGAATCACGACCCGTTCGGGGTCGATGTCGGTCTCGTCATGGCACTTACCCACAGCCATGGCCACCCGCCCCCAGTTGGGGTCGGCCCCGTGCACGGCGGTCTTCACCAGCGGGGAGTTGACTACGGCCTTGGCCACGCGGTGGGCCTGACGCCGATCCCGGGCCGACCCGACGGTCACGGTGATGAGCTTGGTGGCCCCCTCGCCGTCGCGGTCCAACTGCAGCGTGAGGTCGAGGCACACCTCGCGTAACGCAGTGCTCAGCTCGGCGGCGGGCACCGGGCCGGCCGCCCCGTTGGCCAGCACCACTGCGCTGTCCGAGGTGCTCGTGTCGGTGTCGACACTGAGACAGTTGAATGTGTCGTCCACGGCCCGTCGCCACATGCCGTCGAGCGATACCGCGTCGACCTCGGCGTCGGTGAAGACGAACGCCAGCATCGTGGCCATGTCCGGCTCGATCATCCCCACCCCTTTGGCCACCCCGACGACCCGGGCCGACCCCACCGAACGCTGCGCCGTCTTGGCCACCGTGTCGGTGGTCATCATGGCGGTCGCCACCCGCCAGGCGTCACCGTCGAAAGCTGACCGGTCGATCTGGGCCAGTCCGGCCCTGATCTGCTCCATCGGGTAGGGCCGACCGATCACCCCGGTCGAGGCGATGATCACCTCCTCGGGCGCCAGGCCCGTCCCGGAGGCCACCAGCCGGGAGAGTTCCTCGGCGTCGAGACGACCCTGCTCGCCGTTGGCCACATTGGCGTTCTTGGCCACGACGGCCACCGCCCGGGCCCGCCCCGACGAGGCGCGTTCCCGGCTCAACTCCACGCTCGGACCAGCGAAGAGGCTCCGGGTGAACACGCCGGCGCTCACACACGCCCCGGTCGACACCACCACGGCGAAATCGTCACCGCCCTCGCGCAGTCCGAGCGACGACGTGTAGGCGATGAAACCTTGCGGAAGAGGCACGGCGGGCACCGGGAGATCATCTCAGATGACCCCCACCCGATGCCCGCTCCCGGCCGCTAGGCCCGGTGCCCGCTCCCGGCCGCTAGGCCCAGTTCCCGCTCCCGGCCGCTAGGCCAGGCTCTCGGTCTCCATCTGCTCCAGGCAGCGGCGGATCTCGGAGGCCCGGAAGCGACGGTGGCCGCCCAGGGTGCGGATGGCCGTGATCTTGCCGGCGCGGGCCCAGCGAGTCACCGTCTTCGGGTTGACCCGGAAGAGGGCTGCGACCTCAGCGGGGGTTAGCAGTGCATCCGGGCTGGTCTCTTCTGCCATTGTTTTCGATCCCTTGTGTGCGATGTCCGTTTTGAACCCTCAACGTAAGAGGCGGACGGGGTGGCGTACATGGTCCTACCGGACCAAATTGCCAGGGCAAATAGTACTAGTCACCCGTCGTTACAAAATTTGCACACAACGGAAACCCACGTGGATCCCACCAACAACAAAACTGGGGGTTCCCGCTTCACTCAGAGCGGCCCGGGTGTCGTCCACCGCATCCGGCGCCACGATTAGGACCATACCCAGGCCGAGGTTGAATACACGCTGCATCTCATGATCTTCCACGCCGCCGGCCGCCTGGATCTCGGCGAAGATGGGAGGGACCGACCAAGCCGACCGGTCGAACACCGCGTCGAGGTCATCGGCCAGCACCCGGGGCACGTTGCCGGGCAGGCCGCCGCCGGTGATGTGGGCGACAGCATGGACGTCCACGCCGGCGTCGAGGACGGCCAGCACCGCCGGGGTGTAGATGACCGACGGGCGGAGCAGTTCGTCGGCCAGCGTCCAATCACCGGCGCCGTCCCAGGCCGGACCTTCGAGGGACCGGCCGCCGTGCTCCAGGAGGGCCCGGCGGGCCAGGGAGTAACCGTTGGAGCGCAGACCCGGAGACGGGAGTCCGATTATCACGTCCCCGGCCCGGGTCCGAGCCGGTCCGTCGATGATGCGGTCGCGCTCGACGATGCCCACCGCGAAGCCGGCCAGGTCGACCTCTCCGGGGGCGAGCAGACCGGGATGCTCGGCCAACTCGCCGCCGACGATGGCCGCTCCGGCCTGGCGACAGCCCTCGGCTATGCCGGTCATCAGGGCCCGGACCTGGACCGGGTCCACCCGCCCCAGGAGCTGGTAGTCGAGGAAGAACAGGGGGCGGGCGCCGCAGCAGACCAGGTCGTCCACGCACATGGCCACCAGGTCGATCCCGACGGTGTCGAAGCGGCCGGTGGCCATGGCCACGGCCATCTTGGTTCCCACGCCGTCGGTGCTCGACACGAGAACCGGGCGGGCGTAGCCGCCGGGCAGCTCGAACAGGCCCCCGAAACCGCCGATGCTGCCGATCGCCCCCGGGCGGTCGGCGGTGGACGCCACCAGGTCCCGCATGGCCTCGACGGCGGCGTCGGCGGCGTCGATGTCGACGCCGGCCTCGGCGTAGGTGAGGGGCGGAGAAGCGCCCTCCTCCCGGTCAGACAAGGCGGGTACCGACCGGCTCCTTGCGACCGAGCTGGACCTCGACGCTGGCCGGGAGGGGCGGAGTGGGGTAGACGCCGGTCAGGCAGGCGTCGCAGAAGCCGGCTCCGACCGCTCCCGTCGCCCGCTTGAGCCCGTCGAGACTCAGGTAGGCCAGGCTGTCGGCTCCGAGAAAGTCCTCGATCTCAGGGACCGTCATGTTGGCGGCGATCAACTCGGAGCGGGTCCCGGTGTCCAACCCGTAGTAGCACGGCCACCGGTAGGGCGGCGAGGAGATGCGCAGGTGGACCTCGGCGGCCCCGGCTTCGCGCAGCATCCTCACCATGGCCCGGGTCGTGGTGCCCCGCACGATCGAGTCGTCCACCACGATCAGACGCTGACCGGCGATGGCGCTGCGCAGCGGGTTGAGCTTGCGCCTCACCCCCTGGGCCCGCTGGGCCTGGTCGGGGACGATGAAGGTCCGACCGATGTACCGGTTCTTGACCAGACCGTGGCCGTAGCGGATCCCGCTGCGCCGGGCGTAGCCCTCGGCGGCCGGCATCCCCGAGTCGGGAACGCCCATCACCAGGTCGGCATCGACCGGGGCCTGTTCGGCCAGCAGCTCACCCATCCGCATCCGGGCACCGTGCAACTCCTGCCCGTAGAGCCGGCTGTCGGGACGGGCGAGGTACACGAACTCGAAGATGCACAGCCTGGGATCCACCTCCGAGGGAGGCCACGGGTAGACGCTGCGGGTCCCCTCCCCGCTGATCACCAGCATCTCGCCCGGGTCCACCTCACGCACGAAATGGGCACCGACGATGTCGAGGGCGGGGGTCTCGGACGCCACCACCCAACCCTCGTCCAGCTTGCCCAGGCACAACGGGCGGTATCCGTGCGGGTCCCGCACCGCGACGAGGCGCTCATTGTCCATGACGACCAGGGAAAAAGCGCCGGCCAGGGTGGGGAGCACGCGCTCGAGGGCGCCCACCAGATCCCGCTCGGGGGCCGAGTCGAGGTCCCGCACGAGCAACTCGCCGATCACGTCGCTGTCGCTGGTGACGGTGCCGGGGAGCATGCCCGCGGCGCTGGCCAGAAGGGCCGTGTTGGTCAGGTTGCCGTTGTGGCCGAGAGCGAACTCCACCGGGCGCACCCGAGCCGGGTTACGGGCTGTCACCCGGTACACCGGCTGGGCGTTGTGCCACGTCGAGGTCCCCGTGGTCGAGTAGCGGGTGTGACCGATGGCCAGGTGGCCCTGCAACCCGGCCAGCTTGTACTCGTTGAACACGTTGGTGACCAGGCCCATGTCCTTGACCACCATCACCCCGTCGCCGGTGGTGGTCGCCATCCCGGCCGACTCCTGGCCCCGGTGCTGCAGAGCGTAGAGACCGTCGTAGGTCATGTGCGACACCGATCCGGCGCCGTCGCGGTGCAGGTACACACCGAACACCCCGCAGGCTTCCCTAGGGGAGCCGTCCTCGGCGGTCTCGGAGCGAGGCTGCCAGCCAGAAGGCTGCTCTGCGTCTACCGACTGGTGTTCAGGCACTTGCCCCATTGTCGCACGCGAAGGCGATCACGCGTCGCCCGACAGGGCCAGAGAACCGGGAAGTGCCTCTTGCCACACCCGGGTGACGTCGGCCAAACCGAGATCGTAGGCGCCCGGCACGACCAGCCGGTCGCCGCCGGCCCGGCCGATCACCGCGGCCTCCAGACCGGCCGCCGCGGCCCCCGCCTGGACCGCCGCGCTCTCGGGCGCAGAGACACTCAGGACCACCCGGGACGGGGCCTCGCCGAACAGGTCGGCGGCCGATGGCGCCTCCCCCAGGTCGACCTGGTACCCGACCTGCGAGGCCACCGCCATCTCCGACAGAGCCGCCGCCAGACCGCCTTCGGACACGTCATGGATACCGTGGGGCCGCCCCGACGAGACCTCGGCGGCCACCCAGGAGATCAGCCGGGAGTGGGCCTCCCAGTCGGCGGCCGCCAACCTGCCGCCCAGGTGGTGGTGGACCTCGGCGGCCCAGCGCGAGCCGTCGCAGCGCGGCGCCGTCCCCGGGGCCTGCACCAGGAGGATGTCGTCCCCGGCGGTCAGGCCGACCACCGGGGGGCGCCTCTCCAGGTCGTCCACCAGACCGAGGGTGCCCACCACCGGGGTGGGGTGGATGTCGCGACCGCGGCTCTCGTTGTAGAGGCTGACGTTGCCGCCGATCACCGGTATGGACAGGGCCCGGCAGGCCTCGGCCATGCCGTCGATGGCCTCCGAGAGCTGCCACATCACCTCGGGGTGCTCGGGGTTGCCGAAGTTGAGGCAATTGACCAGGGCCACCGGCCGGGCCCCGACACAGGCCACGTTGAGCGCCGATTCAGCCACCGTCAGAGCCGTCCCGAGCCGGGGGTCGAGAGCGCACCAGCGCTGATTTCCGTCGGTCGACAGGGCGATGGCCCGGGACCGGCCGTCGTTGGGGGCCACGCCCGGCCCCCGCAGCCGCAGCAGGGCGGCGTCGGCACCGGGGGCCACCACGGTGTTCAAGAACAGCTGGTGGTCGTACTGGCGGTAGACCCAGGACGGGTCGCGGATCAGGCGCAGGAGGTCGGCGCCCGGATCGGTTTCAGTCGGCGGCAGGTCCTGACTCAGCCGGTCAGCCTCCTCAGGGCGGCGGCGGGGCCGGTCGTAGAGCGGGGCGTCCTCGTGGAGGGTCGACGCCGGCACGTCGGCCAGGACCTCGCCGTCCCAGCCCTCGAGGATGCGCAGACGTCCCGAGTCGGTGACCCGGCCGATGACCGTCGCCCGCACCTCCCACTTGGCGCACACCTCGAGAACCCGCCCGACGTGTTCGGGCGTGACGATGGCGAGCATCCGCTCCTGGCTCTCGCTGGTCATCACCTCCCAGGCCTCCATGCCCGGCTCGCGCCTCGGCACGGCGGTGACGTCCACATCCATTCCCACCCCCCCACGCGACGCCGTCTCGCTCGTCGCGCAGGCCAGGCCGGCGCCGCCGAGGTCCTGGATGCCCACCACCAGCGCCTCGTCGAGTAACTGGAGACAGGCCTCGATCAGCCGCTTCTCCTCGTAGGGGTCGCCCACCTGGACGTTCGGGCGTTTGGCCGCCTCGATCTCCTCGTCGCCGGTGAAACCGGCCGAGGCCAGGACGCTCACCCCCCCGATCCCGTCACGACCGGTGGCGCTACCGAGCAGGACGGCCAGGTTCCCGAGGCCGGTGGCTCGGCCGAGAACCAGGCGGTCCACAGGCAAGACGCCGCAGCAGAGGACGTTCACCAGGGGATTGTCCGCATAGCACTCGTCGAAGACGATTTCGCCACCGACGGTGGGAACTCCTACGGAATTCCCATAGCCGGAGATGCCAGATATCACCCCACTGGCGATCCAACGCGACCGGGGATCGCTCGGTGGTCCGAAGCGCAGGGGATCCATGATTGCTATGGGCCGAGCACCCATAGTGAATATGTCACGAAGTATGCCGCCGACCCCCGTCGCCGCCCCCTGATATGGCTCAATAGCCGAAGGGTGATTGTGACTTTCTATGCGAAGTGCCACCGCCACCCCGCCACCGGCATCGATCACCCCGGCGTTCTCCCCCGGGCCCACCAGGACGCTCTCGCCTTCGGTGGGGAGTCGCTTCAGGTGGATGCGGCTGGACTTGTATGAACAGTGCTCGCTCCACATTACTGCGTAGAGGGCCAACTCGAGGTGGTTGGGCGCCCGACCGAGCAGACGCTCGATGGATTCCGCTTCCTCGTCGGTCAGGCCCAGAGCCCGGTGGATGTCGACGTCCATACCGGCGACGTTACTTCCGTCTCGGGCCTACCGAGCCACTCGTGGCGGCGACCATATGGTTGATAGGCGTAAGGCAAGATGGTGTGAAATACTGAATGGCATGCCCGTCAAGTCCCCAGCTAAGGCCGCCAAAGCAGCCAAGTCCGCCATGTCACCCGAACACAAGAAGGCCCTCGCAATCGGCCGCGAGGAGAGCCGGGCCGTCCGCCGCTATTTGGAGGCCATCGAGGCCCACAAGCCCAAGCGGGGTCGTAAACGTACCTCGGAAGGTATCCAGAACCGCCTGAATCAGATAGACGCCAAACTCCCCGGCGCCGATCCGCTCACCCGGGTCCATCTCGTGCAGGAGAAGATGAACCTGGAGAACGAGCTGGCCAACAAGGAGGAGACCGTCGACCTGGGCGCGCTGGAGAAGGACTTCATAGGCGCGGCCAAGGGCTACGGCGAACGCAAAGGCATCACCTACGCGGCGTGGCGGGCGGCCGGCGTCGATGCGACGGTGCTGCGCCAGGCAGGCATCGCCCGCACCCGGGGCTGAGAGACCGGCGCTCCCGGCGGCTGATGATCCAATGAGAGAAGCGGTTCAGCGGGCGGTGGCGGCGACCACCGCCCGCGACGCGTAACGGATCAGGGCCGACAGGAGAACGGCCCCGTCAGTGGAACCCGTGAGGGGGTCCACGGCCCGTTCGGGGTGGGGCATCAGCCCGACCACGTTGCCCTCCTGGTTGGTGATCCCGGCGATGTCACCGACCGAGCCGTTGGGGTTCTGCCGGTAGCGCAGGACCACCCGGTCCTCGTCGCCAAGCTGGGCGAGGGTGCGCTCATCGCAGGTGTAATTGCCCTCGAAATGGTTGATGGGCACCGTCAGCCGGGTCCCCGCCTCGACGCCGTCGGTGAGCGCGCTGCGGCTCGTGACCACCTCGAGTTCGGCCGGTTGGCAGAGGAAGGTCAGACCGCGGTTCTTCTGGAGGGCGCCGGGCAGCATGTGGGCTTCGGTCAGCACCTGGAACCCGTTGCATATACCGACCACAGGCCCACCGCGGCGGGCGAAGTCCTCCACCGCGGCCATGACCGGGGAGAAGCGGGCGATGGCTCCGGGCCTCAGGTAGTCGCCGTGGGCGAACCCGCCCGGCAGCACCACCGCGTCGCACGCCCCGAGGCTGCTGTCCCCGTGCCAGATCAGCTGGCCCCGGGCGCCGAGGGCCTCGACGGCCTCGATGACGTCGTACTCGCAGTTGGTCCCCGGGAAGAGGACGACCCCGATGAGGGCGCTCACGAGCGGGACGGGCCGACGATGGTCACCGCCGAGTCCTCGATGACCGGGTTGGTAAGGAACCGCCGGCACAGATCGTCCACCTGCTGGCGCGCCGCGTCCTCGTCGGTGGCCTCGACGGCCAGGCGGAAGGCCTTGCCGCTGCGGACCTCGGAGACGCCGGCGAAACCGAGAGCGGGGAGGGCCTTCTCTATGGTGGCGCCCTGCGGATCGGAGATACCTGGCCGCAGCTGGACTTCGACGAGGGCCTCGAACCGGGTCACCGGCCTACTCTACCGGTCCGGCCTTTCCGGCCGTGGCTCCCGGCCAGTCGGCGAAGAGCCGTCCCGTGATCCTCTCATAGGCCTCGACGTAGCGGGCCCGGGTGGCCTCGACCACATCGGCGGGCAGGGGCGGCGGGGGCGGCGTCTTGTCCCACCCGGTGGCCTCCAACCAGTCCCGCAGCGGCTGCTTGTCGAACGACGGAGGGGTGCCCCCCGGCTGCCAGCCGTCGGCCGGCCAGAAGCGTGAGGAGTCGGGGGTCAGCACCTCGTCGCAGATGGACAACTTCCCGTCTATCAGTCCGAGCTCGAACTTGGTGTCGGCGATGATGATGCCCCGCTCGGCGGCCAGGTCGGCGGCCTGGCCGTAGGCGGCCAGGCTGATCCGCCGGGCTTCGGCGGCCACCTCCTCACCGGCGAGGGCGGCGGCCGCCTCGAAGGAGATGTTCACGTCGTGGCCTTCGGCGGCCTTGGTGGAGGGAGTGAACACCGGTTCGGGAAGCTTCTCGGACTGCCGCAAGCCGGCCGGCAACGGGGTGCCGTGCATCGACTGGGTCCGGCGGTACTCGGCCCACGCCGATCCTGACAGGTAGCCGCGGACTATGCACTCGATGGGCAGCATCTCGGCCCGCCGTACCACCATCACCCGGCCGGCCAGGTCGAGTTCCCCCGCGTCGGCGTCGCCGAGGGACTCGGGTACGTCGAAGCTGACCAGGTGGTTGGGGGCCACATCGGCGAGGTGCTCGAGCCAGAAGGCCGTGATCGCGGTGAGGACCCGTCCCTTGTCGGGGATGGGCTCGGCCATGATGACGTCGAAGGCCGACATGCGGTCGGAAGCCACGAACAGCAGGTGCTGTTGGTCTAGTTCGTAGATGTCGCGGACCTTGCCCGACGCCAGGTGGCGCAACGGCAGACGGCCCGGCCCGGGCTGGCCGCTCATAGCGGTCCCGCCGCGGCGATGTCGCGGCGGTAGTGCAGTCCGGGCCACGAGACCGCCGGTAGGGCCCCGTAGACCCGTCGGCGGGCCTCCTCCAGATCGGCCGCGGTGGCCGTCACCCCGAGCACCCGGCCCCCGGCGGTGACCAGGCTCCCCTCCGAGGGGCCGGCTCCCACCCCGGCGCAGTAGACGTGAACGCCGTCGATCGCGGCCAGCGCCCCGAGTCCCTCGATGGCGTCTCCGGTGCGGGGCCCGGACGGGTATCCGGGGGCGGCGGCCACGACGCAGACCGCGGCCTGCGACGAGAACGCCGGGGGTGCCACGTCGGACAGCCGACCGGACGCCGCGGCGGCCAGGACGGCGGCCACATCGCCTTCCCATCGGGGCAGCACGACCTGCGTCTCGGGGTCGCCGAAACGGACGTTGAACTCGAGCACCCGTGGGCCCTCGGCGGTCAGCATCAGCCCGGCGTAGAGGACGCCGCGGTAGTCGATGCCCCGCGCCGACAGCGCGTCCAGCGTGGGCTGAACCGCCTCGGTCATCACCTGCGACACCACGTCGGCGGCGGCCGGCACCGGGCTGAACGCTCCCATCCCGCCGGTGTTGGGCCCCGAGTCGCCGTCGCCGACCCGCTTGAAGTCCTGGGCCGGAGCCAGTGGCCAAGCGCTGCGCCCGTCGCAGAGAGCCATGAGCGAAAGCTCGGTCCCCTCGAGGAATTCCTCCACCACGACGGTGCGACCGGCGTCCCCGAACGCCGCGCCCGACAGCTTCGCTCGCACGTCGGCTTCGGCCAGGGCCCGCTCGGCGGTGACCAGCACGCCCTTGCCCGCGGCCAGGCCGTCGGTCTTCACCACCCACGGGCCGGGCAGGGACCGCAGGAACTCGAGGGCGCCGCCCTCCTCGGTGAAGACCCCGTAGCGGGCGGTGGGCACACCGGCCCCTTCGAGGAGGCCCTTCATCCACGCTTTGGACCCCTCGAGCCGGGCGCCTTCGGCTCCCGGTCCGAACACCAGCCGCCCGGCGGCCCGGAGGCGGTCGGCCAGTCCCTCCACCAGCGGAGCTTCGGGTCCGATGACGAACAGATCGGCGTCGAGGTCCTCGGGTCGGCCGCCAACGCAGCGGACCCCCAGCGCGGCCATGCCCGGGTTCCCCGGGCAGACCACCACTTCGGCGGTACGGGCCAGGGCTTCGGCCAGGGCGTGCTCCCGGCCTCCCGAGCCGACCACGCAGACCCTCACCGGAGGACCCTCACAGGGCGGCGAACGGAACGAACTGATCGCGCCCGGGGCCCACACCCACGCGGGTGATACGGACCCCGATCTGATCGGACAGGAACTGCACGTACTCCTTGGCAGCGGTCGGCAGATCGGACAGCTCGGTCGCCCCGGAGGTGTCCTCCTGCCAGCCGGGGAGCTGCTCGTAGACGGGCTCGGCGTCGTGCAGGTCGCTCTGGTGGTAGGGGAGGTGGCGGTGCACCGTGGACCCGACGCGGTAGGCGACGCAGACCCGCAGCTCGGGGAGGGTGTCGAGGACGTCGAGCTTGGTCAGCGCCACCTCCGATAGGGAGTTGAGCCGGGCGGCATGGCGGATCATCACCGCGTCGAACCAACCGGTGCGCCTCCGCCGGCCGGTGTTGGTACCGAACTCCCCTCCCCGCTCGACGAGCAGGTCGCCGACCTCGTCGGTGAGCTCGGTCGGGAAGGGCCCCGAACCGACCCGGGTGACGTAGGCCTTGGCGATGCCGAGCACCGTGTCGATGTGGCGGGGCCCGATGCCGGCCCCCACGCACGCCCCGCCGGCCACCGGGTTGGACGAGGTCACGAACGGATAGGTTCCGTGGTCGAGGTCCAAGAAGGTGGCCTGAGCTCCCTCGAGGAGCACATTTCGGTCCCCTTCGAGGGCGTCGTGCACCACCCCCACCGAGTCGCCGATCATCGGCGCCAGCCGAGGGGCGAACTCCTCGAGGTAGCGGGCCGCGATGTCGTCGGCCGACAGGGGTAGCCGGTTGTACACCTTGGCCAGGATCAGGTTCTTCTCCTTGAGCACCACGTCGAGCTTCTGGCGGAAGATCTTGGGGTCGAGGAGGTCCTGCACCCGGATGCCGACCCGGGCCGCCTTGTCGGCGTAGGTCGGGCCGATGCCCCGCTTGGTGGTGCCGAGCTTGTTGCGTCCGAGGTGGCGCTCGGTCAGAGCATCGATCTCCTGGTGGTAGGGCATGATGAGGTGGGCGTTGCCCGACACCACCAGGCGGGAGCAGTCGATCCCGGACCCGGCGAGGGTGTCTATCTCCGAGAGGAGCACCCCGGGGTCGACGACCACGCCGTTGCCGATGACCGGCGTCACGTGCGGGTAGAGAATCCCGCTCGGCAGGAGCTGCAGCGCGAAGCGGCGACCGTCCACGACGATGGTGTGGCCGGCGTTGTGGCCGCCCTGGTAGCGGACCACGACGTCCATCTCCCGGGCCAGCAGGTCGGTCAGCTTGCCCTTGCCCTCGTCACCCCACTGGGTGCCGACCACGACAGTGACACTCACCGGAGGCTCTCCGGGTGACGGATCTGGGCGGCCGGGCGGTACCGGCTCACGGGGTCGCTCACCGGATCAGCATAGTGGGGGCGAGGGTGGCTACCGCAGGACCAGGGTGTCGGTCCCCGCCCGTAGCTCGTCACCGGCCCGGTCGGCGGCCGGCCCGGTGCTCACCAGGACCGCGGTGCCGTCCGCCTCCGGGGCGTCGACGGTGACGGTGTCCCCGTCTACGTAGCGCCCTTCGAGCAGTGCCAGGGCCAGAGGGTCACTGATCTCCCGCTGGATCAGGCGCTTCAGGGGACGGGCCCCGAAGACCGGGTCGTAGCCCTTGCGGGCCAGCCAGGCGCGCGCCGCGTCGGTGACCGAGAGAGCCAGGCGGCGCTCGGCGAGCCGTTTCTCGAGCCCTAGCAACTGGATCCGCACCACCGATTCGAGGTCCTTCTCGGTGAGCGACCGGAAGCGCACGATCTCGTCGATGCGGTTGATGAACTCCGGCTTGAACGCGCTGGCCAGGTCCCCCTGGTAGTTGGAGGTCATGATCACCACCGTGTTGGTGAAGTCCACGGTGCGGCCCTGGCCGTCGGTTAGGCGGCCGTCGTCGAGGACCTGCAACAAGATGTTGAAGACATCGGGGTGGGCCTTTTCGATCTCGTCGAGCAGCACGACGCTGTAGGGACGGCGCCTCACCGCCTCGGTCAACTGGCCGCCCTCGTCGTAGCCGACGTAGCCGGGGGGGGCGCCGACCAGGCGGGCGACCGAATGCTTCTCCATGTACTCGGACATGTCTATGCGGACCATGGCCCGCTCGTCATCGAAGATGAACTCGGCGAGGGCCCGAGCCAGCTCCGTCTTGCCGACGCCGGTCGGGCCGAGGAACAGGAAGCTCCCGATGGGCCGGTTGGGATCGGACAGCCCGCTACGGGACCGGCGGATGGCGTTGGAGACGGCCGAGACGGCCTCCTCCTGGCCGATGACCCGCTGGTGGAGGACGTCCTCCATGCGAACCAGCTTGGACACCTCGCCTTCGAGCAACCGGCTGACCGGGACCCCGGTCCATTTGGAGACCACCTCGGCGATGTCCTCCTCGTCGACCTCCTGCTTGAGCATCTTCTGGCCGGCCTCGTAGGAGGCCTGCTTGGCCACCGCCTCCTCGTAGGCCCGCTGCAGATCGGGGATGCGTCCGTACTGGATCTCCGACGCCTTGGCCAGGTCCCCGTCGCGCTGGTAGCGGGCGGCCTCCTCGCGCGCCTCGGTGAGCTGATCCTGAATCACCTTGATGGCGTCGGCCGAATACTTCTCCAGCTGCCACTGGGCGTTCAATGCGTGTGACTGCTCGTTCAGGTTGGCGAGCTCCTCGTCCAGCTTGGCCAGGCGATCCCGTGACGCCTCGTCGGTCTCCTTCTCGAGGGCCAACCTCTCGATCTCGAGCTGGGCCACCCGGCGGTCGACGACGTCGATCTCGGTGGGCTTGGACTCCATCTCGATGCGCAGCCGGCTGGCCGCCTCGTCGACGAGGTCGATGGCCTTGTCGGGCAGGAACCGGGAGGTGATGTAACGGTTGGAGAGCACCGCCGCGGCCACGAGCGCCGAGTCCTGGATCCGCACGCCGTGGTGCTTCTGGTAGCGCTCCTTCAGGCCACGCAGGATGGCGATGGTGTCCTGCACGCTCGGCTCGCCGACCACGACCGGCTGGAAGCGGCGTTCGAGGGCGGGGTCCTTCTCGACGTGCTTGCGGTACTCGTCGAGGGTGGTGGCGCCGATGAGGCGCAGCTCACCGCGGGCGAGCATGGGCTTGATCATGTTCCCGGCGTCCATGGACCCTTCGGCGGCGCCGGCCCCGACGATGGTGTGGAGCTCGTCGATGAAGGTGATGATCTCCCCCTCGGAGTCGGAGATCTCCTTGAGCACGGCCTTGAGGCGTTCCTCGAACTCACCGCGGTACTTCGACCCGGCGACGAGGGAGCCGAGGTCGAGAGCGATGAGCCGCTTGCCCCTCAGGCTCTCGGGGACGTCGTCGGCCACGATGCGGTTGGCCAGCCCTTCCACGATGGCGGTCTTGCCCACGCCGGGCTCGCCGATGAGGACGGGGTTGTTCTTGGTCCGCCGGGACAGGACCTGGATCACCCGGCGGATCTCCTCGTCGCGCCCGATGACGGGGTCCAACTTGCCGCTGCGGGCGTCGTCGGTAAGGTCCCGGCCGTACTTCTCGAGAGCCTGGTACTGGTCCTCGGGGTTCTGGCTGGTGACCCGGTGGCTGCCCCGGACCTGTTGGAGGGCGGAGAGGACCTGCTCGTGGGTCTTCCCCAGCTTGTCGGACATGGCGAGGAGCAGGTGTTCGACCGACAGGTACTCGTCGCCGAGCGTGACCCGGGCCTCGTCGGCTTTTTGGAACAGCTCGGCTCCGGCGCGCGACAGCCCGGGGTTGCCCCCACCGCCGAAGGAGCGGGGCAGCTTGGCCAGCGCGTCGTCGGCCTGGTTGCGCAGGCTGAGCGCGCTCAGGCCGAGGCGCTCGACGACGGGCAGGGTGGCGGTTCCCTCCTGGCGCAGCAGGGCGGCCAGCAGGTGGTCGGGGGTGACCTCGGGGTTGTTGCGCGCCCGGGCCTGGTCGGCGGCGGCGCTGAACGCCTCCTGGGTCTTCTGGGTCCAACGGTTGGGGTCAAGCGCCATGGTTCCTCCTGTGAGGCGCAATTGTGAACTTCGATCTCGGGGGCCGGCCGGGGGAATCGGTCGCCGGCCGGGCCCCGGCGGGACGTCCGGGGTGGGCCCCCCGGCGGTCCGGGCCCGGGCCGGACCTCATGGTCGCCTCTGGGTGGCGCTGCGGTAGAGATCCGGGAGGTTGCGCACCGGGACCAGGTCCCGGCGGTACTGGCGGTGGGTGCGGGCGACCTCTTCGGCCGCCTGACGCCGGCAGGCGTCGAGCTCGGCTTTCAGCCGGCTGATCTCGCCCTCCAACTCCAGGATGCGTCGCACCCCTTCGAGGTTGATACCCGCGGCGGTGAGATCCTGGATGCGGCGCAGCTGGGCGATGTCCTGCTCGCTGTAGCGACGGCTGCCGCCGTTGGTCCGGGCCGGGTCGACGAGGCCTTTGCGCTCGTAGATCCGCAGTGTCTGCGGGTGCATGCCGGCCAGCTCGGCAGCCACCGAGATGACATAGACGGCGCGGTTGCGGTCCATCACGGCTCACCCCACTGGGCGTGTCGCAGGTTCTCCCCGTCCATCAGCCCGGCCAGCGAGGCCACCGCCTCCTTCTCCTCGGGGGTCAGGTGGGACGGGACGACCACGTCGACGGTCACGAGCAGGTCGCCGGCCGACTGCGAGCCACTGGCGGGCACGCCCCTACCCCGGACCCGGAAGGTCCGGCCCGAGCGGGTCCCGGCCGGGACCTTGAGTTTCACCGGCTTGTCCAGGGTGGGCACGCTGATGGTGGTCCCGAGCGCCGCCTCGGGGAAGGTGACGGGTGCCGAGACGGTCAGGTCCCGGCCCCTCCGGCCGAAGACCGGATGGGCGTCCACCCGGACCACCACCAGCAGGTTGCCGGCCGGGCCCCCGTTGCGACCGGCGCCGCCCCGGCCCTTGACCCGGATCCGCTGGCCGTCCTCGACCCCGGCGGGTATGCGCACCTTGACCTGCCGCGAGGCGTACTCGACGCCGGTCCCGTGGCAGGTGGTGCAGGGGTGCTCGATCTTGAACCCGGTACCGCTGCAGGTCTGACAGGGCTGGGAGAACGAGAAGAGGCCCTGATTGTCGTTGATGACGCCCCGACCCCCGCAGACCGGGCAGACCGTCGGCGCGGTGCCGGGGGCCGACCCGTTCCCGTGGCAGGTTCGGCAGGTCACCTCCGAGGTGACGTTGACCGTGGTGGTCAGACCGTTGACGGCGTCGAGGAATGACAGATGGAGGCTGGTCTCCAGGTCGGCGCCGCGGGCGGCCATGGATGGACCGCCCCCCGGCCGCGTCCCGGTCCCTCCGACGCCGGGCCCGCCGCGGGCGGTGCGCCCCGAGCGGCCGAAGATGTTGCCGAGCAGGTCACCGAGGTCGTCCACCTTGAAGTTGGCACCGAAGCCCCCGGCTCCTCCGGGGCGACCCCCGGCCATGCCGGCGAAGGGGTTACCGGAGGCGCCCATGCGGCGCACCTCGTCGTACTCCTTGCGCTTGGCCTCGTCGCCCAGCACCTCGTAGGCGGCCGAGATCTCCTTGAAACGCTCCTCCGAACCCGGATTGGCGTCGGGGTGAAACTGCTTGGCCAGCTTGCGGTAGGCCTTGGCGATCTCCTTGTGGTCGGCGTTGTCGGCCACCCCCAACACCTTGTAGTAGTCCTTCTCGAACCACTCACGCTGGGGTGCCATCGACGCTCACCCCCTCACTTTGACCATGGCCGGCCGGAGCACCCGGCCCCGCCAGCGGTAGCCGGCCCTCATCACCTCGGCGACCTCCTGGCCGCCGTCACCGTCGCCCGGCTCGTGGGCGACGGCGTCGTGGTGGTTGGGATCGAACATCTCACCGGCGTTGTCGATGCGTTCGAGGCCCTCCTTCTCGAGGATGACCAGCAGGGCTGCCGAAAGCTGCTTGACGTCCTCCCCCCCGCCGTGGCTGAGGGCCAGGTCGACGGTGTCGAGCACCGGCAGCAGCTTCTCCACCAGAGCCTCGGCGGCGCGTTCGCGCAGCTCCTCGGACTGCTTCGCCACCCGCTTCTTGTAGTTCTCGAAGTCGGCCTGGAGCCGCTGGAGCGCCTCCCGGTAGTCGTCTCGCTCCTTGGCGGTGAGGGTCAGCGGATCGCTGGCGGCGACCGGGGGCACGCCTTCCTCCTCGGCGAACACCTCGGAGGCCACGAGACCGGCGTCGGCCGGCTCGGGGGCCGATTCTGCGGCCCGCGGCCCGCCGGGCCCGGGCCCACCGGGGGATTCGGTGCCGGGCTCGCCCCCGGAGGCGAACTCGGAGGATGTCACGACTCGTGCCCCTCGTCGACGATCTCGGCGTCGACGACCTCGTCGTCGGCGGCCGCTCCCGACCCCTTCGAGGCCGACGGGTTGGCTTCGCCGCTCCCAGCGCTGGCCGCGGCGGCCTGCTCGTAGAGCTGCTTGCCCAGCTCCTGAACGCCCACCGCGAGCTTCTCGGTGGCCGTCTTTATGGCCTCGAGATCCGATCCACCGAGGGCCTCTTTCAAGCTGGACAGGTCGGATTCGACGGTGGCCTTCTGGTCGCCGCTGAAGCTGGCGGCCTGGTCCTTCAGCATCTTCTCGGTCTGGTAGACGAGGGAGTCGGCGTTGTTGCGGATCTCCGCCTCCTCGCGGCGGCGGCGATCGTCCTCGGCGTGGGCTTCGGCGTCTCTCACCATCCGGTCGATGTC
This sequence comes from Acidobacteriota bacterium, assembly GCA_028876385.1. GTDB lineage: Bacteria > Actinomycetota > Acidimicrobiia > Acidimicrobiales > Palsa-688 > JAKCDU01. Next base: position 10,368 of record JAGWSF010000074.1, on the reverse strand, counting down.
GTCCTTGTTGAGCGACGACTGGCCGGTGATGGTCATGGACTGCTCCTTGCCGGTGGCCCGATCCTTGGCCGACACGTGGACGATGCCGTTGGCGTCGATGTCGAAGGTGACCTCGATCTGCGGTACGCCCCGCGGCGCCGGGGGCAGGTCCACGAGCTGGAACTTGCCGAGCGTCTTGTTGTACATGGCCATCTCCCGCTCGCCCTGGAGCACGTGGATCTCCACCGAGGGCTGGCCGTCGTCGGCGGTGGTGAACACCTCCGAACGCTTGGTGGGGATGGTCGTGTTGCGCTCGATCAGCTTGGTCATGACGCCGCCCTTGGTCTCGATGCCGAGCGACAGGGGGGTCACGTCGAGCAGCAGGATGTCCTTGACCTCGCCCTTGAGGACACCGGCCTGGATGGCGGCGCCGACGGCGACGACCTCATCGGGGTTGACGCCCTTGTGGGGCTCCTTGCCGGTCATGGTCTGGACCAGCTCCTGGATGGCCGGCATGCGGGTCGAGCCGCCCACCATCACCACGTGGTCGATGGCCGACTTGGTCAGGCCGGCGTCGTTGATGGCCTGCTCGAACGGACCGCGGCAGGCCTCGACCAGATCGCTGGTCAGCTCCTGGAACTTGGCCCGGGTGAGCTTCAGGTCGAGGTGCTTGGGGCCGCTGTCGGTGGCGGTGATGAAGGGCAGGTTGATGGTGGTCTCCTGCACCGAGGAGAGCTCGATCTTGGCCTTCTCGGCCGCTTCCTTCAGCCGCTGCAACGCCATCTTGTCGTTGGCCAGGTCCACCCCTTCGGTGTCCTTGAACGTCTTGACCAACCAGTCGATGACCCGCTGGTCCCAGTCGTCCCCGCCGAGGTGGGTGTTGCCGGAGGTGGACTTGACCTGGAAGATGCCCTCGGAGATCTCGAGGACCGACACGTCGAAGGTGCCCCCGCCGAGGTCGAAGACCAAGACGGTCTGCTCCTCCTCCTTGTCCAGGCCGTAGGCCAGGGCGGCGGCGGTGGGCTCGTTGATGATGCGCAGTACCTCGAGGCCGGCGATCTGCCCGGCCTCCTTGGTGGCGGTGCGCTGAGCGTCGTCGAAGTAGGCGGGCACCGTGATGACGGCCTGGTTGACGGTGTCGCCCAGGTAGCTCTCGGCGTCGCGCTTCAGCTTCTGCAGGATGCGGGCGGAGATCTCCTGGGGGTTGTACTTCTTGGCGTCGATGTCGACCTTCCAAGAGTTGTCACCCATGTGACGCTTGACCGAGCGGATGGTCCGGTCCGGGTTGGTGATGGCCTGGCGCTTGGCCACCTCGCCGACGAGGACCTCGTCGGACTTGGAGAAACCGACCACCGAGGGGGTGGTGCGGGCGCCCTCGGCGTTGGGGATGACGATGGGTTCGCCCGCTTCGAGAACGCTGACGACTGAGTTGGTGGTGCCGAGGTCGATTCCGACGGCCTTGGGCATGATTTGCCTCCAGTTGAGAGATAACCAGTGAGATCAGTGTAGCTAAGTTGAGTCGTTCCGACTAAAGAAATCTCTTGAACTTGCCGCCGTCCGCGGCAGAGTACCGTTTCTTGGCGATGGCCACCCTCGTCCTGGTCCGTCACGGCCAGAGCTCCTGGAATCTCGAGAACCGGTTCACGGGCTGGTGGGACGTGCCGCTGTCCGATCAGGGCCGGGGCGAGGCCCGCACCGCCGGAACCTTGCTGCGCGACGCCGGTGTGATCGTCGACCAGGCCCATACGTCCCTGCTGACCCGGGCCGTCACCACTCTCAACCTGGCCTTGGAGGAGATGGGCCAGTCCTGGGTTCCGGTGCAACGCAGCTGGCGTCTCAACGAGCGGCACTACGGCAGCCTGACGGGCCTGGACAAGGCCGAGACCCGCGACACCTACGGCGAGGAGCGCTTCGTCGAGTGGCGTCGCAGTTTCGATGTACCACCCCCGCCCATGGAGCCCGACCACCGCTACGACGTGCGCCGCGATCCCCGCTACCGGCACCTGCCAGCCGACGTGGTGCCCGCCACCGAGTGCCTGGCCGACGTGATCCGGCGCATGCTCCCCTACTGGTACGACGCCGTGGCACCCGACCTCCTGGCCGGTCGCACCGTGCTGGTGGCGGCCCACGGAAACAGCCTGCGGGCCCTCATCAAGCACCTGGAGGAAATCTCCGACCGGGACATCGCCAGCCTGGAGATACCCACCGGGGTGCCCATGGTCTACGAGCTGGACTCCTCTCTCGGGATCACCGCCAAGCGGGAGCTCGGCGACCCGGAGGCCATCGCCGCGGCGGCCGAGGCGGTACGCCGCCAGGGCCAGCGTTGAACCCCGCTCCCGGGGTCGCCCGAGGAGGCGGCCGGGCCGCATGAGCTCGCCCGGGAGGACCAACCTGAAGACCTTGAAGTCGGCTCACCTCGATGACCGGTCCCGGCGCGGCCCGACGTGGTCCCGGGCCTGGGCGGCGGAGGCCGACCAGTGGCTGCGCCAGCTGTTCGCCTCGGTGGCTCCAGATGCCAAGGGGTTGGCCCTCATCGGCGTCGGGGGCTACGGCCGGGCCAGCCTGGCCCCGGGCAGCGACTTCGACCTGCTCCTGCTCTACGACGGCAAGCAGAAGCGGATCAAGGACATCGCCGACGGTATCTGGTACCCCATCTGGGACGCCGGTCAGCCGCTCGACCACAGCGTGCGCACCTTGAAAGAGCTGCGCTCGGTCATGGACACCGACATCAAGGTGGCGCTCGGCCTGCTCGACGCCCGGCTCATCGCCGGCGACGCCGAACTGGCCGCCGCCGCCACGGCGAGGGTCGGAGAGATGTGGAAGACCCGCTCGGTCCGCTGGCTGGGCGAGCTCGACGCCGCCGTCCGGGGCCGCCACAACCGCTTCGGCGACCTGGCTTTCCTGCTCGAGCCCGACCTCAAGGAGGCCCGCGGCGGCCTGCGCGACATCCAGCTGCTCGAGACCCTCTCCCGGGTGGTGCCGGTGCTGTCCGGCGTGACCGACCACCGGACCCTGCGGTGGGCCGAACGGATGCTGACCGACGCCCGGGTCGAGCTGCAGCGTCCCACCGGCTCGGCCACCAATGTGCTGCTCCTGCAGGACCAGGACCTCGTGGCCAAGGCCCTGGAGGTGTCCGACGCCGACGCTTTGATGGCGGCGATCGCCGACGCCGCCCGATCCATAGCCTGGGCCTCCGATGACGGGTGGCGCCGCATCCGGTCGTGGTTGGCCGGCCCGAAGGGGCGGGGCGGAGGGGGGGACGTGGTGCTCGAGCCGGGGGTCGTCGTACGCGACGGGGAGATCACCCTCCTGGAACGGGCCGACCCGGCATCGGACCCGTCGCTGGCCCTGCGGGTGGCGGCCGCCTCGGCCGAGCGGGACCTCCCGATGTCCCGGGCCACCCTGGACCGGCTGGCCGTGCGGGCCCTCGCCCCCGACGGGGTGTGGTCCCCGGAGGTGCTCCACGCCCTGCTCCGGCTGCTCGGTGCGGGGCGGCCGGCCATCGCCGCCATCGAGGCCCTCGACCAGCAGGGGGTGTGGATGCGCTACCTCCCCGAGTGGTCGCCGGTGCGCAACCGGCCCCAGCGCAACGCCTACCACCGCTACACCGTCGACCGCCACCTGCTCGAGGCCACGGCCAACGCCGCGGCCCTGCAGAGCTCGGTGCACCGCCCGGACATGCTGCTGCTCGGCGCCCTGCTCCACGACATCGGCAAGGGCCAGGGAGGCGACCACACCGAGATCGGGATCGCCGTGGTGGGCTCGCTCGGGACCCGCCTGGGTCTGCCCCCCGAAGATGTGGCCACCCTGGAGGCGCTGGTCCGACACCATTTGCTGCTCCCCGATGTGGCCACCCGAAGGGATCTCGACGACCCGGCGACCGCCACGGTCGTGGCCGACGCGGTCGGCGACCAGGACACGCTGGAGCTGCTCGCCGCGCTCACCCTGGCCGACAGTCAGGCCACCGGCCCGGCGGCGTGGGGTGGGTGGAAGGCCGGGCTGGTCGAACGCCTCGTCGCCCAGGTCGGAGCGGCCCTCGAGGGTCGGCCGCCACCCGATGCGGGGCGCGCCGAGCTCACTGACTCCGAGCGGACCATGCTCCGAAGGGGTGACCTGTCGGTGGCCTTCGAGCAGGGCGTGCTCCGGGTAGGGGCGCCGGACCAGAGCGGGCTGCTCTCGGCGGTGGCCGGGGTGCTCACCCTGTCGGGCGTCTACGTGCGCTCGGCCACGACCATCTCCGACGAGGCCAGCGGAATGGCCCTCCTGCGCTTCGAGGTGGCCGCCGCCTTCGACGAGCTGCCCGACTGGACCAAGGTTCGGGCCGACGTGGCGGCAGCCCTCGACGGGAGGATCGAGGTGGACCGGCTGCTCGAGGAGCGCGAAGCCCGCTACAGCCGCTTCCAGGCCTCGACGCAGGCCCGCCTCCCCGACGCCCGGGTCATCTTCGACCTGACCTCCTCGAGGTCCTCCACCATCGTCGAAGTCCGCGCCCCCGACCGGGGACCGGTGCTCTACCGGGTCACCCGGGCCATATCCGAGTGCGGGATGGCCATCACCTGTGCCCTGGTGACCACCCTCGGGGCCGAGGCCGTGGACGTCTTCTACGTACGCGACGGCGGGGGTCGGCGCATAGACGACGCCGGCACCCTGGCCCGCCTCGAAGCGGCCGTCCTCGCCGCCCTTTGACCTGCCGCCTTCAGACCCCCTGACCTGCCGCCCCTGACGAGGCCGCCGGTCGGCCGACGCGGAAGAGCCCGGCCGGACCCGAAGGTCCGGCCGGGCTTCCGATCAGGAGGCTAAGCCCCGTCCAGGTACCGGTGGTGCTGACGCCACAGCCACATGGCGGTGGCGAACCAGCCGACGGCGATTACCACCCAGAGCAGAGCCAGGGTCGAATGATGGTTACCGACCATGATGAGGGCTACTCCCAAAGCCAGGAGGGCGAGCATCATGAAGCCCCGCCACACCCAGCCGGAGCGGACCGAACGGGACTGCCGGACCTCCCATTTCCCGGTGGGGGTGGGGCGGTCGGGCGACACCGGGGTGGCCCCCTTGCGGGGGGTGACCCGTCCCGTCGGTTTCCTCGTCATGGTCCTAGATTGCATCAGGACCGGTCTCTCCGGTGCGAATCCGCACCACGGTGTCCACCGGGGTGACCCATATCTTCCCGTCGCCGATCTTCTCGGTGCGGGCCGATTTGGTGATGGCGTCGATGACCCCGGCTACGGAGTCGTCGTCGACGAGGACCTCCACCTTGATCTTGGGGGTGAAGGCGACCTGGTACTCGGCGCCCCGATACACCTCGGTGTGGCCCTTCTGGCGGCCGAAGCCCTGGGCCTCGCTCACCGTCAGTCCCTTGGCCCCGGTGGCCTCGAGGGCCTCCTTGACGGCGTCGAGCTTGAAGGGCTTGATCACAGCGGTCACGAGCATCATCGGGCATCACCTGCCAAATCGTCGGTGGTCTTGGATACACCCGGACCGGTCAGACCGGCCTGGGCGAAAGCACCTGCGCCGGCCATGTCCCCGACCCGGACGTAACCCTCGTCGGAGGGGTACGCCTCCTCGTCGTGGACCGCCGAGTCGCCGGCTTCGAGCTCCTCGTCGGACATCCGCAGACCGCCGATGAGGAGACCGATCACCTTGAGCAGGATAAACGTGATCAGGCCGTCCCAGATGATGATGGTCAGTGCGGCGAGCGCCTGGATGAGTAGCTGCTTGGGGTTGGAGCCGTACAGGACCCCGGCGAAGGTGATCTTGGACCCGCTCACGTTGTGGTAGAGCACCATGCCCGGGTCGACGAAGACACCCACCAGGAGACCGCCGGTGAGGCCGGCCAGCCCGTGGGTGAACACCACCCCCGACGCGTCGTCCACGTACTTCAAGGTGATGGGCTGGATGTAGGTCCAGGCGAACCACACCACGGTGGAGGCGATGATGCCGATCCACAGAGCCGACGAACCGCTCACGTAGCCGGCGCAGGGGGTGATCCCGACCAGACCGCAGATCATCCCGTTGATCGCACCGAGGAAAGTCGGCTTCTTCTGCTTGGACAGGACCATGTCGAGCACCACCCAGGTGAGCAGGGCGGCGGCCGTCGCGGCGTTGGTGTTGATGACCGCCGCGGCGGCGTCGGTGCTGGCGAAGTAGGGGTCGCCTCCGTTGAACCCGTTCCATCCGAGCCAGACGATGCCCGCTCCGACCGAGACCATGGTCAGGCTGTGGGGCACCCACTTGGCCCGGTCCCGGGCCAACCTCGGCCCGATCACCCAGGCGGCCACGAAGCCCGAAACGCCCGCAGCCAGGTGGATGACGTAACCACCGGAGTAGTCCAGGGCGCCCTCGTGGGCCCAGTAGCCACCGCCCCAGATCAGCATGGCGTTCACGCAGTACACGAAGGTGCACCACGCCGGGACGAAGATGAGCCAGGCGAGGGGCTTGATTCGACCCAGGACGCTGCCGAGGAACAGCAGCGGCGTGATACCGGCGAAGACGAACTGGAAGTAGGCCAGCGCCGTGGTCGGCATCTGCAGCGGCACGAAGGCTCCCCCGTTGGCGTAGAGGGTGGCCTGGCCGATCTGGGCGTGGGCGGCGTTTATGGACTGGGGGTGGCCGACGAAGTTCTCGAAGAAGTTCTTGAAGAACCCGCCGATCCCGCCGCCGTTACCGGGGTAGGTGTTGGTCCAAGTGTGAGCCCCGCCCGAACCGATCGGGGTGCCGAAGCCCATCTTGTAGCCCCACAGCACCCACACCACGAGAACCGTGGAGAAGCCGGTGAAGGCCATGAACATGGTGTTTACGGCCCACCGCTTGGGCACCAGACCGGCGTAGAGGACGGCCAGTCCGGGGAGGCTCATGAGACCCACGAAAGTGGCTGCCGTGAGCTGCCAGGCGGTGTCACCGCTGTCGATGTAGTTGGGGTCGGAGCAGGTGTTGGCCACCGCCCCGCTCACCCCCTGCTGATAGACCGCGTTCTTGGCGCAGTCGGCTGTAGTGCTGGCGGCGTGCGCCAGCGTCAACATCAAGGACAAGGACCCCTCCTGAGGTTCGTATTAGGCGCCGGCGGCGCTGACGAGCGAAGTCGTCTTGGAGGGTAAAGACAGAGTGTTTCCCGACGTTGACCGCTGTGTTGCCCGTTTGTTAACTGCAGCCGGGGGTCGGCGCCACACTGTTTCCCCCGCTCGGCAGGGAGGCAGATGCCACCAAAGCCGCTGCTCTCATCCGTGAGTCACTACAGTTCGTCTCATGGCTGACAAGAAGATCGAGCACCTGAGCCAGGTCAAGATGTTCTCCTCGCTCAACAAGAAGGAGTTGGGGCTGGTCGCCAAGGCCTCCGAGGTGGTGACGGTCCCGGCCGGGACCGACATCGTCAAGGAGGGGGAGATCGGTCACGAGTTCTACCTGATCGCGTCGGGATCGGCAGCCGTGAAGCGCAACGGTCGGAAGGTGACCACCCTGGGCCCGGGCAACTATTTCGGCGAGATGGCCCTACTGGATCGGGGCCCGCGCAGCGCCACGGTCACCGCCGAGGAAGAGACCGAGTTGGTGGTGATCGGCCAACGGGAGTTCCTCGGAGTACTCGACGAGGTCCCCACGCTGTCCTACAAGCTCCTGGTGGGGATGGCGACCCGTCTACGGGAGGCCGACAGCAGGGCCGTCTCCCACTAGCCACGCCCGACCCCGCATCCCGGCGGGGGTCCCCCCACGGCCCGGGCCGCCAACCCCTCGTTGGTCACAGAATGCCCAGCCCGGCTAGGGTTCCGACGCCCCCTTCTGGAGCCTCTTGGGGTGCATGGAGGACGCCGCTGTGACCGTTGACGTACGTATAGCTGTCGGCCTGGCCATAACGGTGCTGGGTCTGGCCTTCGTGGCCTGGCGCGCCCTGTTCCTGTTCCGGCTGGTCGCCACCGGCCAGCCCGCCCCCGGCCGGTTCACCGATGTGGGAGCTCAGCTCAAGGCCGAGCTCATGGACGTCTTCGGCCAGCGCAAGCTCCTGAAGCGCCCGGGACCGGGCCTGGCCCACTTCTTCACCTTCTGGGGCTTCATCGTCCTGCTCCTCACCATCATCGAGGCCTACGGCGACCTCTTCTCCCCCACCTTCGGTATCTCCGGCTGGCCGGGGCTGGGATTCATCGAGGACTTCTTCGCAGTGGCCGTGCTCCTGGCCCTGGGCACCTTCACCACCATCCGCATCCGCCAGAACCCGGCGCGCCGGGACCGCCGTAGCCGCTTCTACGGCTCGCACACGAGGGCCGCCTGGTTCACCCTGCTCATGATCTTCGGGGTCATCGCCACCCTCCTTCTGTACCGGGGCGCCCAGGTCGTCACCGGGAACTTCCCCTACGGGAAGAGTTGGTGGCCCTTCGCCTCCCGGGCGCTCGGCGCGGCCATGATGGGCCTGGGTAAGGGAGCCGCCCTCAACGTCGAGACGGCCATGATCCTGGGCCAGATCCTGGTCATCTGGGGCTTCTTCGTGTTCGTGCTCAATTCCAAGCACATGCACATCTTCGTCTCGGAACCGAACGTCTTGTTCTCGAGGCGCCCCAAGGCCCTCGGCCCTCTCGGGACCACTCCCGACCTCGACCCGGAGAAGATGACCGAGGACACGGTGTTCGGTACCGGCCTCATCAGCCACCTGACCTGGAAGCAGCGTCTCGACCTGATCAGCTGCACCGAGTGCGGGCGCTGCCAGGACCAGTGCCCGGCGTGGGCCACCGACAAACCGCTGTCGCCGAAGCTGGTCATCATGGACCTGCGGGAGCATCTGTTCGAGTCGGCCTCGGGGCTCCTGGCCGGCCAGCCCATGCTGCCCAAGCCCAACGAGGTGCCGGTGGCGGTCGGCGCCACCGCCGAGGGGGCCTCGGGCGCAGCCAACGGCGCCGATGCGCCCGTCAGCAAATCCCTGGTCCCCAACGTCATAGCCGAGGACGTGCTGTGGTCGTGCACCACCTGCGGTGCGTGCGTGGAGCAGTGCCCGGTCGACATCGAGCACGTGGACACCATCGTCGACATGCGCCGCTACCAGGTGCTCATCGAAGCGCAATTCCCGAGCGAAGCCAACCTGATGCTGCGCAACGTGGAGAATCGGGGCGACCCCTGGGGTCTGGGCAGCTCGCAGCGCTCGGCGTGGATGGAAGGCCTCGACTTCGAGATTCCGGTGGTGGACTCCACCATCCCCGACGACGTGGAGTACCTCTTCTGGGTCGGTTGCGCCGGTGCTCTCGACGAGCGGGCTCGCCGCACCACCCAGGCCATCGCCCGGCTCCTGCACCAGGCCGGTATCAGCTTCGCCGTGCTCGGCCCCAAGGAATCGTGCACCGGGGACCCGGCTCGGCGTCTCGGCAACGAATACCTGTTCCAGATGCAAGCGCAGCAGAACATCGAGACCCTGCAGTCGGCTCAGGTCAAGAAGATCGTGGCCTCCTGCCCGCACTGCTTCAACTCCATCGCCCGGGAGTACCCCGCTCTCGGGGGGAACTTCGAGGTGTACCACCACACCCAGCTGCTCGAGAAGCTGCTGGAGGCGGGGAGCCTGCGCCCCCAGGTCCGTCTGGAGCAGAAGGTCACCTACCACGACCCGTGCTACCTGGGCCGCCACAACGAGGTCTACGACGAACCCCGCGGCGTGCTCAACCACGTACCGGGGGTCCAGCTCCAGGAGATGCACCGGTGCCGCAACAAGGGGTTCTGCTGCGGAGCGGGAGGGTCTCGCATGTGGCTGGAGGAGAAGATCGGGACCCGCATCAACGTCAACCGGACCGACGAGGCCCTGGGGACGGGGGCCGACGTGATCTCCACCGCCTGCCCCTACTGCCTGATCATGCTCGACGATGCGACCAAGAGCCGCCAGGCCGAGGGCAGCGCCCCCGAGTCGGTGCGGGTGATGGACGTCGCCCAGGTGCTCGAGCAGTCACTGGTGGCCGTGGGGGCGGGCGGGGGCGGCGCCGCTCCCACCGCCGAAGGCACCGACCAGGCCGAGGCCGCGCCCCCCGCGGCGGCCGAAGCGGCGGCCGTCACCCAGGCTCAAGGGGAGGATCCGGCGGCTGCCGGGCCACCCGAATCAGCCTCAGAGGCCGAAGAGCGCGGCATCGAGCCGGGCTCGGCGCCCGGCGCCTGACCGACTCACCCCGGCTCCACCTCAGACCCACCGCCGACCCACGTCGGACCGAGCTCGGGGCCCCTTCGACCGACTCCGGGTCCCCCCGGGGGTCCGGAGTCCCGCCGAGCCGGTCCCGGCCCGGCGGCCCCGAACCGTTCCTCGGGCGGCGGGAAAGGTTCAGGTCGAGGCGTGGCGGTCCAGGAAGGAGTACACGTCGGTCAGCTCCACTCCGGGGTGGGGGCTGAACACCACGGTGTCGGTGGGCAGCCCGGACACGAAATGGCTGTGGTCCT
>JAGWSF010000073.1 GCA_028876385.1 Acidobacteriota bacterium | reverse complement strand
CAGGCCCGCATGATCCGCCGCTACATCGCCTGGCGCAACCGACATGCCCGAGACATCAAACTACAAGAAGTCATCAAACGCGCAAACGTTGCCTGACGCGGCACTAGCCCGGCCCTTGTCTGCGCTGCTTGCGCGGCCCGTGGCTCCGCTCGGCGACGGCGCTGCCCTGCGCTACCCGTGGCTCCGCGGGTCCAACATCGGCAGAGGCGCCGAAACGCCGTCGAATCTACGAACGGTTGCTAATCCGCGGCGGGTTTCAGGTCGCAGATCGTCAACCGTTCGCAGATTCACACTCGTTGGCCGCAGCACGCCCCGGCAGCAGCACGCCCCGGCCGCAGCACCCCCCGGCGGCAGCACCCCCCGGCCGCACCCTGCCCACAGCCCACCGGGCACTCGCGGTGTTCAGGTCTCGGAGGTGAAAATTTCCGGACGCAGCGTAGGAAAGGCGATGACGTCCCGGATGGCATCGGAATCGCTGAGAAGCATCACCAGGCGGTCCATTCCGACGCCGATTCCTCCGGTCGGGGGCAGCCCGTACTCGAGGGCCCGCACGTAATCCTCGTCCAGAGCCATGGCCTCCTCGTCGCCGGACGCCTTGGCCCGGGCCTGGTCCTCGAAGCGGGCCCGCTGCTCGTCGGGGTCGATCAACTCACTGAAGGCGTTGCAGAGCTCCCGACCGGCCACGATCGACTCGAAGCGCTCGACGTAGCCAGGACGGCTGCGATGATCGCGGGCCAGCGGGGAGACCTCCTTGGGGTAGTCCATGACGTGCACCGGGCCCCACAGGGAGGCCTCGGTGGTCTTCTCGAAGATCTCGAGCAGGAGTTTCCCCGGCCCCCAGCCGGGCTCGACCCGGACTCCCGCCGATTGGGCGACCCGGTGCAGTTCCTCGGCGGGGGTGTCGAGGTCGACCCTCGCACCGGCGTGCTCCTCGATCAGCTCGGTCATGGTGGCCCGCCTCCAGGGCGCACCTAGTGACAGCTCCCGACCACCGTAGGTGACCTCGGTGGTCCCGAGGAACTCCTCGGCGGCGCCCGCCACCAGCCTCTCCACCAGGTCCATCATGTCGGTGTAATCGGCATAGGCCTGGTACAGCTCCAGCATCGTGAACTCGGGATTGTGCCGGGGCGACAAACCCTCGTTGCGGAACACCCGGGCGATCTCGAACACCCGCTCGAAGCCACCGACGACCAGCCGCTTCAGGTACAACTCGGGAGCGATCCGCAGGTACAGGTCGACGTCCAGGGCGTTGTGGTGGGTCACGAAGGGCCGGGCCGCGGCGCCCCCGGGCATGGGATGGAAGATGGGGGTCTCGACCTCGACGAAGCCCTGATCCTCCAGCCAACGCCGGGTCCACGAGATGATCCGGCTGCGCAGGAGGAGCACCCGGCGCGACTCCTCGTTGGCCCAGAGATCGGCGTAACGCTGCCGATAACGGGTATCGACATCAGAGATGCCGCGAAATTTGTCCCCGAAACTGCGGCGGGCCTCGGCCAGCTGGACCCATTCCCGCACCTTGACCGACAGCTCACCGGTCCGGGTCCGCACGACCTCGCCGGTAGCGGCGATCCAGTCCCCCAGGGACAGTCGGCCGAACGCCTCGAATTCGGCCGTCCACTTGGCCCCGGCGAACAGCTGAATGCCACCCGAGGAGTCACGGAGAGTGGCGAAGACGAGCTTGCCCATCTCCCGGCGCAGCATGATCCTTCCGGCCACGGTGACCGTCTCGGTGGTCTCCTCGCCGGCCCCCAGGTCGCGATGACGCTCGGCGAGAGCAGCCGCGGTCGCGTCCGGCGTCAGGCGATACGGCGGTTGCAGGCTCACCGGGCCCCCCCTGATGATCGGTCGGTTGATCGTCGGTCGGCTGATGGTCGGTCGGCTGATCGTCGGTCGGCTGATGATCGGTCGGCGTCCCAACACCACCGTCCTGCGGCCAGGCCGACGGTCGGGAGCCTCAGGGTCGGGAGCCTCAGGGTCGGGAGCCTCAGGGTCGGGAGCCCCAGGGTCGGGGGGCCCGCCGCCGCGAGACAACCAAGGATCACTTCTGGTTCCTCCCGAATATGATTCGCAGGCCTTCGAGAGTCAACCACGGTTCGTGGTATTCGATGGCCGCAGAATGCGGTCCGATCAGGCCGGCCAAGCCGCCGGTGGCCACCACCGTGCACGGTCCGAGCTCGTCCTCGAGGCGCCGGCACAGCCCGTCGACCTGGGCCGCGAAACCGTAGATGACCCCGGACTGGACCGACTCGACAGTGTTCTTGGCCAGGACATTTCTCGGCTCGACCAGCTCGACGCGCGGGAGGAGGGCGGCTCGACTGAACAGCGCCTCGAGAGAGATCTCGATGCCGGGGATGATGACCCCGCCCAGGTATTCGCCCTTGGCCGACACCACCTCGAAGGTCGTGGCCGTCCCGAAGTCGATGACTATGGTCGGGCCCCCGTAGCGCTCGAAGGCGGCGACGGCATCGGCGATCCGGTCGGCCCCGACCTCCTTGGGGTTGTCGTAGTGGATCGGCATCCCCGTGCGGACCCCCGGTTCGACGATGACCGTCTCCACCTTGAACCACTTCTGGGTCATCTCGCGCAGGGCGGTGCGCTGACGGGGCACCACCGATGCCACAGCTATCCCGGTGATGGTCTCCTCCGGGTCGAGACCCTGCAGCTGGAACAGCTGGTCTATCAACAGGGCCAGCTCGTCGGCCGTGCGGGACGCGACCGTCGCGACCCGCCAGTGGTAGAGGAGCTCTGTGCCGCTCCCGGCCGGGCCGTCCCCGGGACCGAAGAGTCCGATCACGGTCTGGGTGTTGCCGACGTCTATGGCTACGAGCAACTGTCAGGCCTCCAGGTCGAGCCCGATGTCGAGGACCGGCGCAGAATGGGTCAGGGCGCCCACCGAGATGAGGTCGGCGCCGGCTGCGGCGTAGGCGGCCACCGACTCGAGATCCACCCGGCCGGACACCTCTACCGGTATGCGCCCGGCGACCACGGCCACTGCGGCGGCCACGGTGGCGGGGTCCATATTGTCCAGGAGGACCATATCGGCGCCCGCCTCGAGAGCCGTGGCGAGCTGATCCAGGGTGTCGCACTCCACCTCGCATGAGATCCCCGGCCACCGGGCGTGGGCCGTGGCCACCGCCTCGGCGATGGACAAACCAGCCAGGTGATTGTCCTTCACGAGAATGCCGTCGGAGAGAGACCCCCGATGGTTGACCCCTCCCCCGGCGCGCACCGCGGCCTTCTCGAGGGCCCGCAGCCCGGGGGTGGTCTTGCGGGTGTCCCGGATGCGGGCCCGGGGACCAGCGGCTTCGACGTAGCGCCGGGTGAGCGTGGCGACCCCCGAGAGATGGCCGAGCAGGTTGAGGGCGGTGCGCTCGGCGGTCAGCACCGAGGCGAGACGGCCGCGCACGCGGCCGATCACGCTGCCTGCCGCCAGAACGTCCCCGTCGCCGAGCATCCACTCCGTCTCGGTCGCCGGGTCAACCCGCCGGAACGCCTCGGTGGCGCAGGCCCTGCCGGCGAGGACCCCCGGGGCGCGCGAGCGCAGGATCGCGGCGACGGTGGCCTCGGGGGGTACGAGGGCGGCGGTGACGTCGCCGAACACCCCGAGGTCCTCGGCGAGGGCCCGGCTGACCACTTCGGTGACCGCGCTCAAAGGCGGCTCGACCCAGCTCATACGTGCCCCCTGCCCATCCGTAGTCTTGCGCCCCTGGCCGGTCGCGGCGCCGGTTCCCTCACTGCCACTGCACGAACCTAAGCGACAGATTCGCGTCGGTGGACGGATAATCCCGACGGCGGTGACCGCCCCGGCTTTCGGTACGGGCCACGGCGGCCGCGACGAGGGCCCGGGCCACGGTGAGGAGGTTGGCCGCCTCCCCCGCTGGGACCCCCGTATTGGCCAACCTCTCCAGCTGCGACCCGGCGGCATCCAAGGAGGCGGCTGACCGCTCGACGCCCGCCCCGCTCGACATGCACTCCCGGAGCGCGCCGAGAACCCCCCCGGGCTCGCCTGCGCCGGGTCGGATCAGCGGACCCCGAGGGGCGGCCATGCAGCGGACGGGCACCGACCCGGGATAGGGAGTTTCGGGCTCCAGAAGGGCCCGCAGAACCCCCGTGGGCTGCGGGCCGTCCCGCCCGGCGGCCAACGCGTGGACGGCGCGGGTCGCCATGACGAGTCCCTCCACGAGGGAGTTGGAGGCCAGGCGGTTGGCCCCGTGGACGCCGGTGCAGGCCACCTCACCGGCCGCCCACAGCCCCGGCAAGGTGGTGGCGCCGGTCAGGTCGGTCATGATGCCGCCGCAGTGGTAGTGGGCCGCCGGCGCCACCGGGAGACGGTCGCCCGCCGGGTCGAGGCCGGCCGCCCGCACCGCTTGGGCCAGGGTCGGGAAGCGGGTTTCGAAGTCCTCCACCGGTGTCAGGTCGAGCCACGCCCCGCCCCGGGCGGCGATGGCCGCCGCCACCACGTCCCTCGGCAGCAACTCGTCCACGAACCTCTCGCCGCGGTCGTCGCGCAGGAGCGCCCCTTCGCCCCTGAGCGCTTCGCTGAGCAGGAGCCGGGGTCCCTCCCATCCGTCGATGTTCAGCGCCGTGGGGTGGAACTGCACGAACTCGAGGTCGGCGACGGCCGCACCGGCCCGGATGGCCATGGCCAGTCCGTCGGCGGTGGCCTCTGGGGGGTTGGTCGTCACCGGGTAGAGCTGCCCGGAGCCGCCCGTGGCGACCACGGTGTGGCGGGACCGAATCGGACCCCGGGAGGTGTCGACGCCGACGCAGCGGCCCCCGTCGATTATGAGGTCCAGCGCCGAGCACTCCTCGACGACGGTGTCCAACGTGGCCCGCACCACCTCGATGAGAGCCCGCTCCACCTCGGCCCCGGTCGCGGCGCCGCCGGCGTGGACGACCCGGGGCGCCGAATGCCCGGCTTCGCGTGACAGCAGCCACCGACCCGCCCGGTCGCGATCGAAGAAAGCACCGAGGTCGGCGAGGTCCCGTAGCCGTTGCGGGCCCTCCCTCACCAGCACGTCGACGGCCTCGTGGTCGGCCAGTCCGCAGGCGGCCCGAATGGTGTCGAGGGCGTGGCGTTCGGGCGTGTCGCTCCCGTCGGCGGCGGCCTCGTCCGAGCCGAGCACGGCGGCCAGGCCGCCCTGGGCCCACCCCGTCGCCGAATCAGCCAGGCGGTGCTTGGATATGAGCCCGACCCGCAGACCGGGTTCGACGGACCGGGCCCGCAGGGCGGCGGTCAGGCCGGCCACGCCGCTGCCCACGACGAGCAGGTCGAGGTCTGTCGCCGGCGCGGCGCCGGGACCGGTGGCGGTGCGGGCCTGGCCCGTCTCGTCCACGGCGGTCGCTACACCGACTGAGGCGCGGGCTGGGCGAAGCCGGGCCGGCTCGGGCTGCGAGGCGCGCCAGCCGGGTGGCCCGGGTGGCCTTTGTCCTGGGCCACCGGCGAGGCGGGCCGGCCCCGCCAGGTACGACCGTCGACGACGGCGTCGGCCGGCACCTGACGGTTCCACTGGTCGACGTGCACCACCGTCGCCTCGTAGGTCTCCAGCTCCGAGGGCTCGTAGTCGGCATAGGTGAGGACGATGACCTTGTCCCCGGGCTGGACCAGGCGCGCCGCCGCCCCGTTGAGGCAGATCTGGCCCGGCTGACCGACGATGGCGTAGGTCTCGAAACGGGCCCCGTTGTCGATATCGAGGACGGCCACCTGTTCGTTCTCGAGGATGTCGGCCGCCCGCATCAGCTCGGGGTCGATGCTGATCGAGCCGATGTAGTTGAGGTCGGCCTCGGTCACGGTGGCCCGGTGGATCTTCGACTTCATCATGCGACGGCGCATCATTTGTCTCCCTGAGAGTTGGGTTCGGGCCTCGCCGAACGGCGGCGGGTCACCGGTCGGCCGCCGGCGGGTTGGCGGCCACGTTGTCGATCAGGTGGGTCCGGCCCAGGCGGGCGGCCATGAAGAGCCGCACCTCGCTGCCGATGCGGGCCGGGCGGGTCAGGTCGGATGGCGAAGCGACCCTGGCATAGTCCAGATGGAACGGTTCGTGCCGGCCCAGGGACTCGGCCATGACGTGCTCAACGCCGGCCGGGTCGTCGATGCCGTCATCTTCTATGGCCCGCTTCCCGGCGAGCAGCGCGTAGTAGAGGTTGGGGGCCACGGCCCGCTCCTCGTCCGACAGGTAGGCGTTGCGGCTGGAAAGGGCCAGCCCGTCGACGTCTCTGACGGTGGGACAGCCGATCACCTCCACCGGCAGCCCGAGATCGCCGACCATGCGGCGGACCACCGCCAGCTGCTGGTAGTCCTTCTCGCCGAAGTAGGCCCAGCAGGCTCCGGTCAGGCAGAGGAGCTTGGCGACGATGGTCGTGACCCCATCGAAATGTCCCGGGCGTCGCTCCCCCTCCATGTCGGCGGTCAGACCGCTCACCGCAACAGTGGTGGCGGGGGCGTCGGGCCACATGTCCTCCACGGCGGGGGCGAAGACGAGGTGGGCGCCCGCCTCCTCGGCTCGTTCCAGATCGGTCTCGAGCTGGCGGGGATAGGCCTCCAGGTCCTCCCCGGCCCCGAACTGGAGGGGGTTGACGTAGATCGTCACCGCCACCCGGCCGGCGGGCCCACACTCCCCCGCAGCCCTTCGGATCAGCGACATGTGCCCGGCGTGCAGGGCCCCCATGGTCGGAACCAACCCGATGTGCGATGTCGGGGCGGCGGTTCGGCCGGACGCGGCCGGGGCCGCCGACTCGAACGATGCCGCTTCCCGGCGGCAGGCGTCCAACCGCTCGCGCCAGACCGCCATCTGCTGGATCACTTCGACGGGCAACCTGGGGCCTTTCCACGTTCCGGCCCCACCGGGGGTGCCGTTCGTAACGGCGCCAGGATAGCCACCCGTCGTCGGTTTGGCCACGGCCGGGGGCTGACGGCCGGGGCTGACGGCCGGGGCTGACGGCCGGGGCTACAGACCTCCGACGCGCCGCACCCCCCGACCGATGTCCGACGAGAGGTACCCGACGACCAGCTCGGGGGCCAGGTCGGCGAGCGGCACGAGCACGAAACCTCGCTCCCACATGCGGGGGTGGGGGACGACCAGGTCGGCCTCTTCGACCACATCGTCGCCGACGAGCAGGACGTCGACGTCGAGAGTGCGCGGCCCCCACCTCTCGATTCGCAGGCGGGCCGCCGCCGCCTCCGCCGCCTGAGCCTCGGCGAGCAGCTCACGTGGGGTGAGGGCGGTGCGCAGCTCCACCACGCAATTCAGGAAGGCGCCCTGGCCGGGCGGCCCACCGACCGGGTCGGTCTCGTAGAGCTGGGATACGGCCACCACGTCGGGAAGCCGGTCGATGGCGGCCTTGAGGTAGGCCCGGCGGTCACCCAGGTTGGAGCCGAGACCGAGGAAGGCCCGTACCGGGGTACGGGGTTGGCGCCGCTCCTGCAGGGCACTCTCGGCCGTCGGACGCGCCGGCGCCTCGCCGGGCCGGGGCTGCCGGCGGCGGGGGGGAGGGTTGGGCTGCGAGCGGGATCGGCGCGCCGGCATCACGCGGGGGGACGGGTCACCGGGGGTTCGTCGCTGCTCAGCTCGCGGCCTTGGCGGTGGATGCGGACCCCGGCTGAGGCCAGGTCGTGCGGCACCGGGGGACGCAGCTTGCGCACCGTCACCGTCACCGAGCGGACCCCACCCCCGTCCCCGCCGCTGCTGCGCCACGCAGCCACGGCGATCCGCTCGGCCAGGCGCTCGAGAAGCTGGCAGTGCTCGCCGGCGACCACGTCGGCGACGGCCTGGGTGACGCTTCCATAGTCGACGGTGTCGGCCAGGGCGTCGCTGCGGCCGGGCCGGCGGAGGTCCACTTCGAGGTCCAGGTCCACTTCGAAAGGCTGGGCCCGCTCGTGCTCCTCGACCAGGACACCGTGGCGGCCCACGACGCGCAACCCTCGCAACTCGATGCTGTCGGTCACCTTTCGCCGCCCCTATTCGGCCGCGGCCGGCTCCGGGGCGCTGCCTACGATGTTGGGGACCAGGGCCACGATCTGGCGGCCGGCGGGCCCCATCTGGCGTCCCAGGATGCGCTCGACGATGGCTATGGCTTTGGGCCCGCTCGGCACCATGCCCGACCACCTCAGGTACCCGGCCACGACGCCCATGAGACGGTCGCCCAGCTCCTCCTGATGGACCAGTATGCGCTCGCCGGCGTTCAGCCAGTCCCGTAACTGGATGTACAACTCGCCGAGGACCAACCCGGCGTCGTCGTGGGGGCCGAAGGGCACGTGCGACCACGTGACGCCGAGCTCGTCGTAGGCGTGAAGGTTGTGCGGGGAGGGCAGCAGCGAGACGATACGGGTGAAGCCCTCGCCTCTCAGCCAGAGGATCTCCTCCTGGCGGCGCACCTTGCGATGGTTGCGGGCGTAGCCCCCCGGGCGTTCGCTGACCGCCAGCTTGCCTTTGATGATCCACGCGAAGAAGCGCGGCGGTATCCCCTTGGCCCACTTACCCTTCACGCCAACCCTCCTACTGCATCGCATCGGTCGCTTCGCCCCTTCGCGACCGGCGATCGCACCGTCGGCCCGGCCAGTTCCATGGCCATTCGGGTCGGCCGCACGTCGTGAACCCGGACCATGGCGGCGCCCTCCAGGGCGGCCCAGGCCGCGGTGGCGACGCTCGGTTCCAGCCGGTCGGAGACATCCAGGGGGGACCCGGCGATACGCCCCAGGAAGGATTTGCGGCTGGTCCCAACCAGCACCGGCCAGCCCGTGTCTACCAGCACGTCGAGGCGGCGTAGAAGCGCCAGGTTGTGCTCGGCGGTCTTGGCGAAACCGATGCCAGGATCGATCCAGATCTCCTCGACCCCCGCGGCCGCAGCCTTATCCGCTCGGGCCACGAGGAAGTCCCTGACCTCGCTCACGACATCGTCGTAGGTGGCGTGTTGAGCCATGACCAGCGGGTCGGCGGGCATGTGCATGGCCACCCAGCCGGCGCCGGTCTCGGCGGCGACGGGCCACAGGGTGGCTGAAACGTCGTTGATCAGAGTCGCCCCAGCCGTCACTGCGGCGCGTGCCACGACCTCCTTGCGGGTGTCCACCGAGACCTTGACCCTCCCGGCGAGGGCCTCGATGACCGGCATGACCCGGCGCAACTCCTCGGCGGCGTCGACCGGACCGGCCCCCGGGCGGGTGGACTCGCCGCCCACGTCGATGATGTCGGCCCCGTCCCGGATCATCTGCTCGGCGTGGACGACGGCCGACTCGGGGCTCAGCCACCGGCCACCATCAGAAAAAGAATCGGGCGTCACATTCAAGACGCCCATCACCAGAGCCACCGGGCAAGAGTACCGGGGCACGAACCGCCGGACCTGCGGTTCGGGGGGTCAATCCGCTATCGGCGACCGGCCTGGATGAAACCCATGGCTTCGGTCCGGGTGCTGACGCTGTCGCGCATCAGGCCCCTGACCGCGGAGGTGACCGTTATGGCCCCCGGCTTGCGGACACCGCGCATGGCCATGCACAGGTGTTCGGCTTCCACCACCACCAGCACCCCGCGGGGCTCGAGGACCGACTGGATGCAGTCGGCGACCTGGGTGGTCAGCCTCTCCTGCACCTGGGGCCGGCGGCTGAAGCCGTCGACCAGACGGGCCAGCTTGGACAACCCGGTTATCCGACCATCGTCGTTGGGAATGTAGGCAACGTGGGCGTGACCGAACCAAGGGACCAGATGGTGCTCGCAGATGCTGTAGATCGGTATGTCCCTGACCATGACCATTTCGTCGTGGTCGGCTTCGAACACCACCTTGAGGTGGTCACCGGGGTCCTCCCTCAGACCCGAGAAGATTTCTTCGTACATCCGGGCCACCCGGCGCGGCGTGTCGAGCAGCCCGTCCCTACCAGGGTCCTCGCCGATGGCCAGAAGTATCTCCCGGACGGCGGCCTCTATGCGCGCCAGATCCACGCCGGGCGACGCTGCCGATCCGTTCCCGTTGAGCGGGAACACCTCGGGCTGGTTCGGACTCAACATTCACTCGCTTTCGGTCGATGGTCGGTGCTTCGACCAGAACCTCTTTCGGGGGCGACTACAAGGTAGCGGTCGGGGCTGGTCAACCGCCCTCGACGTAGGTGGCCAGGTAAGGCAGATTCCGGTACCGCTCGGCCACGTCCAGGCCGTAGCCGATGACGAAGTCGGGGGGGATGGTGAAGCCCTGGTAGGCCAGATCGAGATCGACCGACTGCAGACCCTCTTTGACCAGGAGGGCGACGACCTCGAGCGACGCCGGGTTGCGGGCCAGCAGGTTGCGCCGCAGGTAGGAGAGGGTCAGGCCGGAGTCGACTATGTCCTCGACGATGAGCACGTGCCTTCCCGTCAGGTCGGCGTCGAGGTCCTTGACGATGCGCACCACCCCGCTCGTGGTCGTGGCACTGCCGTAGGACGAGACCGCCATGAAGTCGATCTCGATGGGCAGGTCGATGGCGCGGGCCAGATCGGCCAGGAAGAAGCACGCCCCCTTCAGAACGCCCACCAGGAGCGGGGGCCTCCCGGCGTAGTCGGCGGTGATGGTGCGTCCCAGTTCGACGACCCGGCGCTGCAGGTCCGACTCGGACACCACGACCCGACCGATGCAGCTGTCGCCGATCACGAAGTCCGATCCATCGGCAGAAGTCATCCTGTTCCCTCCTCTTGCCTGTCACCCGGGGTGACGCTCGGCTCACCGCTCCCACCGGGTGAGGGTGGTTGGGGGGTCGACAGCGACAGCCGGCCCCTACGCCTCGCCACCCGGCGCCCACCACTCAACTCGCAGGCGACGAACCGCCCGTGGACCACGTCCATCACCCTGGCCACCTCGGCCGCCGAGGGAGGATGGTGACCCGCCCCGGATCGCAGCCAGGCCCGAAGGGAGCGCTGGGCCAGCACCGCGGGAGCCGAGCGCAGTCCCTCCACATCCGTGGGGTCGATGCCTGCGGCCAGGACGTCGAGAAGATCGGCTGTGGCCCCCATCACGCTCGCCTGGCGGGCGAGCAGAGGCACGACGTCACGTTCGGCGATGGCGTTCATCAACGGGATCAGGTCGGCTCGGACCCGGTTGCGCCGGTAGCGGCCGTCGGCGTTGGTGGGGTCCTCGAAGGGGGCCAGTCCCGCCCGGCGGCAGACCTCCATTGTGTGGTGCTTGCGGATCCCGAGCAGCGGCCGGCGGACGGTGGGAATGACCCCGTCCCGGTCGGCCTGGTGGGCCGCGCCCCGGGCTACGAGCGGGGTGGGCGCCGGGGCGTTCCTCATGGCCGCCAACCCGTCCACCCCGGCGCCCCTCAAGAGGTTGAGCAGGACGGTCTCGGCCTGATCGTCCATGGTGTGGCCGGTGAGCACCCCCGCCGGCAGCACCGAGTAGCGGGCCCGGCGGGCCCGCGCCTCGAGGTCGGGTCCGGGGGCCACTCGGACGCGCTCGGCCCGAAAAGCGAACCCGAAAGTCGCGGCGGCCTCGGCGACCAGCGCGGCTTCGGCCGCCGAACCCGGCCGGAGCCCGTGGTCCACGTGGAGCACGACCCCGGTCAACCCGGCGCGGGCGGCTAGCACCATCAATGCGAGGGAGTCCGGCCCTCCTGACACGGCCAGCGCCACGGGACCGGCCTCAGGTGCCGGGAACCGGCAGGAGACGAGAAGCCGGGCGGCCCAGTCCCCGTCCCGGCCGGCCGATCCTTCGTCGGAGGGACCGGATGGGTCCCCGTCCCCGACTCCGGCGTCGCCTCCCCCCCTCGGCCTCGCCGACGGGCGCGACGGCAGGCGCCCGCTCAGGTCGTTCACCCGATCGGGGGGCGGTCCGCGCGGTCGCCGCCGGCCCGGTCGATCCACAGCTGCGGGGAGCGAATCTCCTCCCATCCGGGCAGCCACTCCGGTCCCGACCAGACCTTGGAGAACAACTCCCTCCCACCGGCCGCTTCGACTGCGGTGACGAAGCGTTCGCCCTGCTCGTACTGGCGCATCTTGGCGTCGAGGCCGAGGAGCACCGATGCGACCCGGGCCACCCCCCGCTGCTGGCGACGCTCGTGCAGGGTTCGGGCGAAGAGCGGAGCGCCTGGGATCAGATCGGTCGCGGCACGGTTCATGACGATGTCGCCGTGACCCTCCAGGAGGCTCATTAGGCCGCCGATCTCCTGGATAGCGGCGTGCTGCTCGGGCCCGGCGAACAGGGCCGCCAGGCCTCCCTCGTCGAGCGGGTTGCGCCCCGCCCGGATGCTGTCGGCACTACGGCGCAGCGCCGCCACCAGCGCCTTGGGGTCGGGATCGAGCCCCGCCAGGGTGCGCTCGACGAGCCCGAGGAAGTGGGCCCGCAGCCACGGCACCCCGGTGAACTGCATCCGGTGGGTCACCTCGTGGAGGGCCAACCACAGGCGGAACTCCGCCGGGGCGAAACCGTAGCGGCGTTCCACCCCGACCACGTTCGGCCCGATGTAGTACACCATGTCCTGATCTTCGGGTCGTTCGTCCTCGATCAAGAGCTGGTCGTACTGACCGAGCACCCGCCCCGACATCCAGCCGAGGACCAGGCCCAGCTCGGTACCGGCCAGCTGCCGGGTGACCGAGGCCGGCACCGGGGAGAGCCCTTGTTTGGCGCTCATGCGCTCGGAGAGCTTGGCCATGACCGGTCGGAGCAGACGCTGGAAGGAGGCCACGTTGACATCGACCCACTGGGCCCGGTCGGCGACTCGGGCCCGGGCCGGACCGAACTGGGAACGCAGCCCCGTCTCAAGCTCCACCAACCGCTCGGCCTGCGCCGTCATGGATTCGAAATCCTGCTCGAGTGAGCGCAACTCGTAGTCGGTCACGGGGGTCCTCGACGAGGCGACCCGGCGGGCGACCTGGGTGGCGGTGTCCCAGGCGATGAGGTCGGTCACGGCCTCGATACCGCTTCGACACGCCCGAGGCCTCCCGACCCGATCCCTACGGCAACCGCCGACTCAGGTTCACCTACCGGCGGTCGGCTCCCGTGACGATGACGGGTCGTGACAGCCATGGCGCATGGTACCGGCTGGGCCACCCTCACCACCGCTGGCCCGTCCATGACCGCCAGCCCGTCGAGAAACACCGGACCCCCGGAAATCGCGGTGTCCTGGGAAATCACGGTGTCCTGGGAAATCACGGTCTCCGGAGGAATCACCGGGCCGTCGGCTCCCCCGGGCCGTCTGGAGGGCGCGCTCCGACGGTCACCGGCACCGCAATCCGGGAGGAAAGGTCCCGCTCAGGCGATCTTCTTGCCCCGCGTACGGGGAACGGCCATCGGCTCGTGGCGGTAGCAGTACTTACCGCTGTTGTACATGGACAACTGCGTCTCGCAGCCCGGCTCCTTGCACGTCCGGTTCTTACCGAACGAGCGGGAGGGGCGTTCGCTGCTGGTGAGGGAGTGCCCTCCCAAAGATCGTTCGCTCATCCTGCACCTCTCAACCTCGTCGGGACAGCGGTTGTTCCCGTGCCTATACGCTTCCCAGGCCCGCTTCGGATGTCCCTTCCCCACATTCGTGAGCGATGGCCTCGGCGATCTTGCGTCGCAACTGGTCCGGTACCTGGTCCCGGCAGGACCGGGCGACCACCACCTTCAGTTCGGCCTCGAAGTCGAACGCGTGCAGGCATGGCTCGCACAGATCGAGATGGTCCCTGATGGCCTGGCGACGCGAGTCGGTCAGCTCACCGTCCAGATAGTGGTAGAGCGTGTGGAGTGCGTCATTGCAGTCGCCCGCTCGCAGCAGGTCCCCAATGTCGTATCGAGAGTTTGAGTCGTCCATCTTCCGCAACGATGTCCCGGGTAGAAACGGTCATTTCGACGGGTCTGAGTGTCTAACCCGGCGACTCCCCGGCCGTGCCGACGAGCCCCCGAGAGGTTCCGAACTCGTGCAACGCCTTTTGGAGCGCTCTTCTTCCGCGATGCAGCCGACTCATGACAGTTCCTATGGGCACGTCGAGGATGTCGGCGATCTCCTTGTAGGAGAAACCCTCCACGTCGGCTAGCAGCACGGCCATCCGGAACTGCTCCGGAAGAGACTCGACGGCCTCCTTGACGTCGCTCTCGGTGAAGTGGTCGAGGACCTCCTCCTCGGCGCTGCGACCGGCGGTGACGGCCTCGAGGCCACCCAGCCGCCGGTAGAGGTACAGGTCTTCCCCCTCGTCGAGCTCGGTCTGCTCAGGACGACGTCTCCGGGCCCGGTAGGAGTTGATGAAGGTGTTGGTGAGGATGCGGTAGAGCCACGCCTTCAGGTTGGTCCCCTCCTGGAACGAACCGAACGCCCGGAAGGCCTTTAGATAGGTCTCCTGGACGAGATCCTCGGCATCGGAGGGGTTGCGCGTCATTCGCAGGGCCGCGCTGTACAGGGAGCCCATGTACTCCATAGCCTGATCTGCGAAGGTGGCCTGATCAGCCATGTGCCTACCCTACCCTCCACCTGTGACCGTCCCGAGCCAAGGGGAGGCAAAATGAACGTGACGGTGCTCGGCGCCGGGTCGTGGGGCACGACGGTGGCCAGCCTGACCACCGCTTTGAACCCCACCACCCTCTGGGCCCGCAACCCCGAGGTGGCCGAGGAGGTCAACTCCTCACGTACCAACCACAGGTACCTGCCGGCGGCCACCCTCCCGCGGCGGCTCAGGGCCACCGCCGACATGGAGGAGGCGGTGCGCGACGCCGACGTGCTGATCGTGGCCGTACCCTCCGACGGCTTTCGCGCCACTCTGCAGGAGACCCGTGGCTGGCTGCGGCCCTGGGTCCCCGTCGTCAGCCTCACCAAGGGCATCGAGGCCGGGACCTTCAAGCGCATGACCCAGGTGGTCCAGGAGCTGCTTCCCGGGCACCCGAGGGCGGCCCTGTCGGGGCCCAACCTGGCCCGGGAGATAATGGCCGGTCAGGCTGCGGCGAGCGTCATCGCCACCGAGGACCAAGGAGTGGCCACCGCCCTGCAGGGCGTCCTCCAGCACCGTTTGTTCCGGGTCTACCGCAACCACGACGTGATCGGCTGCGAGATAGGCGGCGCCCTCAAGAACGTGATCGCCATCGCCGCCGGCATCGGCGAGGGCCTGGGCGTGGGGGACAACACCCGGGCCGCGGTCATCACCCGGGGCCTGGCCGAGCTGACCCGACTCGGGGTGGCCATGGGGGCCGAACCTCAGACCCTCGCCGGCCTGGCCGGCATGGGGGACCTGATGGCGACGTGCATGAGCCCCTACAGCCGCAACCGGACGGTGGGCGAGATGCTCGGTCGGGGCCGCCCCCTCGAGGACATCCTGTCCGAGATGCACATGGTGGCCGAGGGCGTCAACACCGCCCGCCTGGCCCTCGGCCTGGCCGCCCAGTACGGCGTCGACCTGCCCATCTGCCACGAGATCCACGAGGTGGTGACGGGCCGCCAGAAACCCCTCGACGCCTACCGGGGCTTGCGCCACCCCGGCCACGAATCGGACCCCGGCTGAACGGGGGCGTCGCCGCCGGAAGTGGCGGTAGCCTCTCGGCGGTGGATTCGCCGCGCTTCGCCTTCCTCGACCACCCCCATCCCCTCGCCTTCGCCCATCGAGGCGGCGCCCTCGAGGCCCCGGAGAACACCTGGGAGTCCTTCGGCCACGCCGTGGGGCTCGGGTACCGGTACGTGGAGACCGACGTTCACGCCACTTCTGACGGGACCGTCGTCACCATCCACGACCCCGATCTGAGCCGGACCAGCGAGCGGGGCGGCGCGGTACGGGACCTGTCGTGGTCACAGCTGGCGGCGGTCCGCCTGAGCGGCTCCGAGCGCCCCGTACCCCGGCTCGACGAGGTGCTCGAGGCGTGGCCCGAGGTGCGTTGGAACATCGACGCCAAGCACGACAGCGTGGTCGGTCCCCTGATCGAGACCATCCACCGCTCGGCGGCCCTCGATCGGGTCTGCATCACATCTTTCAACGACCGCCGGCTGGCCCGGATCCGTCGGGCCCTCGGTCCCCGGTTGTGCACCGGGATGGGCCCGCTGGCGACCTCGGCCCTGCGCCTGGCCAGCGTTCTGGGCCCCGCCGGGGCCCGGTCCCTCGGTGACCGGCTCAGCGGATTCGGCGCGGCCCAGATACCCATCCGCCAGGGCCGCATACCGCTCGTGGACGGGCGCCTGATCGACGCCGCCCACCGCTTGGGGATCGCCGTGCACGTGTGGACCATCGACGACCGGGCGACCATGGAGCGACTCCTGGACCTCGGCGTGGACGGGATCATGACCGACCGGCCGACCACCCTCAAGGAGATCCTGGTGGATCGCCGACAGTGGGAGCAAACTGCCTGAATAGGGCAATTGCTCGTCGAGGCTCGGATCCGGCACGTCTGTTCGGGTAACGACGTTCAGTAACGCGATCTGACGTTGTGCAAGGCGTATGGTGTGGCTAGCGTCACAGGCGCCCCGGGGCCCACCGCCCCGGGTTCCATTCACCTGAACGGGGGGTTCTTGATGACCGTAGCTGCCGCCGAATCGGGCACCGGTTCGAGGGGCATATCCAGCCTCTGGAACCGACAGCTCGACACCTATCCGGACACCGGGCCGCGCATGCTGTACCTGGCCATCACGGTGCTGGCGACGGTGACGCTCTACTACGAGCTGTACGTCGGTGGGTCGGTGTCCACGCTGTTCCTGCCGAAACTGCACATGACGTTCACGTTCTACGTGTACACCGTGGCCATCAGCAACCTGATCGGCGCCTTTGGCTCCCTCTTCGCCGGCCTGACCGACCGGCTCGGTCGAACCAACCTGGTCGTGGCCGGTCTGATCATCACGGGGGTGTTCGTCGAGTTCATCATCCCCCTGTCGACCAGCAAGTGGGAGTTCACCATCTTCGGGTTCTTCGTCGGAGTGGTCGAGGGCATCTGCCTGGTGGCCACCCCCGCCCTCATCCGAGACTTCTCCCCCCAGGTCGGGCGGGCCACCGCCATGGGCTTCTGGACCGCCGGGCCGGTGCTCGGCAGCCTGGTCGTGGCGACCGTAGCCACCAACACCATCGGAGCCAACCCGAGCACCTCGTTCTGGACCCACGAGTACCACATCTGCGGCGTGGTCGGCCTCATCGTGGCGGTGATCGCCCTGATCGGACTCAAGGAGCTGTCCCCCGGCCTACGCGATCAGCTCATGGTCAGCATGCAGGACCGGGCGCTGATCGAGGCCCGGGCCAAGGGCATCGACGTCGAGGCGTCCCTTCGCAACCCGTGGCGGCAGCTCCTCAAGCTCGACGTCATCGTGTCGGCCACCGGGATCGCCATCTTCCTGCTCGTCTACTACACCCTGGTCGGCTTCGGCCTGCTGTACTACGCCACCGTCTTCGGCTTCTCCACCAAGGACGCCAACGGCCTGCTCAACTGGAGCTGGGGCTTCAACGTCATCGCCGTCATCGGCTGCGGGTTCCTGTCGGACAAGGTCCGGGTGCGCAAGCCGTTCATGATCGTCGGCGGTATCGGGTCGGCGGTCATGATGGTCATCTACCTGTCCCAGGCCCATCACCCCACCACCGGCTACTACAAGCTGGCCATCCTGGCCGCCATCCTGTCGTTCGCGCTGGGTATCGCCTACGTGCCGTGGATGGCGAGCTTCACCGAGACCGTCGAGCGCCGCAGCCCGGCCCTGATCGCCCACGGGCTGTCGGTCTGGGGGATGATGATCCGAATCGTCATCGCCGTGTCGAT
>JAGWSF010000072.1 GCA_028876385.1 Acidobacteriota bacterium | reverse complement strand
GGCGGCGGCGGCGGCGGCGGCAGCCGCGGCAGCCTGCTCCTGGGCCCTCAGCTGGGCGATCTCGTTGTTCACCTGCGACTCGCTGGAGATCAGCTCGGCCTGCGAAGCGGAGACGGCCTGGCGGGCCGAGGTCAGGCTGTCGAGTTGGGCCGAAACCGCCGACTCCTGCTTCTGGAGTTGGCTCTGGGCCACCTGCTCCTGCAGGGTGGCCAGGCGGTAACGGTCCACGTCCTCGCTCTGGTTGGTGGCCAGGGTGTTGACGTACTCGGCCCGCAGCAGGCTGTCGTTGGCGCTCTGCACCGACGATCCCGCAGCCGACCCGGTCGTCCCCCCGGTGACGTAGGCGGCGATGGCGTCGGACTTGAGGGCCTGGCGGGCCTGGCCGGCGGCCGCCTCGCTGGCGCTCAGAGTCTTCTGGGCGCTGGCCTCCTGGGTGCGGAGCTGACCCAACTGGTACTGCGCTTGGTCGTATTGCTCAGCCAGGGACTCCACCTGGCGACCCAGGTTGGTGATCTTGGCCGTCAGAGCCGCAGCTTGGGCCTGGAGGCTGGACATCTGGTCGGCGGAAGCGCTGGGGACCAGCAACCCGGAGGTCAGCGCAGCCGCTACGGCCGCCGCAGTGATCCGGCCCGCGTGCCGACGGAAATTCCACGTGCACGTTGTCACAACGGGGGGTTACCTTAGGTGACAGACGGGTGACGGATCAAGGCTTTCGGCTGGTTCAAACGCGCTTTGGTGATAAACCTTTTGATACCGGATAGCCTCTCATGGACTTTCCAACCGGCGGACGATCAGCTGAGGCGCTCGACGATCATGGCCATACCCTGGCCGCCACCTACGCACATGGACTCCATGCCGAAGGTCTTGTCCTCGCTCTGGAGCCCGTTGATGAGGGTGGTCATGATGCGGGCGCCGGTCATCCCGAAGGGGTGGCCGAGAGCGATGGCCCCGCCGTGCACGTTGAGCTTGTCGTAGCTGATCCCGAGCTGGCGGGCCGAGGGAACCACCTGGGCGGCGAAGGCCTCGTTGATCTCCACCAGGTCGATGTCGTCGATGGTCATACCAGCCCGGCCCAGGGCCTGCCGGCAGGCCTCGATGGGGCCGAGCCCCATGATCTCGGGGTCGAGGGCGGTGACACCCGAGGAAACCACCCGAGCGAGGGGGGTGATGCCGAGCTGCGCCGCCCGGGTGTCGCTCATGACCACCACGGCGGCTGCTCCATCGTTGAGGGGGCAGGCGTTGCCCGCGGTGATCTCCCCGTCGGGGCGGAACACCGGCTTGAGCTCGGAGAGCTTCTCGACCGTGGTTCCAGGGCGGGGACCGTCGTCGCTGGTGACCACGGAACCGTCGGGAAGGGTGAGGGGGACGATCTCGCGCTCGAAGAAACCGTTCTCCTGGGACGCCACCGCCCGTTGCTGCGACAGGGCCGCGAACTCGTCCATGTCCCGGCGCGAGACGTTCTCGAGTTCGCGGACGTTCTCCGCCGTCTGACCCATGGCGATGTAGATGTCCGGGAGCCCGGCGGAGGGGGCCCAGGTGCCGGCCCCCCCGAGGGACCGGGAGGCGCTGCGGGCCTCGGCGTCGGCGAAGAGCCCGTTGTGGGTGTCGGGCAGACCGTCGGACATGCCGTGGCCGAAGCGGCTGACGGCCTCCACCCCGGCCGCGACGAACACGTCCCCCTCGCCGGCGCGTATGGCGTGAGCGGCCATGCGGATGGTCTGCAGCGACGACGAGCAGTAGCGGTTGACCGTCGTGCCGGGGGTGCCGGGCAGACCCGACAGGAGAGCGACGACGCGAGCCAGGTTGTACCCCGCCTCACCGGCCGGCTGGGCCGTACCGAGGATGAGGTCCTCGACGGTGGCGGGATCGAGCTGGGGCACCTTGGCCAGCACCGCTTGGACGACCTGGGCGGCCATGTCGTCGGGTCGAAGGCTGGTGAGCGATCCCTTGTAGGCGCGCCCGATGGGGCTGCGGGCGGTGGCGACGATTACGGCCTCGGGCATGTGGGACCCTCCTCGGGAAGACCGCCTGGGATGGCGTTTCCCACCAGTTGTACCCGACGAGCGACCCGGTCCGCCCGTCCCCGTCGCCACCCGGGGGCGCGGGCATCGGAGTTAGCCTCCAACCATGACCGACTTGTCCGTCAGCCCGGTAACGAGCGATCCCACTCTCGATGGCGATCACGAGCGCATGGCCCACATCGTCCTGGAGGGATGGAAGCCCCAGGAGGGGGACTTCGTGTCGGCCGGTCCGTCGGTGGTCGAAGGGCTGGTGAACGGCACCGCGGTGAAGGCCCTCTGCGGGAAGATCTGGGTGCCGTCGCGAGACCCCAAGAAGTACCCCCTGTGTCCCACCTGCAAGGAGATCGCCGAGGGCATGGGGTGGAAGGTGCC
Organism: Acidobacteriota bacterium; assembly: GCA_028876385.1. Lineage (GTDB taxonomy): Bacteria > Actinomycetota > Acidimicrobiia > Acidimicrobiales > Palsa-688 > JAKCDU01. The sequence continues at coordinate 19,192 of JAGWSF010000072.1, read as the reverse complement.
GGCCGGTTGAGCGAGCAGCGGGGACCGGGGCGTCAGTCGGCGGGGGGAGGGAAGGGTGCTCCGGCCTCGATCAGCCGGGACATGGCCATCACCCGGGCCGGCCGGCGGATCCCGAGGGCGGCGACCAGGCGCCCGCCGTGGCCGTAGGCCACGAGGAGGCGGTCCTCCTCGAAGCTTCCCTCCACGAAGAGGGTCTCCGACGACGGCTCGGGCCGGCCGACCATCTGCAGCTTGACGCCGTGCTGGTCGGACCAGAAGTACGGGACCGGCCCGTAAGGGTCGGCTTCATCGCCTTTGAGCATGGTCATGGCCGCCGCCTCGCCCGACTCGGTGGCGTTGGTCCAGTGCTCGACGCGGACGGGCTGGTCGTAGGCGGGGTGGGACCAGCGGGCCACGTCACCAGCGGCCAGCACGTCGGGGACGGGCCGGCCGTCGCAGAGGACCCGCAGCCGGGAGTCGCACAGTACGCCGTCGGCCACGTCGATCCCCGAACCCGACAGCCAGGCCGTGGCGGGGGTGACGCCGATGCCGACCACCACGGTGTCGGCCACCACCGACGACCCGTCGTCGAGCAGCACCGCTTCGGGCCGGCCGGCGGAGTCGAGGGCGAGCCCTCTGACCCCGACGCCGAGGCGCAGATCCAGGCCCTTGGAGCGGTGCCAGGCGGCCACCGCCTCCCCGATCCGGGGTCCGAGGGCACGCTCCAGTGGCACCGGGAGCGCTTCGAGCACCACGACCGGTACACCCAGTTGGGCCGCGCTGCTCGCCACTTCCAGGCCGATGAAACCGGCTCCTATGACGGCCAGGGCCTGGCTGCGCAGGAGGTCGCCGCGTAGGGCGACGGCATCGTCGAGGGTTCTCAGATAGTGCACCCCGGGACCCGGGGGGGCGCCGGGCAGGGTCCGGGGTGTGGCGCCGGTGGCGATCAGCAGCCGGTCGTAGGCCACCTCCTCGCCGCCTTCGAGCGCCAATCGTCGCCGGTCCCGGTCGATCCCCGTCGCCGCCGTCCCGAGGAGCCACTCGAGGCGGAGATCGTCGGGGGCGGCGAGCGTGGTGGCTTGCGGAGCGACCTTGCCGGTGAGTACCTGCTTGGACAGAGGAGGCCGGTCGTAGGGGCGGTGAGGTTCGTCGCCCACCAGCACGATGTCGCCTTCGTGACCGTGCTGACGCAGGGTTTCGGCGGCCCGCAGCCCGGCCAGGGACGCACCGACTATGACGATTCGATCCAGCACGGCGCGACGTTAGGGCTCGCCGGCGCCGGTCGTCGAACCAGGTGCGACGGACTCCCTGTGCGACGATGGAGCGGTGAGGGTCGAGGAGTGGTTCGCCGAGAACATCCCCGAGTGGTGGGGTGCCCGGGCCGTCGAGGTGCTGGCCGATCCGGAGGAGACCCTGGTGATCGTGGACCTCCCGGCGCGACCGGGCGGGCGGGACGGGGCGGACCCGTCTTTCACCCGCTTTCGCGACGCCACCCGGGACGAGCGGATGTCCCTGGCCGCCACGGCCGAGGCCCGCTTCGGAACCAAGGTCTCGTGGGGGGCCCGACGGGGCCACGACGTGGTCCTGTTCACCACCGCCACGGTCCCGGTGATGACCAGGCTGCGCCTGCCCGAACGGCGGGTTCTCGACACCCTCATCAACGCCGGCCTGGCCCGCACCCGCTCGGAGGCCCTGGCCTGGTGCGTGCGTCTGGTGGGTGAGCACGAGGAGGAGTGGCTGGAGGAGTTGAGGGCGGCCTTCAAGTCGGTCGAATCGGTCCGCCAGAAGGGCCCGAAGAGCCGCCGCTCCTGAGCCGTGACACGTCCCCGTGTCTCCCGGCCCCCGGGTTGCCGTTCAGCCGGGGGGTTGCCGTTCAGCCGGGGGGCTGCTGGCTGGAGGCTCCGACCGCGTCGAGAGCCTGGGTGAGGGTGTTCCAGGCCAGGGTCGCGCACTTGATGCGCACCGGGAACTTCACCACGCCCTGAAGTGCCTCCAGGTCGCCCAGCTTGACGTTGGCCGCCTCGGCGTCCTCGTCGCCGCCGTCGCCCTCCCCACCGCCGTCGAGACGGGACTCGTGGATGGACATCATGGACTTGAACCGGCGGATCACCGCCCGGGCCTCGTCCACCGACAGGCCTTTGACCGCCGTCGACATCATCGACGCCGAGGACTGGCTGATGGAGCAGCCCTGTCCGGTGAGCTTGACGTCGGCGAGGCGGCCGTCATCGACCTGTACGTAGAGGGTGATCTCATCTCCGCACAGCGGGTTGAACCCGGTCTCGGCATGGGCCGGGGGAGTCGGCAGCTCACCGCGGTTTCGGGGGCTGCGGTAGTGATCGAGGATGATCTCGCGGTAGAGGTCTTCGAGGCCGGGCATGAATCGGGGGCTCCTTCGGGGAGTCGGGTCGTCTTCGGGGAGTCGGGTCGTCGTGACGAGGTCAGAGGGAGAACAGGGCGTCGGCGTCGGCCAGGGCTGACACCAGGAGGTCCACGTCGGCTTCATCGTTGTACACCGAGAAGGAGGCTCGGGCCGTGGCCGAGACCCCCAGGCGGCGCATGAGGGGCTTGGCGCAGTGGTGGCCGGCCCGGACGCAGACGCCCGCCTGGTCGAGCACCTGGGACAGGTCATGGGGGTGCACGTCGCGGTACTGCAGCGAGATCACCCCGCCGCGGTCGTCGGCCGAGGGCGGTCCGTGGACGACCAGGTCGGGATGGGCGCCGCGAAGGGCATCGAGGGCGTAGGCGGTGAGCGACCGTTCGTGCTCGCGGACCTCGTCCATGCCGAGAGCTTCGAGGTACTCCACCGCGGCCGACAGGCCCACGGCTTCGGCGATGGGAGGGGTGCCGGCTTCGAACTTCCAGGGCACGTCGTTGGTCGAGAAACCGTCGAGGCGGACGTCGCGGATCATCTCGCCCCCGCAGAGGAACGGGGGCATGGCTTCGAGCAGGTCGGCCCGGGCCCACAGCACTCCGATGCCGGTCGGGCCGAGCATCTTGTGGCCGGTGAGCCCGAAGAAGTCGCAACCGAGAGCGCGGATGTCGAGCGGCATGTGGGGTGCATGCTGGGCGCCGTCGACGAGGATCAGGGCGCCCGCGGCGTGGGCGGCCTCGGCGAGGCGGGGGATGGGGTTTATGGTCCCGAGCACGTTGGACACCGAGGTCACGCCGAGCAGCTTGGCCCCGTCGAGAGCCTCGTCGAGGCGGCTCATGTCCAAGAAGCCCTGGTCGTTCACGGGGATGTAGCGGATTTCGATGCCCCGCTCGGCTTTGAGAGCCAACCAGGGAACCAGGTTGGCGTGATGCTCCATCTCGGTTAGCACGACCACGTTACCTGCGGCCAGGTTGGTGCGGCCCCACGAATAGGCGACCAGGTTGATGGCCTCGGTGACGTTCTTGGTGAAGACCACCTCCGCGGCCGAGCCGGCCCCCATGAAGCGGGCCACGTCGGTGCGGGCCTTCTCGTAGAGGCGAGTCGCCTCCTCGGCGATGGCGTAGACGCCCCGGTGGACGTTGGCATTGGTGGTCTCGTAGTAGGCGTCCATGGCCCGCAGGACCGACAGGGGCTTCTGGGAGGACGCCGCCGAGTCCAGGTACACCAGGCGCTTGTCGTGGACGGTGCGCTCGAGGATCGGAAAATCCTTCTTGATGGTTGCCACGTCTAGCGCCACGCCTCGTACCCTTCCTGCTCGATCTGGACGGCCAGCTCCGGACCGCCGCTGGTGACGATGCGACCGTCGACGAGGAGATGGACCACGTCGGGAGGCAACTGGTCGAGGATGCGGTGGTAGTGCGTAACGACCAGGACCCCGAGGTCCGGCCTGGTCTCCCGGACGGCCTGCACCCCTCGGGCCACCACGCCGAGGGCGTCGATGTCGAGCCCGGAGTCGGTCTCATCGAGGATGGCGATGTCGGGTTCGAGGATGGCCATCTGCAGCACTTCGTTGCGCTTCTTCTCGCCGCCCGAGAAACCCTCGTTGAGGTAGCGGTCGCCGAAAGCCGGATCGATCCCCAACCGCTTCATCCATTCCATGATCGACACCCGCAGCTCCAGCACCGACAGATCCATGCCCCGCCGGGCCGACAGCGCTTGGCGCAGGAATTGGGCCACGGGAACCCCGGGTATCTCCTCGGGGTACTGGAAGGCCAGGAACACGCCGGCCTTACCGCGCACATCGGCCGGCCAGTCGGTGATGTCCTCGCCCTTGAAGAGGATACGACCGGAGGTCACCTCGTAGGCCGGGTTGCCGAGCAGGGAGTTGGCGAGGGTCGACTTACCCGAACCGTTCGGACCCATGAGGGCGTGCACCTGGCCGGCGTCGACGACCAGGTCGACGCCTTTCAGGATGGGGGTCCCCTCGACCGAGACGTGCAGATCGTCGACTTGGAACAGCGGTGGAGCCACGCCGCCATTCTATTACCACTACGGCGATAGGGGAAAATGGGGACCGGCGGGGCGGTGGTCGGGCCCGGTGCCCCCCGGGAAGTAGCGTCATGGCGATGTCGAACCCCTGGACCTCGCATGCGAGCGTCTCAATGGGGGGACCCCGGGACCGGGTCACCCTGGTCGAAGGATCCGCCTTCTTGATCTGCTCATCGGGAGGAGAGATCTCGCCCGAATTCCCCGAGGGCCTCTTCTTCAGAGACACCCGCTTCCTCTCCGGCCTCAACCTGCGGATCAACGGCGAGACTCCGGAGCCGCTGGCCCGCGCCGTCCCCGACCCCTACTCGGCCACGTTCGTGGACCGGGCCCGGCCCCGCTCGGGACGGGCCGATTCCGAGCTGATGATCGAACGGCGCCGCTACGTCGGCCGGGGGATGCGCGAGGACCTGATGGTGCGCAACTTCGGTGAGGAAGCCGCTTACTGCGCTCTCGACATCCGCTACGAATCCGACTTCGCCGATCTGTTCGCGGTGAAGGAGGGGCGGCTGCCGGGCGAGACCGTCGGGGAGGTCGAGCATTTCGAGGGGGCCCTCGTCTTCCGTCAGAAGACCGGTAACCACAAACGCAGCCTCCGGGTGTCGTTCTCCGAGGCCGCCGTGCTCGACGGCGCCGTGGCCCGATGGGAGGTGATCATCCCCTCACGGTCGAGCTGGACCCTCTGCCAGCAGTTCTCGTGCAGCATCGACGGCTCGGAGATCGAGCCCAGGTGGGTGTGCGGGCAGCCGGTGGCGCGCGCCACCCCGGCGGAGCGGATGGCGGCGTGGCGGCGCAGTGTTCCGGTCATCGACACCGACCACGAGGGGCTGCGCACCGTCGCGGCCCGCAGCGCCGAGGACCTCGGGGCGCTGCGCATATTCGACCCGGACTTCCCCGAGCGCACCGTCGTGGCCGCCGGCGCCCCCTGGTTCATGACGCTCTTCGGGCGTGACTCGCTCATCACCGCCCACATGGCCCTGCTCGTCGATCCCGAGCTCGCCCTCGGCACCCTGCAGACCCTGGCCCGCTTCCAGGGGAGCGACGTACGACCCTCCAACGAGGAGGAGCCGGGCCGGATCCTCCACGAGATGCGCTTCGGGGAGGCCTCGTCGCTGTCGCTCGGGGGCGGAACCATCTATTACGGGACGGCGGACGCCACCCCCCTGTTCGTGATGCTCCTCGGCGAGCTGCGCCGGTGGGGCCTGGCCCGTGAGGCCGTGGACGACCTGCTTCCCCACGCCGACCGGGCCCTCGAATGGATCCGCGAGTTCGGCGATCGTGACGGCGACGGCTACGTGGAGTACCAGCGGACCTCCGACCGGGGCCTGCGCAACCAGGGCTGGAAGGACTCCTTCGACGCGGTGCGTTTCGCCGACGGACGGCTGGCCGAGACCCCCATAGCCCTGGCCGAGGTCCAGGGCTACACCTACGGCGCCTACCTGGCCCGGGCCTTCTTCGCCGCGGAGGCCGGCGACGCCGCCCTGTCCTCGGAGCTGAGGGCGCGCGCCGCGGACCTCAAGGTGGCGTTCAACCGCGACTTCTGGTTGGAGGAGAAGGGCTGGCTGGCCATGGGTCTCGACCGGGACAAGAAGCCGATCGACGCCCTCGCCTCCAACATGGGGCACTGCCTCTGGACCGGGATCCTCGACGCCGACAAGGCCGACGTGGTGGCCAAGAAGCTGACCGGTCCCGACATGTTCACCGGTTGGGGGGTGCGCACCCTGGGCGCGTCCATGGGCGGCTACAACCCGATCAGCTACCACTGCGGTTCGGTCTGGCCCCACGACAACGCCATAATCGCCGCCGGCCTCATGCGCTACGGCTACGTCCGTGAGGCCCAGCGGGTGATCATGGCCGTGGTCGACGCGGCCATGGCCCAGGGCGGCCGCCTCCCCGAGCTCTACAGCGGCGTGGAGCGGATGGAACAGCCGCTGGTCGTCCCCTACCCGACCTCGTGCTCCCCCCAGGCGTGGGCCGCGGCCTCGCCGCTCCTGATGCTGCGTACCCTGCTCCGCCTCGACCCGTGGGTGCCCCGGGGGAAGGTATGGCTGCACCCGGCGCTGCCCGAGTCGGTCGGCCGCCTCCACGTGGGACGCATACCTCTCGCCGGCGCCCGGGTGTCGGTCACCGTCGAGGGTGACCACGTCTCGGTGGATGGCCTGCCCGCCGACCTGGAGCTGGTGGACGCTCCCCGCCACCCGCTCACCGGCTCCTAGAGCGCCGGCCTCACCAGCCCCGGTCCACCCACTCCTGCAGGTGGGGGCTCTCCGTGCCGAGGGTGGTGTCCACGCCGTGGCCCGGCATCACGATGGTCTCGGCGGGCAGCGCCGAGAAGAGGCGGTCCTCGATGGAACGGATGATGGTGGGGAAGTCACCGCCGGGGAACTTGGTCGCCCCCGGGCCGCCGGGGAAGAGGGTGTCACCGGAGAACAGGACCGGTGACCCCTCGAGCCGGAAGCACATGGACCCCGCGGTGTGCCCGGGCGTGGCGATGGTGTGCAGGCGCAGCCGGCCCACCTCGATGACCGACTGGTCCCCGAGCACGAAGTCGTAGGAGGGGAGCATGGCGGCGTCGGCGGCGGTCACCCCGACGTCGTAGCCGGCCTCGCGCACCGCGGGCACGGCCTGGATGTGGTCCCAGTGGCCGTGGGTCTCGAGCACCTTGCGGACCCCCAGCCGGGAGCACAGCTCGAGGAGCTTCTCGTGCTCGTTGGCGGCGTCGATGAGGACCGCCTCGCCGGTCTGCCTGCAGCGCAGGACGTACACATTGTTATCCATGGTGCCGACCACCACCCGGTGGATCTCGGCCTGGGAGTCGTCGTAGTGCATCAGGGTCAGCCTATGGGCTAGAAATGGGGGTCCGACGAGCGCCTCCCGAGGGGGAACCCGAGCTGTGAATTTCGCCTTCAGTGAAGAGCAGGAAGAACTCCGCAAGGCGGTACGCCGCTTCCTCGACGACAAGTCCCCCGAGGCGGAGGTCCGCCGCCTGATGGACACCACCGAAGGTTACGACGAGGCCGTCTGGAAGCAGATGGCCGAGCAGCTGGGCCTGCAGGGCCTCATCATCCCCGAGGAGTTCGGCGGGTCGGGCTACACCTACGTGGAGCTGATCGTGGTGCTCGAGGAGATGGGCCGGGCGCTGCTCTGTGCGCCGTACTTCTCCAGCGTGGCCCTGGCCGCCAACCTGTTGATGGTGGCCGGTGACGACAGCGCCAAGAGGGAATACCTTCCGGGCATCGCCGACGGGTCCAAGATCGCCACGGTGGCGCTGGCCGAGGCGTCGGGCCGTTGGGACGAGGAAGGGGTGACCCTCGAGGCATCGGGCTCGGGCGACAGCTGGACCCTGTCGGGGGAGAAGCTCTACGTGCTCGACGGGCACACCGCCGACCTGGTCCTCGTCGCGGCCCGCACCGCGGCGGGGGTGTCGATCTTCGCCGTGGAGAAGGGGGCCAGCGGTTTCACCGCCACGCCGCTTTCCACCATGGATCAGACCCGCAAGCAGGCCCGGCTCAGCTTCGATTCGACCCCGGCGCGCCTGGTCGGTGCCGACGGGGCGGGATGGGCGGCCATTTCCAAGATGCTCGACCTGGCGGTGGTGGCTCTCGCCGCCGAGCAGGTCGGTGGTGCCCAGAAGGTCCTGGACATGGCCGTCGAGTACGCCAAGGTGCGGGTCCAGTTCGGGCGGCCCATCGGCAGCTTCCAGGCCATCAAGCACAAGTGCGCCGACATGCTGCTCGAGGTGGAATCGGCCAAGTCGGCCGCCTACTACGCCGGCTGGGCCGCCGCCGAGGACAACGATGAGCTGCCGGTCGTGGCCTCCCTCGCCAAGTCCTACTGCTCTGAGGCCTACTTCCACGCCACCGCCGAGAACATCCAGATCCATGGCGGCATCGGCTTCACCTGGGAGCACCCGGCCCACCTGTACTTCAAGCGGGCCAAGAGCTCCGAGCTGCTCTTCGGCGACCCCACCTACCACCGCGAGCTCCTGGCCCAGCGCATCGGCATCTAGTAACCGTCCCGTAACGGCAAAATGCTTGGATTCACCCCGGCGGTACCGGTAGCATTTCTGGCACCGAGGAAAGGAGGTGGTCCAACTGAGCAGTAGACGTTTTGGGACCTCGGAGGTGGCTGGTCGCTAGGCGGCAGCTGGGCCTTCTGGTGAATCCCCACCAGTTACCCGAGGTGTGAAGGCCAGGAACCGGTCCCACCTGGTAGCTCAAACTGAGCACCTCGACAATCCAGATAGTCTCGATCGGATGGGGTCGCCAACTTGGCGGCCCCATTCGACTTTTCCCAAACCTTTTCGATGAAGGAGCCGGCCTTGACCATTGGCGATGTAGCCGTCCCGGTTAACGGAGGGCCCTTCTCCATACCGCTCGAGGATCGCACGCTGGCCGCCTACCTGGCCCGGCCGGCCCCGTCGGCGGCGACGGGGTCCGGGCGCCACGGGCTGGTCCTCTGCCACGGGTTCCCGGCCGACCCGGCGCCGAGGAGCGCCGGCCGCGGCTACCAGCAGTTGGCCGACCGGTTGGCCGCCGACACCGGTTGGGTCGTACTGACCTTCAGCTTCCGGGGTACGTCGGAGTCCACCGGGAACTTCTCGTTGGGGGGCTGGCTGGCCGATCTGAAGGTGGCCATCGAGGTGCTCCTGTCGAGCGGAACCGTCGACGCGGTATGGCTGTGTGGTTTCGCCGCCGGCGGTGCGCTGGCCATCTGCGCCGCCGGCGAGGACTCACGGGTCCGCGGCGTGGCCGCCTTCTCGGCTCCCGCCGACTTCGCCGACCGGGCCAGTGACGCCCGCCGGTTCGTGTCCCAGGCGCGCGCTGTGGGAGTGATCCACGACGAGGACTTCCCGCCCGATCTCGACGCCTGGGCCAAGGAACTCCGGGAGATCCGGCCCTTGCGGCTGATCGCCCGGATTCCTCCCCGACCGATCCTGTTGGTCCACGGGGCCAACGACGAGGTGGTGACGGTGCTCGACGCCCGGGCGCTGGCCGACGCGGCCGACGGCCAGGTCGAACTGAGGGTGCTCCCGGGAGCGGCCCATCGACTGCGCCACGACCCCCGGGCCATCGCCCTGCTGATCGGCTGGCTGGACCGCCAGGGCGGCTGATCGGGACGCTGAGCCGGACCAGCGATTCATCTGGCAGTCCGACTGCCGGAAAGACCCGCAGGCGCAGGGCGGGAGCGGCGCGGCGTGCGGTGGGGGCGCCGGGGTCGGGAGCGGCCCGCGGGGTCGGGCGCCGGGGTCGGGAGCGGCCCCCGGGGTCGGGCGGGAGCGGCCCCCGGGGTCAGGCGGGAGCGGCCCAGTAGGGATCGATGGCCGCCCGCAGGCGGCGGGCCGCCGCCTCGGGATCGGCGGACTCGGTGAGGTAGCGGACGACGACGAAGCGGCGGGCACCGGCGTCGGCCATGGCCGGGATGGTCTCGGGGGTGGCCCCGCCGGTGACGAACCAGGGTCGCCCCCGGTCGTGGCCCGACACGTATTCGAGGTAGGACAGGCCGGTGCCGGGCCGACCTGGTTTGGTGGGGGTGGGATTGACCGGGCCGGCTGAGAAGTAGTCGGCGGTGTCATCGGCGGCGTCCCACTCGTGGGGAGCGTGGGTGGACAGGCCGATCACGGCCCGCTCGCCGAGTATCCGGCGAGCCAGTGTCACCGGGGCGTCGTCCTGGCCGACGTGCACTCCGTCGGCTCCGCATTCGAGGGCCAGATCAGGGCGATCGTTGAGCACGAAGGGTACACCGGCCGCGGCGCACACGTCGCGGGCGACGACGGCCCGGCGCAGCAGGGGTCCGGCCTCGAGCTCCTTCTCCCGCAGTTGGACCACGTCGACCCCTCCGGCGATGCAGGCGGCCAGGAACTCGGCCAGATCGGGCCGATCGGGGGTGCACAGGTACAGTCTCCGGTCCCCGAGACGCGACCCCGACTGTTGCCCGGTTGGCGACTCAGCCACCGGCGACCGCCCGCACCAGCTCGATCACGTCGCCGTCGGCGAGGCGCAGGGCGGCCATCTCCCGTCGGGGCACAGCCTGACCGTTGACCTCGGCCACCACCCACTTGGCGCCCACACCGAGATGCTCGAAGAGGTCCACCAGGGCGGCCCCGTCGACCAGATCGATGGGCTCACCGTTGGCTGTCACCCTCAACCGGCGGCCTTCTTGGCGGCGGCCTTCATCTCCTGCTTGTAGGCCCGCACCCGGCCGAGCGACTCCCGGTCGACGATATCGGCCACTGACATGAAGGTGCCGTCCTGGCCGAACCGACCCGCCGCCTCCCGCCACCCTGGCAGGTCCACTCCGAGCTGTTTGCCGAGCAGACCCACGAAGATGCGGGCCTTCTGCTCGCCGAAGCCGGGTAGCGCCCTCACCCGCCGGAGGAGATCGTCGCCGTCTGTGGCGTCGCGCCAGACCCGGTCGGCCTCGCCGTGGTACTCGTCGACGACGATGCGGCACAGCTCCTGGACCCGCTTGGCGTTGGCCGCCGGAAAGCGGTGCAGCGCCGGTCGCGCCGAGAACCGGGCGGCCAGGTCGTCGGGGTCCATGGCGGCGATCTCCGCCGGGTCGAGTCGTCCGCCCAGGCGGGACTTCAGGTCGCGAGGCGAGCTGAACGCCCGCTCGAGCGGTATCTGCTGGTCCAGCACCATTCCGACGAGCAGAGCCAGGGGATCCGAGGAGAGCAGGTCGTCGGCGTCGGGGTCACCGGACAGATGCAGGTTCGGCACGAATAACCAGCGTAATCGTCCCGCTCTGGCGGCACGAAAGGCTCGGACGGGGGCCGGCTACCCCGGCCCTGGCGGTTGGGCCCGGGCGCGGCGTCAGCCGACGCCGGTCGGAGGCGCCGGTAGGGGTCGGCTCCGGCGGTCAGCTGACGCGCGGGTCGGGGGCGTCGGCGTCGATGCCGTAAGCGGCGATGGCCGCCTCGACCTCCTGGGCCTTGGCGTCGCCCGCTTCTCGCAGGCCGTCGAGGGTGGCCACCACCAGGTGGGCGGCGTCGGTCTCGAAGTGGCGGCGCAGGGCGTCGCGGGTGTCGGAGCGACCGAAGCCATCGGTCCCGAGCGGGATGAAGGGTGCCGGCACCCAGCGGGCCACCTGGTCGGGGACGGCCTTCATGAAGTCGGTGACTGCCACTATCGGGCCCTGGGTGGCGCCCAGCGCTTCGGTGATGTACGGCCGGCGGGGCTGCATGGTCGGGTGCAGCCGGTTCCAGCGTTCCACCGACAAGGCGTCCTCCCGCAGCGACTTGTAGCTGGTGGCCGACCACAGCTCGGCGGCGACGTCGTGGCGTTCGGCCAGCAGCTGCTGGGCTTCGAGGGCGGCCTGAGAGGCGGTACCGGAGAACATGATGGTGGCTCGACGCGACGGACCTTCGGGGGCCGGAGCGAAGCGGTACAGGCCCTTCAGTATCCCCTCGTCGACCCCTTCCGGCTTGGCCGGCATCTGGTAGTTCTCGTTGTAGAGGGTGAGGTAGTAGAAGATGTCCTCGGGCTCCGGGCCGTACATGCGCCGAATCCCGTCGTTGATGATGGTCGCCACCTCGTAGGCGAAGGCCGGGTCGTAGGCGCACAGGTTGGGGAAGGTGGAGGCCAGGACCAGCGAGTGGCCGTCGCCGTGCTGGAGCCCCTCGCCGAGCAGGGTGGTGCGCCCGGCGGTGCCCCCGAGCATGAAGCCCCGGCCCCGCATGTCTCCGAAAGCCCAGGCCAGGTCGCCGATCCGTTGGAAGCCGAACATGGAGTAGAAGACGAAGAAGGGGATCATGGGCTGGCCCCACGTGGCGTAAGACGTTCCGGCCGCGGTGAAGTCGGCCATGCCACCCGCTTCGGAGATCCCCTCCTCGAGGATCTGCCCGTCCTTGGCCTCGGAGTAGGTCAGCATCAGCTTGGAGTCGACCGGGTCGTAGAGCTGACCCTGAGGCGCGTAGATCTTCACCTCCTTGAACAGCCCGTCCATGCCGAAGGTGCGGGCCTCGTCGGGGATGATCGGGACCACCCGATGGCCCACCCCCTCGTCGCGCAGCAGGTTGCGCAGCATGACCGCGAAGGCCATGGTGGTCGACACCGCCCGCTTACCCGAACCATTGTCGAACTCGGCGAAAGCCGTCGGCGACGGGGCCGGGAGGGGGCGGGCGCGGACGATGCGCTGGGGGAGCGAGCCGTTACGGGCCTGGCGCCGCTCCATCATGTACTGGTACTCGACCGAGTCGGGCGCCGGCCGGAAGAACGGCGGTTCGCCCTCCTCGAGGGCGGCGTCGGGAATCTCCTCCTGGAGGTACAGGCGGTCGCGCATCAGCTTCAGCTGGGCGGCGGTCATCTTCTTGATCTGGTGGGTGGAGTTGCGGGCCTCGATCTCGGGACCCAGGGTCCATCCTTTGATGGTCTTGGCCAGTATGACGGTGGGCTGACCGGTGGCTTCGGTGGCGGCCTTGTAGGCGGCGTAGAGCTTGCGGTAATCGTGCCCGCCGCGCGGCAGGTTGAGGAGGTCGTCGTCGGAGAGGTGGTCGACCAGGGCCCGCAAGCGGGGGTCGGGCCCGAAGAAGTGCTCCCGGATGTAGCCGCCGTCCTCGGTGGCATACTTCTGGAACTCGCCGTCGACGGTGGTGTTCATCTTGTGGAGCAGGACCCCGTCGACGTCGCGGGCCAACAGGTCGTCCCACTTGGAACCCCACACCACTTTGATCACGTTCCAGCCGGCGCCCCGGAACGTCGCTTCGAGCTCCTGGATGATCTTGCCGTTGCCCCGCACGGGACCGTCGAGGCGCTGCAGGTTGCAGTTGACGACGAAGGTCAAGTTATCCAGTTGCTCGCGACCGGCAAGCGAGAGGGCTCCGAGGGTTTCGGGCTCGTCGCACTCGCCGTCGCCGAGGAAGCACCACACCCGGCTGGCCGACGTGTCGGCGATCCGGCGGTTGTGCAGATAGCGGTTGAAGTGGGCCTGGTAGATCGCCGAGAGGGGTCCGAGACCCATGGAGACCGTCGGGTACTCCCAGAACTCGGGCATCAGGCGGGGGTGGGGGTACGAGGACAGTCCCCCCACGCCGGCTTTGGCCCCTTGCAGCTCCATCCGGAAGAAGCCGAGCTGCTCCTCGCTCAACCGTCCCTCCATGAAGGCCCGGGCGTAGATGCCCGGCGCGGCGTGCCCCTGGAAGTAGACCTGGTCGCCGGGCTGGCCGTTGGCCTTACCCCGGAAGAAATGGTTGAAGCCGACCTCGTACAGCGACGCCGACGACGCGAACGTGGCCAGGTGGCCTCCGATACCCTCGGCCGCGTGGTTTGCCCTCACCACCATGATCGCGGCATTCCACCGGATGTAGGCCCGGATGCGGCGCTCGATGTGCTCGTCGCCGGGGAACCACGGCTCCTGATCGGGCGGGATGGTGTTGACGTAGGGAGTCGATACGGTGGCCGGGAAGCCGACCTGATTCTCCCGGGCCCGCTCGAGCAGCTTCATGAGCAGGAAGCGGGCCCGGGTCTTACCCCTCGAGTCGACTATGGCGTCGAAAGAATCCACCCACTCCGACGTCTCCTCAGGGTCGATGTCGGGCAGCTGATGAGAGAATCCGTCGAAGATCACCCTTACATGCTCGCGCCTGCAAGGGCCATTGGTGGGCACCCGAGCGCATGAAGGGCCGGATCCTCGTCATCGCCGCCGTTCTCGGCCTGGCCAAGGCCGATGCCGCGGCCATCGGGGTGGTCGCTCCGTCCCTCCAAGCCCACCTGCACGTGTCGGAGGCCCAGCTCGGGTTCATGGCGTCCCTCGCCGCGGTCACCGGTGCGGTCGCCGCCCTGCCCGCCGGGACCCTGACCGATCGCCGCCACCGGGTCCTGGTCGTCACCGTGGCCCTCGTGGGATGGAGCCTGGCTTTGTCCCTCGCCGGCTTCGCCGGTGGCGTCGTGCTTCTGGCCGTGGCCCGGGTGTTGAGCGGGGGAGTGGCGACGGTGGCCCGCCCGATCGCCGTCTCCCTGACCGGCGACGTCTTCCAACCCGCCCAACGGGGACGGGCTCTCGCCGCCCTCGACACCGGGCAGGCCGTCGGCACCGCGGCGTGTTTCGCGCTCGGCGCGCTGGCGGTGCACCTGCTCAGCTGGCGGTGGTTGTTCTTCTGGCTGGCGGCCATAGGTCTGGGCCTGGCGGTGGTGACGGCGCGCCTGGAGGAACCCGTCCGCCGGGGCCCTCCGGGGCCCGCTCTGGGCGAAATGCTGAGAGCCCTGACCCTGATCCGCACCAACCGCATCGTCCTGCTCGCCGACTCGGTGGGCAACTTCTTCTACGCCGGGGCTGCCTCCTTCGCCGTGCTGTTCGTTTCGGAGCGGTACCACCTGAGCAACGCCACCGTCGACGCCCTGGCTCCCATCCTGGCGGCGGGGGTGATCCTCGGGATCCTCGCCGGAGGTCGGGTCGGGGACCGGCTGACCCGGACCCGGGGAGGCCAGGAGCGCGTCGCGGTGGCCGCGGTCTGCCAGCTGGTGGCCACCGGGCTGTTCGCCGTGGCCCTCATGAGCGGCTCGGTGGTGATGGCCGCGTTGTTCCTCTTCCTCGGCTCGACCGTGCTGGGCGGCGCCGGACCGTGCCTGGACGCGGTGCGGATCGACATCGTCCCGTCCGGTATGAGGGGGCGGGCCGAGGCGGCCAGGGGGCTCCTGCTGCTCGGCAGCGGGGCCCTCGGGCCGGCCACGTTCGGGCTGGTGGCCACCGCTTTCGGGGGCCGCGGCGCCGGGCTGGCCCTGCGCGACGCCTTCCTCGTCATGCTCGGCCCTCTGGCCGCCGGGGCGCTCATCCTGTTCGCCGCGGCGGGTTCGTACCGAGAAGACGCGGTTCGTGCCGAGGACCGGTCCCTTCCTCTGGGTCGTCCAGCGGACATCCTGGAGGCGTGACCATCGTCTATACCGACGGAGCCTGCTCCGGTAACCCTGGGCCGGGAGGCTGGGCGTGGGCCGTCCCCTCCGGCCCTTTCCGCAGCGGCGCCGCCCCCCACACGACCAACCAGCGCATGGAGATCACCGCCGCCCTCGAGGCGGTGACCTCCCTATCCGGTCCCCTCGAGGTCGTGAGCGACTCCACCTACGTCGTCAACTGCTTCCGGGACCGCTGGTGGCAGGGGTGGATGGCCCGGGGATGGACCAACAGCGCCAAGAAGCCGGTGGCCAACCGGGACCTGTGGGAGCCGCTGATAGACGCCTACCGGGCCGATCCCACCCGTGTGCTCTTCCGTTGGGTCAAAGGCCACGGTGGGGACCCCATGAACGACCTCGTCGATCGGCTGGCGGTGGAGGCGGCCGCCTCGCAGACGGGGCGCTCGGGATAATCCCGGGAACCAACGCCGCGCCGGCCACGTCGAAATCGGTGTGGTCGCCGTCGCCTTCGACCAAAACACAGAGGAGGACGCCGTAGCCGCCCCGGCCGACCAACTGGAGCCGTTGGTGGCCCGGGCCCGGGCGTCGGATCGGCGCGCCCTCGAAGAACTGCTGGCGGCCAGCTACGACCTGGTCTACCCGGTGTGCCTCCGCATCCTGGGCAACCCGTTCGACGCCGCCGACGCCGCCCAGGAGGCCCTCATGTCGGTCGTGCGGGGCCTGCCCCGCTTCGACGGGCGCAGCCGGTACGCCACCTGGCTGTACCGCATCGCCATGAACGCGGCCATCGACGAGTTCCGCCGCCGTTCCCGTCGGCCGCTCTCCTCCGACCCGCTCGACGAGCCGGGACCGAGGGGCCGCGGCCCGGGCGGGGCCGATTCGGGGGTGACCGGTGGGGCCGACGAGGGGCTGGGCATGATGGACCTGGAAGCGGCGCTGATGGACATCCCTCTCGACTTTCGTGCCGCGGTGGTGCTGCGCGACGTGTGCGGGCTGGACTACGCCGAGATCGCCCGGGTCCTGTCGTTGCCGGGAGGCACGGTCCGCTCCCGGATCGCCCGGGGCCGGGCCCTGCTCGCCGAGCGTCTGGGGTCGGGCATGGAGTCGGGGCGGTGAGCGGCTCGCCCGGTGGTGGGGAGGAACGGGTGGGCCATCTGAGCGACGAGGAGTTGTCCTCGGCCGTCGACGGGGCGGGCGATGCTTCCACCGCGGATCACCTCGCGACCTGCCCGGACTGTGCCTCCCGGTGGGCGCGCTGGCAGGCGGTGTCGCGGCGCGTGGGCCGCGGGGCGGAGCCTCCGCCCGGAGCCAAGGCGGCAGCCGTGCGGGCGGCCCTGGACCTCTTCGACGAGGGTGTCGTGGGAGCCTCTGGGGGCCCGGCGAGGGGTGCGGCCTCCACCCGGCGCCCGTGGGGCAGACGTCCCGCGGCTGGGCCGGTCAGGGGGCCGGCAGGTGGGCCGGTCAGGGGGCCGGCGGGGAAGGGGCGGCCGTGGTCGTGGGTGCTGGCCGCGGCGGCGGTGCTGGCCGGGTCGGGTTTCGGGTTGTCCCAGATCTCGTCGGGCTCACCCGCGCCGACCGCCAGTTCGTCCCGCCAGCTGCCCTCAGGGGCGGCTCGCTCGTCGGGGACGTCGTTGGTGGCGGGCGGGTCGGCCCGAAGCAGCGGCTCCCCTTTGTCCTCCTCCTCAGGTGCGGCCGGGGGTGCGGCCCCTGCGGCGGGTCCGGTACCGGGGGCGGGGTCTTCGGGTTCGGTGGCGGGGTCTTCGGGTTCGGTGGCGGGGTCGCCGGGCTCCACGGACCTGGGGGCCATAAGCAACCCGTCGGACCTGGCGCGCCGGGTTGAGGTGGCCCTGGCTCGAGCGGCGCCATCGTCGCCGGCGTTACCGGCGTCCAAGGCGGTCAGCCCGACAGGATCGACGCCCACCGGGGCGACGGCTGCGCCGGCACTGCCGTCAGCACCCCCGCCCTGCTCGTCGCCGGCGGCGGCGCTCTCGTCGCCTGGGGCGGCCGGTGGGACTGGGACGGCAGGTGGGACTGGGGCGGCAGGTGGGACTGGGGCGGCAGGTGGGACTGGAGCGGGCGGCGGAGCGGGCGGTTCGGTGGTGCTGGTGGGCCGGGCCCTGTACCAGTCGCAGCCGGCGGTCGTCTACGTCATCGGCACCGGCGGCAACCAGCAGGCGGTGGCGTTCGGGCTCGGGTCGGCCGGTTGCCCGGTGCTGGCCCGGGTCCCGCTGGCGAGCGGATAGTGGACCCGGCCGCCGGGTCCCGCCGTCAGCGTCGCCGGGTCAGGCGGGCCGCCATGCCGAGGATGGGTCGCAGCTCCCGGATGCCGATGAAGCGGCCGACGTACACGTACACGGCGCCGGCGACTCCCACCTGAAGGACCAGCCTCACGAGCAGCAGGGCGTCGCCTTGCACCGAGCGCAGCGGCAGCCCGACGGCGATGGCGGCGGCTGCGGCGGCGATGCTGGCGACCAGAATCCGGATGAGGGCGCGGACGGTGAACCACCCCCCGAGCGACCCGACCCGGCGACGGAGCAGGGCCGCCGCGTACAGCGAGGCGATGGTGTAGGGCCCGACCCACGCCAGTGCGAGACCGGGGACGCCCAGGAGTGGGGACAGCACGGGAGCCGCCACGATGGTCATCAGGTTCTCGATCAGGTAGACCCGGAACATGGTGCGGGCGTCCTGCATGGCCTGGAAGGCCCGCATGAGCAGGAAGAAGGCGCTGAACCCGGGTAGCCCGGCGGCGAAGTACACGAGGGTCACCGTCACCAGGTGGGCGCCCTCCTGGCCGACGGCCCCGTGATGTATGGCCACCTGGATGAACGGGCGGGCCACCACCATGTACACCAGCGCCACCGGCACCAGGGCGGCCAGGCTCACCCGCAGACCGGTCACGAACTGCCGCTCGAAAGCCACCCGCTTACGGGCCGTGTAGTGCTCGGACAGGTCGGGCATGATGGCCGAGGCGACCGAGACGGCGATCAGGGCATAGGGGAGCTGGAAGAACTGGTAGCCGAACTGGTACGCGGTCAGGCCCCCGCCCTCGTTGGAGTTCCCGGCCAGGATCATGACCAGTGCCAGCGACGCCTGATTGGCGACGACCACCCCGACCAGCCAGGAGGACAGCCCGGCCACCTGACGGACCGCCGGGTGCCTCGGATTCCAGACCGGACGCAGCCGGAGGCCGAGGTGGTGCAGGGCCGGTAGCTGGGCCAGGAGTTGCACCAGGTAGCCGAGGGTGGTGCCGACGCCCAGGATCATCACCGCCCGGCTGTCCCGGCTGAACTGGGTGAGCAGGGCCGACGACCCGATGCCTCTCTGGCTGAGCACGTGGTGGGCGGCCACCTTGGTGGCGAGTAGGGCGGCGATGGCCACCACGTTGTTGAGCACCGGGGAGAAGGCGGCCGCACCGAAGCGCCGTCGGGCGTTGAGCAGGGCGGTGGTGGCGACCGTCGTGCCCAGGAAGAACACCTGGGGGGCGAAGTAGCGCAGGAGGCGGATGGCCAGAGCGCTCTCCTCGGCCCCCGTGGATTTGGGGCTCAACAGCAGGTAGAAGTGGATGACGGCCGGGGCGGCCACCCAGAGCAGGGCGCTGACGGCTACCAGCGCGACAGCGATGGCGGTCAGGACGGCGGAGATGGCGTGGGACGCTTCACGGGGGTCTTCGTCGCGCAGTCGGTCGACGAACACCGGTATCAGCGTGGCGGCCAGAATGCCCCCGATGAGCAGGTCGTACATGATGTTGGGGACACCGTTGGCGTAGTTGAAGGCGTCGGAGAGGACGTTCACACCCAGCACGTAACCGATGACGAGCACCCGCACGAATCCGGTGATCCGGGAGGCGAACGTCCCGAAAGCCAAGACCGCGGTGGCCCGTCCCATGGACGGCACGGATGGGGTCTGGGGGGCCAGCGGTTCCCGGGGGCGAGCCGGGGCCGGCCCTGGC
>JAGWSF010000071.1 GCA_028876385.1 Acidobacteriota bacterium | reverse complement strand
CTGGCGGCGCTGGCTGCATCGGCGGCTCTCATCGCCGCGGCCTGCGGTAGCTCTTCGAAGGCGGGAACGAGCAATGGGTCTTCGGGGGCCGCCGAGCCCACCGTAACCATCGGTGTCATAACTGACCTGACCGGGCCGGCTTCCAACACCTCGCAGTTCACCCCTGATGGCATCAAAGCGGGAGTGGCGCTGGCCGCCCACGAGGGATACGACGTCAAGTATGTCATGGCCGACGCCGCGACCAGTCCGGCCCAGGCCCTGGCTGCGGCCCAGCAGCTGGTCCAACAGGACCACGTGTTCGCGGTTGTGGGGCTCTCCGCGGTGTTCTTCTCGGCCGCGGCCTACCTGCACTCACACGGCGTGCCGGTCATCGGAGCTGACTACGACGGCGCGGAGTGGCTGACCACAGACAACATGTTTTCGGTGTTCCCCTACGAGGACTTCACCAAGGTGTCCACCTCCATCGGGGAGATCACCAAACTTCTGGGCGGCACCAACCTGGCCACCCTCGGCTACGCCATCTCGCCGTCGGCGGCGGCCACGGCCAAGGCCTACGCCGTGTCGGCCCAAGACGCCGGCATCAGAGCCGGGTACGTCAACGCCAACGTCCCGTTCGGTACGACCAACGTGGGGCCGCTGGTCCTGGCCATGAAGTCGGCGGGTATCGACTCCATCTTCCCCGTCACCGACACCAACACCGGCCTGGCCACCATCGTCGGGCTGCGCCAACAGGGGGTCGACCTCAAGGTGCCCTTCCTGGCTGAGCAGAACGGGGATCTGCTCGCCGGCGGGGCGGCGACCCGGGAGGAGGCCAAGGGGGTCGACCTGGTCGGTCTGTACGCCCCCCCGGAGATGGACACCGCCGCCACCCGGGAGCTGGCCTCCTACCTGCGGTCGGCTGACGGGGTGACCACCGCTCCGACGCTCAACGAGTACATGGGCTATCTTTCGGTCGACGCGCTGGTGGAGGGTCTGAAGAAGGCCGGGCCCAACGCCACGCCGGCGCAGTTCATCGCGGCCATGCTCGGCATAACCGACTACACCGGCCGGGGTCTTCTCGGCTCGCCCATCAGCTTCGCGGCCAACGGTCGCGGCGATAGCGCGCCGTGCACCTTCATCACCCAGTGGACCGGGGCGGGCTTCAAGCTGCTGCCGGGCACCCACCCCTACTGCGGAAAGATCACCGGTCAGAGGGTCTGACCCGACCGCGGCGGCACCGGTATTGGTCAGAAGGTCTGACCCGACCGCGGCGACGTCATCAACGCACTCCAGGCCGCGGCGCCGACGACCCGCCGACCGGGAACGGTCCCCGGATCGCCGCAGGGTGGCCGCTTCGCTCTGCGCCGGTGACCGCAGTGCTCGGCCGGGACGCAACAATCCCTAAAGTCGGGATCTCCGCCTGCCGATATCCGAGGGGGGAGAGGGTGTCGCCCTGTCGCTTGGGTGATGGATGACCGAAAGGCCGGTATGGGTCCTATGAGCGTTCGTAGTGCTGTCCGAGCCGGCAGGTGGCGGGCGAGAGCCGCGGTGATGACGGTCGTGTGCCTCGGTGCCGCCCTTCTCACGACCCGTCCCGTGACCGCCGCGGGGGCTGCCCCCAGGCTCCCGAGCCCCGCCGCCTCCGTGCGGGCGGCGGCCTCGGTGGCCGGCGGTTTGGCCTACCGGACGGCTACCGCCGACGGAGGGTCCTACACCTTCACCGGACAAGGACTATCGGCGACTCCGGCCATGTCGCTCACCCTTCCTGTGGTGGGGATGGCGTCGACGCCTGATGGTGGCGGCTATTGGATGGTGGCGGGGGATGGTGGGGTGTTCTCTTTTGGGGACGCTCAGTTTTATGGTTCGACGGGTGGGGTGCATCTGGTTCAGCCGATTGTGGGGATGGCGTCGACGCCTGATGGTGGCGGCTATTGGATGGTGGCGGCGGATGGTGGGGTGTTCTCTTTTGGGGACGCTCAGTTTTATGGTTCGACGGGTGGGGTGCATCTGGTTCAGCCGATTGTGGGGATGGCGTCGACGCCTGATGGTCGCGGCTATTGGATGGTGGCGGCGGATGGCGGGGTGTTCTCTTTTGGGGACGCTCAGTTCTATG
>JAGWSF010000070.1 GCA_028876385.1 Acidobacteriota bacterium | reverse complement strand
CCTTACTCCCCGGCCGCCGGGGTGCTGCGAGTTCCGGGCGGCACCGAGGTCCCGACCCCCGCGGCCGGTACCGGCGTGGAACCATTACGGCCATAAGACCCCGCTCCCGAAGAAGTCGTGCCGGCCTGCCGATGGTCTTGGCCGTCGTCGTCGCATTTGCCGCGACGGCGTGCAGTTCGCCTGCCAGCCACACTCCGCAGGCGGCCTCTGGCCGTTCCTCCGGGGCCGGCGGGGCTGCGGCGGGCCCAGCGCAGGGCGCAGATCCTCCGGCGCCCACGGCCCCCCCTACCACCGAGGCCCCGACCACCACGACGATTCCTCCGCTTCCGACCCCCGTCTCCATCGCCCCTCTGACCTCACCCGCTCTGGCCGGTGAGGGAATCTGGACGCCCGCCGGGGACCGACTGGCCCGGGGCTACGCCATCTACACCACCGTGCTGCGGCCGGCCCCCGGTTACCCGGAGGCCGGGCTGGCGTGGGTCGACTCGTCGGCGACGAACCTGGTGCTCTACGCCGGGACCGCCGAGCCTTACGGCACGTGGCCCCACCAGGGGACGGTCGAGGCGGCGGCCCGGCCCCTCCTGATGGCGGCGTTCAACTCGGGGTTCCGCATATATGACTACCGCACCGGCTGGTACGAGAACGGGGTCAGCGCAGAGACGCTGACGGCGGGGGCGGCCTCGCTGGCCATCTTCCCCGACGGTCACGCCACCGTGGGGGTGTGGGGCAGCGAGATCGGCCCACAGTCGGGTGCGGTGGCGGTCCGCCAGAACCAGTCGATGCTCATCGACAACGGCGTCATTTCCCCTGCCGTGGACGTGCCATCGGAGTGGGGGGCGGTGCTCGGAGGCGGAACGGTCACGTGGCGCTCGGGGATCGGGGTCACCGCCGCGGGGGACCTGGTCTACGCCGGTGGGCCCAGCCTCACGCCCCGCCTGCTGGCCGACCTGCTCGCCGCCGCCGGAGCGGTGCGGGCCATGCAACTCGATATAAACCCCATGTGGGTGTCCTTCGTCAGCTACACCCATCCCGGCGGGCTGGGCACCGCCGGCATCACCGGCACCAACCTGCTGCCGGGCATGTACTTCGGCCCTGATCACTACCTGACGGCCGACTCGCGCGACTTCCTCGCGCTGTTCGCCAAGTGACCGCTGGCGCCGGGTGAGCGGACGCTCGGCGCCGGGTGAGCGGCCGCTCAGGCCGGAAGGGGTGAGGACCCCGGGCCGGACTCCTCCTTACTAGCGGCATCGGACAAGAGGTCGACTACGAGCCCGGCCAGCAGGGCGGCCCGCTCGGGCATGGCGGCAAGACGCGTGAACTCTCCCTCGGCGTGGGCCCCCGCACCGTCGGCCCCGAGGCCGTCGAGGGTGGGTAGTCCCATCCCAGCGGTGAAGTTGCCGTCGGAGCCACCCCCGACGGCAGCCCCCGTCAGGGGGCCGAGGTCGAGTCGCTCAGCAACCTGCGACGCCCGGCTCATCAGCGGCTCCGACGCCGACACGTGGAAGGGTGGCCGATTGATCCCTCCCTCGACGCGCAGCGTGCTGCCGGCCAGCACCGGGACCAGCGCCCGCAGGGCGGCATCGACGCGCTCCTGCTCGGCCCGGGTCTCAGCGCGCCCGTCGACGTGCAGCACCGCCTCGGCCGGCACGGTGTTGGTCGTGGTGCCCCCGGCCATGACCGTCGGAGTGACAGTGGTCCCTACTCCCGGGTTCCCGAGGCCCGAGACGGCCAGGATCTGATGGGCCAACTCGACGGTGGCGTTGACGCCCTTCTCCGGCTCGAGCCCGGCGTGGGCCGAGCGACCGACGGCATGAACCTCGTACATGGAAGTCCCCTTGCGGGCCACCTTCAGGGCACCCCCGAGGCTGGGTTCCAGAATCAGGGCGGCGGCGGCCGTCAGGCAGAGGTCCTCGATGAGCTGACGGCTGGTCTGGGATCCCAGCTCCTCGTCGGCGGTCAGCACCACGGTCACCGCGGCGTGGTCGGCCGAGCCCGGTCCCCCGCCGGAGTCCCCGGGTGGATCACCCAGGCCCAGGACCGACAGGGCGTGGAACAACTGCACGATGCCCGCTTTCATGTCGAACACGCCCGGACCACTGGCCCGGCCCTGGTCGTCGACGGAGAATGGCCACCGCTTCAGCGTGCCCGCCGGCCAGACCGTGTCGTAGTGGCCGACCACGAGCACCCCGGGGGAGGGCGACGCGCCGAGGCGCCAAACGAGATGGGTGCGACCCTGCACCTCGAGCGCGTCGGGGGCCCGGCCGAGCAGCTCGGTGCCGAGTTCGGCGATCCGTCGGGCACAAGCCGCCAGCAGGGCGAGGTCCTCCGATGGGGACTCGTGGGTGACCAGGTCGCACAGCTGGGCGTTCATGGCCTCCAGCCGGGAGTGCATGACCGTCACCAGGCGGGGCGACACCAGGCTGGGATCGGGGGCCATCGTCGGAGAACCTAGTGGGGATCGACCCTGTGGCCGGGTCCCGGACCGAGGGCGAGGCGCTCCACGGTCTCGTCCCACAGAGCCCGGTAGGCCCGCCCGGCCGCCCCCGACGGGGCATAGGCCACCACCGGGCGGCGCTCCACGCCCATGCGCTCCACGTCCGAGGCGGCGGGAATCACTGTCGTCGCCACCTGGGGGTAGCGGTGCCCGACACCGTCGACGACCTCGCGGTGAAGCCTCTTACGCCTGTCGACCATGGAGAAGAAAGCCACGATCTCCGGCGGGTCGGCTACCTGCTCCTCGACGAAACGCAGCAACTGCTCGAAGGTGCGCACCGACAGAGTCGCCGGGATGAGCGGCACGAGCAGAGCGTCGGCGCTCTCGAAGACACTCTCGGACAAGAGGGAGATGGACGGCGGGCAGTCCAGGATCACCAGGTCGTAGTCGGGGCCGAGCGGCTCGATCAGCCGGCCCAACCGGGCCTCGGGGCGTTTGGTGGCGCCGAGAGCCAGATCCATGTGCCGATAGGAGAAATCGGCGGGAAGCAAGTCCAGGTTCTCGATATCGGTGCCCTTGAGCAGCTCCTGCACGTCGGAGCGGCGTTCGATCAGCTTGTGCACCCCCCCGCGCACCTTGGGTTTGACCCTGAACAGGTAGGTCGCCGACCCTTGCGGGTCGAGATCCCACAGGAGTGTCCGGTATCCCTGGGCGGCCGCCAGAGCCGCAAAGTTGACCGCGGCGGACGTCTTTCCGACGCCGCCTTTGATGTTGTAGGTGGCCAGGACTCTCAACGGAACGTCCCGTAGACGATGCGACGGTTATCGGGCGAAGCAAA
Organism: Acidobacteriota bacterium; assembly: GCA_028876385.1. Lineage (GTDB taxonomy): Bacteria > Actinomycetota > Acidimicrobiia > Acidimicrobiales > Palsa-688 > JAKCDU01. The sequence goes on along the minus strand of JAGWSF010000070.1, from coordinate 11,581 downwards.
ATCGGTGAAGCGGCGGGAGAAGTCCGCCCGGGCGGCGTGCTGGCGCCGGGTCAGCTCGTCGATGACGAACCCGAGGGCAATGAGGGAGTCGGTGCCTCCCGGGGCCGCTGCTACGGCGGGTCCGAGACCGCGCAGCTCACGGACCTGGATCTCGTCGTCCTGGAAGTGGCCGAGCACGTCCTGCAGCCCTTTCAGCGCGGTCACCAGGGGCTTGACCAGCTTCTCGGGCCACATGACCCCGAACAACTCGAGGAGGTAGCGCAATTCCTTGCCCCGCTTGCGCAGCTCGTGCAGGTCCTCAGGGGGGGATCCGTCTCCGATGGCCGAACCGGCCTTGACGATGCTCCGGTACACCGCGATGATCCGCCCTCCGGCCAGCTCGCCGATAGGTCGGGCGGCGTCGGGGCCGCCGAAACTGGGCTCGGCGATGAGCTCCCGCCACGACGCCCAGGCGCGGGCGAAGCGCCGGCTGGTCAGGGCCCGTCTCATGGCCGTGAAGGCCTCGGCCCTCTCCCGCTCCAGCAGATCGACGAGCGGTCTCAGGTCGGCGGCCATGGAGGCCGGGACGGGCTCCACCATGGAGGGCCACTCGTGCAGAAGGACGTCGAGGTCCCGGGTCGGACCGGTGACCTCCTGGATCCATTTGAGGTCGACCCGGGCTCGGGCGACCGCGGGGGCGGGGAGGACCGAGCGCATCTCCTTGAGCACCGAGCGGGAACGACGTACGGCCACCCGCAGGTCGTGGAGGAACTCCGGGTCCCAGTCGGCCAGCACCCCGGGGCGGTGGTCGTCCACGACGTCGGCCAGCCGGCGACAGATCGCCGCCATGGCCTCGTCGGACCTCATATGGGGAGCCAGGGCGACGTCCACTCCGGAGCTGACACCTTGGGCGGCGATACCTGCGGCGGCCAGCGCCTCACCCGCCAGAGGGGGGGCCGGGTCGCCCAGGCGGCGGCTCAGCGAGGCCACCACCTTGGCCATCTCCCGGTCGTAGCCGAGCACCGCGTTGACACGCAGCCTCCGGCCGAGGGGGATGTCCGCCCCTCTCGCCACTTTCACGCTCGGCTCGTCGAGGGTGATGCGCACCACCGTCTTGTCGTCCTCGTTGCAGATCCGCATGGAGTGGCTCCGCACCCGGATCCGGATCTTGGGCAGAAGGGCCCGCTCCTCCATCAGCTCCCGGAGCCGGTCGCCGAGGACCCCATCGGGCAGTTGGGCGCCGAGGAGCCGGTCGGCGCGCCGGACGGCGAGCGGGACAACGTGGTCGACCATGCCGGGTTCCTCCAGCCGCAGGACCGCGGCGTCACGCCCCTCCTCTATCCACGCCGTGAGGCCACGTCGTTGCAGGCGGCCGTCGAAGGTGTCGAGGAGGGTGCGGTCGACAGTGCGGGTGGCTCCATCGACGGTCACCCCGGGCAGCCACCGGGCCAGGCGCCGTTCGCCCGTACCGTGGTCGAGGGCGAACACGACCGGGGCGGGCAGGCGGGGCACCCGCATGATTCTTCCAGACCCGGCGGGTTCGGGCGCTTCCCGGTGCGGGTTCAGCCGCCGGAGACCAGGCGGTCCCGTCCCTCCCAGTACGGGCTGCGCAGCTTGAACTTCTGCAGCTTGCCGGTGGCCGTCCGCACCAGGCTGTCTCTGAACTCGACCGACGTGGGGCACTTGTAGTGGGCCATGCGCTGGCGGGCGAACTCGATGAGCTCCGCCTCGGTGACCTCCTTACCGGCCCGGAGGACCACCAGCGCCTTGACCGTCTCACCCCATTTCTCGTGGGGCACCCCGATCACCGCCACCTCGGCCACCGCGGGGTGCTGGTAGAGGCAGTCCTCCACCTCGATGGACGAGACGTTCTCCCCGCCGGTGATGATCACGTCCTTCTTCCGGTCGGATATCACCAGGTAGTGATCATCGGTCAGGTAGCCACCGTCGCCGGTGTGGAACCAGCCGCCGTCGAGAGCCTTGGCCGTCTCGTCGGGCTGCGCCCAGTAACCCTCGAACACGTGGTTGGCGCGGGCCAGCACCTCTCCCTCGTCGTCGACGCGCATCCTGACGCCGACGGCGGGAACGCCGGCCATGGAAAGGAGATGGGCCCGCTCCGTTCCCGACAGGCCGTCCCATTCCTGGCGGGACCGGTTGATGGTGAGCAGGGGTGACGTCTCGGTCAGCCCGTATATCTGGATGAACTCCCATCCGAGTTCGGACTCGACCCTCTCGATGGTCTTAGACGGCGGCGGGGCCCCCGCCACGACGATCCTCACCCGGTCGCGCCCGGGAACCGCCTCGCCCTGCTCCCGCCGTGCGCCGGCGGCGTCGAGGACGGCGGCGACCACCGCCGGCGCCCCGCACATGAGGGTCACCCCGTGGTGATCCACCCGCCGCAGGATCTCCTCCCCGTCGATCTTGCGCTGCACCACCTGCTTGCACCCCATGGCCGTAACGGCATAGGGCATGCCCCACCCGTTGCAGTGGAACATGGGGAGGGTGTGGAGGAACACGTCGCGGTCGGTGACGGTGGTGTGCCACCCGAACGTGGCCGCGTTCAGCCAGCAGTTCCGGTGGGTCAGCTGCACCCCTTTGGGGCGGGCCGTGGTCCCGCTCGTGTAGTTGATGCTGACCGCGCTGTCCTCGTCGGCGGCCCACAGCGCAGGGTGGGCTCCCGGCGGGGCCGGTGCGAACAGCTCAGCGTCGGCGTCACCGTCGAGGACGATCCGGTGCCGGGCCGTGACCGCGGCGACCATGTCTTCGACCTCGGGGTCGACGAGCATCACCGATGCGCCGGAATGGTCGATGATGTACTGGATCTCCTCGGAGTTGAGCCGGAAGTTGACCGGCACCAGCACCCGTCCGAAACCACTGACCCCGAAGAACGAGATCATGAACCGGGCGGCGTTGGGACTGACTATGGCCACCCGTTCACCCAGGCCGACACCCATCCCCTCGAGGGCCAGGGCCATGCCGCGGGCCCGAGCCTCGAGCTCGGCGTAGGACAGGGTGCCGAGCGACCCGGCGGTCCCCGGCTCGTCGACCACCGCCGGCCGAGGGCCGTACACGGTGACAGCTCGATCGAGAAAGTCGCCCACGGTAAGCGGAACACGCATCGGGAACCTCCATGAGGGATGGCCGCAAGTGCGGTGTCACTCTGGCACACAGACGACTTCGAGGTGCTAGCTTCCGGTCATGCGCGGTTCGGTGACGGTGAGTATGAGAGCCGAAGCTGGGCCCATCTGGGATCTCATCTCCGACGTGACCCGGATCGGCGAGTACAGCCCCGAGACCTTCGAGGCCGAGTGGTTGGACGGCGCCACCGGACCGTCCGTGGGGGCCCGCTTCCGGGGCCATGTCCGGCGCAACGGTCGGGGACCGGTGTACTGGACGAAGTGCCAGGTCACGGCCTGCGATCCGGGCCGGGAGTTCGCCTTCTCGGTCATCACCGGCGGCAAGCCGGTCAACACGTGGCGTTACAGCCTGGCCCCGGGCGACGGGGTGACCGAGGTGACCGAGTCATTCGAGCTGGCCCCCAACCTGCTGAACCGCATCTACTGGGGTCTGGCCGGCTCGGCCCGGGGCCGCACCAACGAGCAGGGCATGCGCCAGACCCTCGAGCGCATCCGGGACCGGGTCGAACAGGCCACCTGACCGGATCGTCGGCTCAGCCCCTCCCGGCGGGGATGGTGCTGATACCGGCGTAGGGGACCAGGGCCTCGGGCAGGACCACCGAGCCGTCGGGCTGCAGCCCGTGCTCCACCACGGCCGCCCACACCCGGGGCGTGGCCAGACCCGAGCCGTTCAAGGCGTGCACATAGTCGAGCGCGCCGGCCTCCCGGCGGAAGCGGATCTGTCCCCGCCGGGACTGGAAATCGGTCACCAGGCTCACCGAGGACACCTCCAGCCAGCGGTCGACACCGGGCGAGTAGACCTCCAGGTCGTACACCCGGGAGGCCGAGAAGGTGAGATCCCCCGAGCACAGCTCCACTATCCGATAGGGGAGGCCGAGTAGCTCCAAAGGTCGGGCTGCGTCGGCGACGAGGCTTTGGAACTCCGCCTCGGAGTCCTCGGGCCGGCACAGCTTCACCAGCTCCACCTTGTGGAACTCATGGAGCCGCTGCAAGCCCCGGGTCTCCTTGCCGGCGGCCCCCGCCTCGCGCCGCCAGCAGACGGTGTAGGCCATGTACCGGCGGGGCAGGTCGGCCTCGGCGAGGATCTCGCCCTGGTGCATCCCCATCAGGGCGACCTCCCCGGTCGGGATGAGCCAGAGCTCGTCGTCACGCAACCGGTAGGCCTGGGTGTCGAACTTGGTGAGATGCCCGGTTCGGGTGATGACCTCGGTGCGCACCACGTGCGGAGGGATGACCTCCAGGTAGGCGTCGCGGTGGATGTCCAGCGCCATCGACGTGAGGCCCCGCAAGAGACGGGCCCCGTCCCCCTTGACCACCGCGAACATGGCTCCGCTCAGCTTGGCCGCCCGCTCGGCGTCGAGGATGTCGAGCCGCTCCCCGATCTCCCAGTGGGGCTGCCAGTCACGCCCGGCGTAGCGCGCCGGGTCGTAACCGAAGGTGGCCCGCACGACATTGTCGGCGTCGCTCACCCCGTCGGGTACGTCGTCGGCGGGGAGGTTGGGCAGGCGCATCACCACGTCCTCGAGGGCCGACTCGGTGGACCGCAGCTCGGCCTCGCGCTCCTCGAGGCGCGTGCCCAGCTCGCCGGCCTGCGTCCTGGCCTGCTCGGCCTCCTCGGCCCGCTTCTCCCGCATCAGCGAGCCGATCCGCGCCGATACCTCGTTGCGCTCCCGACGGGCGGCGTCGACTCCCTGGACCTGTTGGCGGCGGGCCTCGGTCAGGTCGCGGGCCTGGCGGACCAGTTCGGGGTCCACCCCCTTGCGGGCCAGGCGCCGGGCGGTGCCTTCGAAGTCGTCGAGCAGAAGCTTGGTGTCGATCATGGCTGCAGGGAGACTACAGCGGGCGCCGGACCGCTCCGGCGCCCCGTAACCTTCGCCCCGTGCCCCAACCGGACCCGATAGCCAGCCGCGCCGAACAGTCCTTCATGGACCGCTACGGCTCCGGCCCCGGCGCCCCGGTGTGCGTGGTCATCGCCGCCTTCGACGAGGCCCCTTCGGTGGCTTCGGTGGTCGCCTCACTTCCCGCGGAGGTTTCCGGTCTGGCCACCGAGTGCCTGGTTGTAGACGACGGTTCCACCGATGCGACCGCCGAAGTAGCCGCCGGGGCCGGGGCCCTGGTTTGCCGTCTGGACGCCAACCGGGGCCAGGGTGTGGCCTTGCGCTGCGGGTACGCTCTGGCCACCCGACGGGGGGCGAGGGTGATCGTCACCATGGACGCCGACGGTCAGTTCGACGCCAGCGAGATGCCGGGCCTGGTCGGACCGGTCGTCGACGGCCGGGCCGACATGGTGCAAGGGTCCCGCCGTCTCGGCCGTAGCGAGACCCACGATCGGGTCCGGGCCGCCGGCGTGGTGTTCTTCAGTTGGCTCATCTCGACGCTCACCGGCACCCGCATCACCGACCCGGCCAACGGGTTCCGGGCCTTCCTCCCCGAGGTTCCGGCCCGGGTCCCCCTGCATCAACCCCAGTATCAGACCTCGGAGCTGCTGATCGGGGCCCTGGCCCTCGGCTACCGGGTCATCGAGGCTCCCGTCACCGTCAGGCTCCGCCAGGCCGGTGTGTCGAAGAAGGGGGCCAACCTCCTCTACGGCGTGCGCTTCGGGCGGGTGGTGGTGGGCACGTGGCTGCGGTTGCGGACCCGGGGCGAGCGTCGGACGGCGTCCCCCCGACGGTGACCGGGGACTGCCCCCACGGGACCCGACCGTGGTGCCCCCGCTCCGGCGGCTAACCAGCGGCCGTCGGACCGATGGCGGCCAGGTCGCCGACCGTTGCACCCGGCACGGGGGCCGGGCCCTCGACCACCACTCTCACCGCCTCCACCGGGACGGCGTGGGGCAGAGCGGCGAGAAGGTAGGGGGCCCGCCCGGCACCGTCACCCACGGCGGTGGGCACCGAGGCGACCACCACCCAGTGCCCGTCGGGCTGCTGGTACTCCAGGGCCACCCGGGCCGTTGTCCCGGCCATCGCGGCGGCCTCACCGACCGACAGTTGTGACAGCTTGCGGGGGGCTGGGAGGGCCCAGGTGAAGACCGTCGAACGGGGAGTAGTCGTGTGCTCCGGTCGCACCCCCGCCACCACGTCGGTCAGGTCCGGCTGAGCCGTACCCGGGCCGAGCAGTTCGTAGACCTGACCGTCGTCGCGAGCGGTGTGGAGGATCTCCACCGCCCAGGCGGCCCCCGCCACCAGGGAGGCCAGGCACGGGTTGTCGATGTAGCCCGGCTTGTTCAAGTCGCCGAGCAACAGGAAGTCGGCCCGATCGGCGGCCAGCTGGCTGATCACGAACGGCCCGTAACAGATGGGGCCCTGGTCGTAGACGAAGGCGTTCCAGTTGGTCCGGTGGCCCGTGAACAAGGCGGTCGAGGACCGGTAGTCGGTCTCCACCACGTCGGTGGGCGAGCCCAACCGGGCCAGCACCGAGGCGTAGCGGGACCCGCCGAAGTGGCTGCCGCTCTGCCCCCAGGCGTAGAGGTAGTCGCGGGGCATCTGGGCCACGAGGGGCCCGACCACCACGGCGCCGGCCATCATTACCGAGCCGGCGACGAGGAACCGTCGGGGGCGGCGTCGGCGCACGGCGCGGCTGAGTGTCGTCCACGCCCAGGCTGCGCCGGTGACGTACCACCCGATGAGCACGGGCAGCACCAGGATGGCTCGGCGCTCGTTGACGAAAGGCCAGAGGGCGGACTCGGCGAGGTAGATGACCGTCATCAGCAGGGCAGCGTCGCGATGGCGACGGGCCCAGACCACCGCTCCCGTCACCACCAGCGCGGCGACGAGGACCGACAGCCCCTTCCAGAGGTCCGGCCAGTGACCGCGGATGGGCAGCGGCTCCAGGTAGGGCACGAGGGTGGCGGGTATGGCGCTGGTCAGGAGGTGCCAGCCCGACGACGGCACCACGTGGGCCAGGCGGCTGCCCAGTCCACCCTGGTAGTAGCCGCCCAGCTCCTGGGAGTAGCGGGAGCCGGCGACAGGGGTGCCGGTGGCGATACGGGCCGCGATCACCGGTAGGAGGGTCACCACCACGAAGGCGCCGAGCGCGACGGCGCGCCCCCGGCCGGCTCTCGACAGCAGGAACCACAGGACCAGGCCGGCGACCAGCCCTACGGCGGCCTCCTTCAACCAGATCAGCGCCGACGCCAGCACCATCACCGCCAGACCCTGGCGGACCCACACCCCGGCGCGCTCGTGCCAGGTGTCGATCCCGAGGAGGAGCAGCAGGAACAGGACGAGGAACGGGGCCTCGGCCATCACCATGCTTCCGTAGGTGGCCAGCGGTGGTCCGAGGGCCAGCAGCGTGAGGGCCGCCGCCCGTAGCGCCGGAGCGAAGCCCTTGCGGCCGAGGTAGACCCAGAACAGGGGGAACAGGGCGGCGAAGCAGGCCGCAGAGAGGAGTCGCAGGGGCACGAAGGAGTGGGGCCACAGCCAGACCAGCGGGGCGAGCAGAGCGCTGTAGCCGGGCGGGTAGAGGCCGGCTATCACCTCCCCGGTGGGGAGCCGGGTGGTCAACCCACCCCCGGCGACGAGAGCTTTGGCGCTGAGGATGTACCCGGCGTCGTCGTCGAAGGAACCGACGAAATAGTGGGATGCGACCAGCGCCACGTGCACGAGGCCGACCACCAAAGGGGCGCCTATCCCCGCGGCGGTGATGAAGCGCCGGCGCCGGGGAGTCGAACCGTCGGCGCTCAGCGACGTCTGCGTCTGTCGGCCAACCGCCCGCGACGGTCGCTCCAGCAACCAGGCCACACCGTGCACTACCTCGGCGCCGACGACGAACCGGCCATCGCCTTCCGGCGGTCAGCTCCCACGACCGCTCTCAGGTCATTGAGCCCCGGCCAGCGCGTTGGCAGTGGCCCGCCAGTGCACGGTGGGGCGGATGGCCTCCGGCGACACCCGCTCCTTGTGACGCTCGGCGATGCGGAACAGCGAGTCGATCAGCGTGTCGCTCAGGAGGTGAGGCACGAGGCCGAGGTCGAGGAGCCCGGTATGGGCCGCCCGGTAGTAGTGGCTCTCGGCTTCGACGCGCGGGTTCTCCACCTGCTCGATGCTCACATCGCCTGGGTAGGCCGCCGAGACCGTCTCGGCGATCTGGCGGACCGACATCTGTTCGGTGAACTGGTTGAACACCCGGAACTCACCGGCTATCGCCGGGCTCTCGGCGGCCAGCCGGATGCACTGCACCGTATCGACGATGTTGATGATGCCCCGGGTCTGGCCCCCTTGGCCGTAGACGGTCAGCGGATGACCGAGAACGGCCTGGATGGTGAAGCGGTTGAGGACCGTACCGAAGATGCCGTCGTAGTCGAAGCGGGTGGCCAGGGCCGGGTGCAGCCTGGTCTCCTCGGTCTCCTGACCGTAGACGACACCCTGGTTGAGATCCGTGGCCCGAAGCCCCCATATACGGCAGGCGAACTCGATGTTGTGGCTGTCGTGGACCTTCGACAGGTGGTAGAAGGAGCCGGGCCGCTTGGGGAACAGGACCCGGTCCTGGCGCCCCCGGTGGGTGAGGTCCAGCCAGCCCTCCTCGATGTCGACGTTGGGGGTGCCGTACTCGCCCATGGTGCCGAGCTTCACGAGATGGATGTCGCGATTGTGGGCGGCGATGGCGTAGAGGACGTTCAGGGTGCCCACGACGTTGTTCATCTGGGTGGCCACGGCGTGCCGGCGGTCCAGCATGGAGTAAGGAGCGGAGCTCTGCTCGGCGTAGTGGACGATGGTGTCCGGGTCGTAGTCGCGCACGATCTGGTCCACGAGGTCGCCGTCGCAGAGGTCCCCGATGTAGACGGGCATCTCCTTGCCCGACACCGTGGCCCAGGTGCGGACTCTCTCCTCGAGCGAGGCGATGGGGACCAGACTCTCCACGCCGAGCTCCTGATCCCAGTCGCGACGGACGAAGTTGTCGACGAGGGCCACGTCGTGACCGCGGACCGACAGGTGCAGCGCCGTGGGCCAGCCCAGGTATCCGTCTCCGCCAAGGATCAAAATGCGCAACGTGCCTCTCCCATCAGTTCTCGGGACAAGTGTGGTCGCTGAGAATAGGCTGTGTAAAACTCCCCTGCCACGGACGATGCGCTGACATGCCGGGGGTTATGCCCTTTTCGTGGGGATTAGGGGCTTGAGTCTCAGGAAACATTCAGTTAAATCTGACGCCGCTCTAAGCGGGGACGTGTTCGCTAGCGGTCTCATGATCACGCCCGCTGCCCCCCCACCGCCGCGTCGGCGCGTCCGGCCCACACTCCTTTTAGCGGCGCTGGCGGCGACGGCCGTAGTGGCGGGGGCGTGCAGCGGAGGGGGGGCCAAGACCGGGTCGGCGTCCACGACCACCATCGCGGCGTCGGTGTCCTCGCCGTCGGCTTCCACCCCCGCCGGATCGGCCGGTTTCGCCGCGGCCCGGGCCAAGTACACCGGCTGTATGGAGGCCCACGGCGTGCCCGCCAGCGAGGCCAGCGCCGGCTTCGGCCGCCGGGGTGGCTTCGGCCCCAACGGTGGGGGCACGCCGCCCTCGACGGCCACGCCGCCGACCACGACCGCGGCGTTTGCGGCGGCCTTCGCCGCCTGTCGCAGCGATCTGCCCGCCCGTGGCGCGGGAGGGCTGGCCAACTTGCAGAACAGCGCGGCCGGGCGGGCCTACCTGCAGTGCCTGCAGTTGCACGGTGTGACCGTCCCCTCCGGCCCCCCGACCACGGTGGCCGGTGGTAGCGCCGGCACGGCCGGTGGCAGCACCACGACGACCGCCGGTGGCAGCAACGCCACGCCCGGCGGGTCCGGTGGCCCCGCCGCCAACCCGGCGTTCGCCGCCGCCCGCCAGGCCTGCGCCCCCCTGGCCCCCGCCGCCGGCCTGCGGGGCGGGGGCACTGCGACCTCTACTACCAGCACCACCCTCGCCGGATGAGCGGCCGGCGGTTCTGGGTGGCCAACGGGGCCCTCCTGGTCGTGGTGGCGGTGGTCGCCTACTTCGGCTTGAACGCCCTTTTCCACAAGTCGGCGGCGCACGCCGCCACCCGGACGGCCACGGTGACCACCGGCACGGTCACCCAGACGGTTACCGCCAGCGGCAACGTCTCGGCGGCCACGAGTCAGAGCGTCAGCTTCGCCACCGGGGGCACCGTGAGCTCGGTGAACGTGACCGTGGGCGAGAACGTGGTGACAGGCCAGACCCTCGCCACCCTCGACCCCGGCCCGGCCCAGGCCGCCCTCACCGCCGCCCAGGACCAGCTGACCGCCGCCCAGGACAATCTGGCTCTGGCCGAGAGCGGCAACGAGAGCCCCCCACAGATCCAGCAGGATGACACGACCGTGGCCACCGACCAGGCCGCCGTAGCCTCGGCCCAAGCCACGCTTACCGCTGACCAGGCGACCCTGACCGCCGACCAAGCCGCGTGCAGCTCGACCAATGCGGCCTCGGTAGCGGCCAGCGCCACGGGTAGCCCGAACGGGGGCGGGTCCTCGACCGGCTCGTCCGGGTCCGCCACCGGGTCGACGTCGGGGACCGGCACGGGCGTCCCGACCAGCACTAGTTCGGCCACCACCAGCCCGACCCCGACCTCGAGCACCAACGCCTGCACCCAGGCCACCGCCGCCCAGCAGACGGTCAACCAGGACCAGAACGCCTTGACCCAGGCCAACAACACCCTGACCCAGGAGAACCTGTCCATAGCCGCCAAGCGCTACGTCAACCCGGCCACCATCCTGCAGGACCAGGCCCAGGTCACCTCCGCCCAAGAGACCGTCACCCAGGACCAGAAGACCCTGGCCGAGACCACCTTGGTGGCTCCTTTCAACGGGACGATCACCGCCCTCAACGGGACCCCAGGCCAGGCCGTCAGCGGCGGCGGGAACTCCTCGGCCGCCGCGTCCGGGTCGAGCGCCAGCGGATCGGGCTCGTCGAGCGGCAGCGGGTCGGGCGGCGGCGGGTCGGGCGGGGCGTCCGCTGGGACCACCTCATCGGCCTCCTCAAGTTCCAGCTCATCCAGTTCGTCGAGCGGCTTCTTGACCCTGGAGGACCTCACGAACCTCCAGGTCGTGGCCGGCTTCCCGGAGGCGTCGGCCGTCAAGGTCAGGGTGGGCCAGCCGGCGACCGTCACCCTCAGCGCCACCGGTACCATCGTCCCAGGGTCGGTGGCGGCGGTGAGCGTGGTGCCGACGGTAGTTTCCAACGTCGTCACCTACAGCGTCACCATCAGCTTGTCCAACCCGCCGAGCAGCGTCCAGAACGGCATGAGCGCCACGGTGGCCGTCGTGGTCGGATCGGCGACCAATGCCCTCGAGCTGCCCTCCTCGGCCATCACCACCACCGGCAACCGCTCCACCGTCGAGCTACTGAAGAACGGCAAGCCGGTCCTCACCCCGGTCAATGTCGGGTTGGTCGGCGACACCACCACGCAGATCCTCTCGGGCCTGTCCATCGGCGACGTGGTCGTCGAGCCGTCGGCGACGGTCAGCTCGGCGGGTTCGGCCACGACGGGGACCGGG
>JAGWSF010000069.1 GCA_028876385.1 Acidobacteriota bacterium | reverse complement strand
TCGCATCCCGCTGGGTTGCCTTATCGCCGGTCCGCCGGTCGCATACCAGCCCGGGGCTTCGGCCCCATTGGAAGAGGAGGACGCAGTTGTCAAGATCCATCGACCTGTTCATCCGGTCGTCGCAGCCCATCGAGGAGTTGGCCCGTGAGGTGGCCCGACTCACGGGCCTGACTCTTTCGCCCGGAGAGGACGGAGAGGGCTGGGTGCTCGACGACGGTGACATCCACGCCGAACTCCACCGTCACGGGTACGTCGATGACGGTGACCTGCTGCTCGAGAGCTATCCCTTCGCCCTGTCGGCCCGGGTCGTGGAGGGCACCCGTCCGGCCGACTCGGACGAGGCTGACTTCCTGAGGACGGCGGCCGAGGGCCTCCGCCGAGGGGGTGCCGAGTCGCTGCTGGTTCACGACCTCGAATACCGCGACCGGCCGCGCCGCCCTGACGCGGCGGGCTCACGAGAGACGGCCGGCTCGGCGGAGGCGGGTGGGCCCCGAGGGGCCGGGGATGGAGGGCGGCCCTCATGAGCGGCGAGGGGTCCGAGCCGAGGCCGGTAGGACCGGATCGAGGGGAATGGAGACCCGTCCAGGCGGCCGCCGGAGCGCTCCCGTGCGGTCACCGCCATGACCACGCCGCGGGGACCCTGGACGAGCGGGCGCGCCGGTTGAGTCACGAGGAGCTCGCCGTGGCCGACCGCCTGGCCGCCGAGGGTCACCAGGTGCGGTCCCTGCCCGAGTCACGCCGCGGCGGCCGCCGGGCCGACCTGTCGGTCTGCGGTGTGCCGGTGGAGGTCAAGTCCTTCGCTCCGGTCGAGGAGCGTAGGACCCCGCCGGGAGGGCGCAGCGTGTTCAACAAGCTGGTCGACGCCGCCGGCCAGGCCCGTCACGTGGTGCTGATCGACCGCGGCAGCGGCCTGTCGGCGGGCTCGGCGCGCCAGGGAATGGGTCGCTGGGCCCTGGTCACCGGCGCCGACGACCGGCTCGACAGTGTCAGGGTGATGGGCGACGGCTTCGACCTGGCTTGGACCCGGTCGGCCCGCCGGGAGATCGAGAGGGCCCCCCTCGTGTCGGGGCCCGGGGACCGAGCCCCGGAGCGGGGGAGGGCCCCGGAGCGGGGGAGGGCCCCGGCGCGCCGCCAAGTGGCGTGGCCCGGCCGCTGAGCCGGGGCGGTGGCCGTCATCCCCCAACCCGGCGGAGGTGCGCGAAGCTGCTGCGATGACCTCAGCCGAGGATCCGTCGTGGGACGCCGAGGTGGGGCGTCTGGCCGGCCCAGGGCGGGAACCCGAGTTGGAGAGGTTCCTGCGGAACCTGCCGGGCGGCTACCGCCCCCTCACGTCGCCGGCCGAGGCGGTCGAGGACATGGCCGTCGTCGAGGACCTGCACGCCGGACCATTCCCTGCCGGTCTTCCCCCCGCGACCGGAGATCCGGGTTCGTCGGCCATGGGCGCGAGTTATCGTCTGGTCGTCCGGCCGGCTCACGATCCGTCCTGCTCGTTCCGGATTCGCCGGTTCGGCCGCGAGGGTGTCGAGCTGTCGAGCATTCTGCCGCTGCTCGAGAGCTTCGGTCTCGTGGTGGTCGAGTCGGTGCCGATGCGTCTGGGCGGCGACCCCCCGGAGGGGGTCGGGTTGCACATCGACGACATCGGGCTTCGCGCTCACGCGCCCCACGGACCCGAGACGCTGAGGTTCGTGCCCGAAGTCCACGGTGGCCGCCTGGTCGAGGCCATCGAGGCGTCGGTTCGCGGCGACAGCGACGTCGACTCGCTGAACCGGCTGGTGACCGCCGCGGGACTCGACTGGCGGCAGGTGCAGGTACTTCGGGCCTATCTGCGCTACTGGCGACAGAGCGGGGTCGCTTTGTCGTGGGAGCAGATGAGCGAACCGCTGGCCGTCCGCCCCGACGTCACCAGAGCGTTGATCGGCTACTTCGAGTCGCGCTTCGTGCCCTCCCCTCCGGGCCGCCCCGAGGATGAGGGGAGCGCGGTGGGCCCCGACTCCGACCGGGCGGTTGCCGCCCGCCGGTTGGTCCTGGCCCAGATGGACCTGGTCGCATCTCTGGAGGAGGACCGCGTTCTGCGGTCGGTGCTGACACTGATCGACGCCACCTTGCGTACCAACTTCTTCGCGATGGGGGGCCGCCGTCCCGGCCGGGAGGTGCGATCTCCGCTCGCGCTCAAGATGAGCAGTCACCTGGTGCCCGACCTGCCCTCACCTCGGCCGCTGGTCGACACCTTCGTGCACGGTCCCGCCGTTGAAGGAGTGCACCTGCGAGCCGGTCTCATCGCCCGCGGCGGTATTCGGTGGAGCGAGCGCCCCGCCGATTTCCGGACCGAGGTGCTCGATCTGGCCTTCGCCCAGGTGAAGAAGAACGCCATCATCGTCCCGACCGGCGCCAAGGGGGGGTTCGTCTGCCGGGCTGCCAACCCGGGGCCCGACGAGGTGCGGGCGGCCTACGCCCAGTTCGTGACGGCCCTGCTCGATGTCACCGATAACCTCGTCGGCGGTCGATGCGTCACGCCGACCGGTGTGGTGGCCGCCGACGGTGACGATCCCTACCTGGTCGTCGCCGCCGACAAGGGGACCGCCACCTTCAGCGACCTGGCCAACTCCATCAGCGAGGCGCAGGGCTTCTGGCTGGGTGACGCGTTCGCCTCGGGAGGTTCGCGCGGCTACGACCACAAGGCCATGGGGATCACGGCCCGGGGTGCATGGGTGGCCGTGCGTCGTCACTTCCGGGAACTGGATCTGGACGTCAACACCGACCCGGTCACCGTCGTAGGAGTGGGTGACATGTCCGGTGACGTGTTCGGCAACGGAATGCTGCAGAGCCGCTCACTGCGGTTGCTGGCCGCATTCGATCACCGCCACGTGTTCATCGATCCCGACCCCGATCCCGCCGTCTCCTTCGAGGAGCGTCGCCGTCTCGCCCAACTCGAGCGCTCCAGCTGGGCCGATTACCGCTCCGACCGGATATCGGCCGGGGGCGGGGTGTGGTCGCTCCACGACAAGGTGATCCCGCTGTCCCCGCCGGCGCGTCGTGTACTCGGGGTTGAGGAGGGCTCGCTCAGCCCGCCCGAGGCGGTTTCGGCGATTCTTCGGGCTCCTGTCGACCTGCTCTGGTTCGGGGGGATCGGCACTTTCGTGAAGGCCCCTGACGAGGCGGACTCCGATGTCGGCGATCGGGCCAATGACGCCGTCCGGGTCACGTCCGACCGCGTCCGGGCGAGGGTAGTGGCCGAAGGCGCCAACCTGGGGGTGACCCAGCGGGCCCGCATCCGGTACAGCCGGAGGGGTGGGCGCATCAACGCCGACTTCATCGACAATGCCGCCGGGGTGGCTACCTCCGACCGTGAGGTCAACCTGAAGATCCTGTTGGCTCTGGCCGTGGAGCGGGGCCGTCTCGAAGCCCAGGACCGCGACGGCTACCTGAGAGCCGCCCAGGACGAGGTCGCCGAAGGCGTCCTGCGTCAGGTGGATCATAGCGTCGCCGCCCTCAACCGGGCCGCCGCCGACAGCGACCGGTACCTCGACGCCTACCAGTCGCTCATCGACGATCTCGAGGCGGCCGGGCGATTCGATCGGCGGGTCGAGGTGCTACCTGACGCCGAGGAATTCGACCGCCGACGCCAGGCGGGCGCCGGGCTGATAAGGCCCGAGTTGGCCACCGTGCTGACCTACGCCAAGACCGAGCTGGTGGCGGCCGTGGAGGCTGCCGGATGGAGCGGCGACCCCTACTTCCTGGACAGTGTCACCCCTTATTTCCCCCAGGCCATCCGGGACGACTTCGGTGATCTCATCGCCGACCACCGCCTGTACCGGCAGCTGGTGGCCACCGACATCGCCGGCGAGATCGTCGACCAGATGGGCATCATCTGGGCCCATGACCTGGCGGCCGAGCTGGGCTGCAGCCTCGACCAGGTCGCGGCGGCCTTCTGGGTGGCCCGCCAAGTCACCGCCTCGGGGGCGCTCTGGGAGCAATTGGAGGGACTGGCGGCGGACCCCTCGGCGGGAGTCGGGGCATCCGCCGAAGCGGCCCTCCACCGGCTGGTGGCCGAGGCGGTGGGCCGCCTGGCGCGGCGCTACCTCAACCGGCCCGGACCCTTCGAGCCGGTCGCCGTGGCCCGGCGCGACCGGAGTCGCCTGGAGGCCACGCCGGGCCTCGCCTTCGAGGTGACCCACCCCGGGCGGCCCGGGACGCCCGCAGTCGACCTCGCCGGGGATCGGGCTGACGCCTTTCTGGAGGCGCCCATGGCCGTAGCCCGTCTCGAGGCGGTCGAGATCGCCGACGGCGCCGGGATGGGCCCGGATCAGGCGGTGACGGCCGCCGCCGTCGCCCGGCGCATAGGGGATGCGACCGGGCTCGACGCATTGATGGAGTCGGTCCGCTCCGTCCTCGACGGCGTCACCCCCGCAGGTCGCCTGCGCATGTGGCAGGCCCGGGCGCTGCTCGACGACCTCGACGACTGGCGGCGCCGAGCGGCCACGGCGGTATTGATCACCGCTTCGGACGGGGACCCCCTCAGGCGGGCCGATGAGTGGCTCGGTCGCCACGCCGAGGACCTGGCCCGGGCTTCGGCGATGGTCCCCGTTGCTGGTGTCGATGACGACCGTCTGGCGTCGGCGACGTTGGCCCTGCGTCGCCTGAGTCGAGTGCTCAACTGATCGGCGTCCGCGGTCGGCCATCGAGCCGCGGTCCGGGCTGGTGGGGCCGATAATGGGGGCATGTCAGACAGCGAGCGGTCTGCTCAGCAGTACGACGAGATGGCGGTCAGCTATGCGGCGGAGAACGAGACGAACATCTTCAACTCGCTCTTCGAGAGGCCATCAACCATCACTCTGCTGGGAGACGTATCGGGCCGAGCCGTGCTGGAGGTCGGATGCGGTGCCGGTCCGCTGACGGCGTGGCTTCTCGACCACGGGGCCGAGGTCACGGCGATGGACGCGAGCCCGCGGATGCTCGATTTGGCCCGCCAGCGGGTCGGGAACCGAGCCGGGTTGGTGGCCGGGAGCCTCGAGGACGGACTCGACTTCCAGCCGGACCGCTCCGTGGACCTTGTCGTCGCCTCGTTGGTGCTGCACTACGTCAGGGACTGGCACCCCGTCTTTTCCGAGTTCCGCCGAGTTCTCGTGCCGGGCGGTGTCGTCGTGTTCTCCACGCATCACCCAGCGATGGACTGGCAGCTGCACTCCGTCGAGGACTACTTCGCGGTCAAACAGGTCACCGAGACGTGGACGATGCTGGGCGAGCCGTTCGATGTCACCTTCTGGCGCCGACCGCTGACGGCCATGACGGCCGCGGTGTCTTCCGCCGGCTTCGTCATTGAGCAGCTTGTGGAGCCAGTCCCCGGGCCCGAGATCGAACAGCGAGATCCAGAGATAGCTCGCCGGCTTCGCACCGAGCCCAGCTTCATCTTCTTCCGAGTTCGGCAGCAGGGTGAGTGCGTGTTGGACGTGCGGTAACTAGGAGATCCGCAGTCTCGGGTGCCCCGAGCGCCGACGGGCGCTCACCGCCGGTTGATGATCAGCGACTGCACCGACCGCCCCACGGGTCCCGATGAGTCGAAGATCTGACTCTCCGCCTGACCGTAACCCTCCGCTGAGTAGCGCGACACAGTGTCGAACAGTATCCATTCGCCTTCGGGCGGTCGGCTGAGGGCCACGGTGAGATCGGGGTTGATGAAGGTGTGGGTGGAGAAATCGAGCAGGTGGCTGACACCGTTACCGAAGTCGGCGGCCGCGGCGGCGCGCTGCAGCGGGGTGGGCTCCTGGCCGGCGACCACCGCCGCCGATAGCCGGGTCCACATCGTCACCGGGCCGGGCTCATCCCAGCTACCGGTCACGAATCGCAGCTCGACGGCCTCGGCGAAGGCCGTGCGCACCGAATCGGTCGGCCGGGGCTCGGCCTCGGCCGGGGGCGGGGCCGGGGCCCCGGAGCGATCGACGGGCACGTCCACGTGGAGCCGCCGGATGCGCAGGGCCCGGGCCCGGGCCACCTCCTGGTGGCCGGCTCGAAGCGTGGCCTCGACGAGCTGTACGTTGCGTCCGGGGCGTAGCACCTCGGTGGTGACCGACAGAGGGGTCAGCGGCGCCGGACGGAGCAGCTCCACCGTGAGCCTGACGACCTGCATGTCGCTGTCGGCCTCGACCGCACCAGCCAGCAGGGCCGACACCGGACCACCGTGTTGGGCGTCGGGGGACCACGGTCCGACCGTCAGTGGGCCGGGGAGGTACAGGCCGTCGGTTTCGGTGTAGAGCGCGGCGCCGGACTCAGCAGCCACCGGGTTCGACCTCCTCACCGCGGGTTCCCATCAGGTCGTCTTGAGGTCCAGTCCGAGGGAGCGCAGCTGGTCGGCCGGCCGGTGGTAACCCCGCTCGAGGTGGTGCACGCCGCGCAGCACCGAGGGCCCCTGGGCGGCGGCGGCGGCGATGACGCTGGAGAACCCGGCTCTGACATCGGGGATCTCGACCTCGGCGCCGTGCAGTTGCGACACGCCCCGCACGACGGCGGAATGCACGTAGCTGGTGTCGTGGAACCGGCACGCCGAGCCGCCCAGGCAGGTGGAGAACAGCTCGATCTCTCCGCCCATCTTCTGCAGCGCCGGGACGTAGACGAATCGGTCCTCGTAGACCGTCTCGTGGAGCACCGACATCCCCTCGGCCTGGGTGAACAGCACCATCAGGGGCGTCTGCCAGTCGGTCATGAAGCCGGGATGGACATCGGTCTGCACCGCCGCCGCCCGCAGCCCGTGAGGGGCCGAGGCGGTCATCCCGATGTCGTCCACTTCGACTGACGCACCCATGCGCATCAGGGTCGTGATGGCGGTCACCAGGCGGTCCTGTTGGCAGCCGACGACGCGGACCCGGCCCCCGGTCAGCAGGCCGGCGACGAGGTAGCTGAACGCCTCGTTGCGGTCGCCGGCCAGCTTGGTGCGGGCGCCCCGCAGCTGGCTCACGCCCTCGATCTGGATCCGACGGTCGGGTTGCAGCTCGATCTGGGCCCCCATACGTTGCAGGAACAGCGCCAGTTCGAGGACTTCGGGTTCGGTGGCGGCGTTGCGGATGACCGACTTGCCCTCGGCCAGGGCGGCCGACAGCAGCGCCGATTCGGTCGCGCCCACGCTCGGGTAGGGCAGGGTGATGCGCGCGCCGGTCAGGCGCTTGCAGCGGGCTTCGATGCCGTCGTCGGTGACCTCCACCTCGGCCCCGAGGGACCGCAGCACCTCGACATGGAAGTCCACCGGGCGGCTCCCGATCGAGTCACCGCCCACACGGGGCACGAAAGCCTCGCCGGTGAGGTGCAGGAGCGGACCGAGCAGGAGCACGGGGATGCGGTTGAGGCCGCTGAAGGACAAAGGGACCGCCGACTGGACCTCTCGGGGCGGGGTGACGGTGATGGACGACCCGCTGCGCTCCACCCCGGCCCCGATGGCCGTCAGGATGCGCGCCGTGATGTCCACGTCTCCCACCTCGGGGACGTTGGCGATGGTGCTCGGTCGGTCACCGAGGATGGCCGCGACCATGTGCTTGGTGACCGCGTTCTTGGAGCCCCGCACCTCCACCTCGCCCGAAAGGGGACCGGACGGTTCGATCAGCCAGGCATCCGACACGACCGCCCAGGCTAACCGCTGAGGCCCGGTCCTCCGGGCCGCCCCCCGGCTTGTCCAAGGGCGGGAGGTGGGAGAGGCTGGAGCGTGCACCTGGTCCAAGTCGCAGATCTCACGTGGTCCGCCAGTCCCACCTCGTCGCCCACGACGCTCCCGAGCGGGGTGATCACCATCGTGGGTGGCCCGAACGCCACCGCGCCGATCGTGGGGCCGCACAACGATGCCGCCGACTTCTACGGGATCATCCTGGTCGGCCTGGGCATCGCCCTCGCCGTGGTGGTCACGAGGTGGGTTTTCGGGCGACGCCCCGGCCCCGGGACCAGATAGCGGAGCGGTCCGATATCCACGGGACGGGGGGCGCCTCGATGACCCGGGCCAGGCCGAGCAGGGGGGCGTCGTAATTGACCCTCCAGCCCCGCCAGTCGCGCCACGCCTGGTCCCGGTCGGGGACCATCGGCACGCCGGCCGCCTCCAGTTCGTCCATGGCCGCCTCCCACTCGCTGCGGTCCACCGAGACCGGGTCATCGGGGGAGGGGTCGGGGTCGTAGGCGATGCCAAAGCCGTCGGAGATGCGCCTCAGCGCCAGGAAGCCGGCCCGTAGGCACAGCTGGGCGTCGGGGTCTATGACGTGCTCCACCGCCGCCACCCAGAACGCCGCGGCGTCGAGCAGCGCTCCGGCGGCGGTGATCCACGACCGCTCGGGTTGAGGCGAACGAAAATGGACCAGGATGGGGAACGTGGTGTGCGACTCCTCGATGTCGGCGAACCAGATTTCCCACGTCCGCCACAGTTCGGTGAGCTGGTGGAGTCGGCCTTCTATGCGGTGGTAGCGAACCAGCATGGTCGTGGCGCTCGGAGGGTCGCCGGCGCGGACCTGTAACAAGGTGACCCCGGTCTCGCGTCGGGTGAACGCGCTGTAGATGCTCGGGAAGTAGCTGATGAGCAGCGCCACCATGAGGAGCCCCAGACCGGCCTCGGAGTAGCTGAGCAGGTCGGCCCCGAGTTGGTTGGCTCCCGAAGTGCCGAGGGTGAAGATCGACGACCCCGAGATCTCCGCGGCGTGAGCGAGGGACCTTCCGCCGAGACAGAAGAACATGGCGGTGTAGGCGGCGAAGAGGAGGAGCAACCAGCTGCCCAGCATGGCGACGAGAGCGACCGGGGCCAGCATGGCCATCACCCGGTCCCGTTCGAGGTAGCTGTCGGAGCGCGACGCCCTAAGCCGGAAGCCGGCCCGCACGGCCCGTACGGTCAGGTTGGGGATGGCGCTCTGGGCCGCCCGGGGGAGCACCACCGAGCGGATGGCCGACAGCATCGTCGCCAGGGCCAGCGCCGCGGCGGCAATGAAGCCGAGCACCTCGAGAGCTTGGCGCATGCTGGCCGCTTCGGTCCGCGCTGGAGCCGCTCAGCCCGGGGGGTGGCGCTCGGAGGGCCGGTTGGCCAGGTGGGCCAGCCGGGGATCGTTGGAGAACATCTCCACGATCGGTTCGCTCAGCCCCAGGCGCTTTTGGATGCGCTCGATCTCCATGTGCTCGTTCCAGAGCACCAAGGTGACGACGAGTCCCTCACGCCCGGCCCGCGCCGTGCGCCCCGATCGGTGCAGGTAGGCCTTGTGGTCCTCGGGCGGGTCGTAGTGGATCACGACGTCGATGTCGTCGACGTCGAGTCCCCGCGCCGCCACGTCGGTGGCCACGAGGACCCCGAGTCGACCCTCGGTGAAGGCTCGCAGGGCCCGCTCCCGCATCTGCTGGCGGAGATCGCCGTGGATGGCCCGGGCATCGATCCCCTCCGCCCGTAGGGACTCGGTGAGCCGGTCGGCGTTGCGCTTGGTGCGGGTGAAGACGATGGTGCGGGACTGGCTGCGGCAGATGGCCGCCGTGACCTTCACCTTGTCCATCTGATGGACCTGAATGAAACGGTGGGCCATCCCCGACACCGTGGCCGTGGTCGACGCCACCTCGTGGTGCACCGGATCGGTGAGCTCGTGGCGGATCAGACGGTCGACGTCGCCGTCGAGAGTGGCCGAGAAGAGCATGGTCTGGTGCGGTTTCACGAGATGGCGCAGCAACCACTCGACCTGGGGGGTGAACCCCATGTCGGCCATGCGGTCGGCTTCGTCGAGGACCACCACCTCGATGTGGCCGAGGTCGATCTCGCCCCGCTGGCGCAGGTCGATGAGCCGGCCCGGGGTGGCTATGACGACGTCCATCCCGGCCCGCACGGCTTTCACCTGGGCCTCCATGTTGGTCCCCCCGTAGCACACGCCGAGGGTCAGATCCCGGGCCTCGGCGAGGGGTATGAGCACGTCGGCGACCTGCCGGGCCAACTCTCGGGTCGGCACCAGGACCAGGCCTCTGGGCGGACGTCCCTGGCCCCGGCCGGGTTCCCGTTCGGACCCGACATCCCCGCGGTCGGCGAGCTCGGGACGGGCGCTCAGGCGCTGCAGGAGGGGGATGCCGAAGGCGAGAGTCTTCCCCGAACCGGTCTTGGCCTTGCCGCAGACGTCGCGGCCGGTGAGTGCGTCGGGGATGGTGAGGCTCTGGATGGGGAACGGCTCGGTGATCCCCAGGGCGGCGAGCGACTCCACCACGTCGGAGTCGATCCCCAACGAGGCGAATGAACTCCCGGTTTGGCTTTCGCTCAATAGGTCTCCTGCTGGTTGATTCAAACCCATGCTAACTGTCGGGCGCGTGGTCAGCGCATTTCAGGGGCTTCGAGCCTGGTCACACCCTCTGGCTAGCCTGAACGCATGACCCTGCCGCTCTTCGACGTCGACCCGGTGCGTGGAGCACCCCGGCCGGTGACCCTCGTCCGGCTGTCCGGGGAGATAGCCCGGTCACTGGCGAGTATCGGCCGCATCGCCGTCGAGGGCGAAGTCTACCGCCCGACCACATCGCGGGGCGGCTACGTGTTCTTCACACTCCGCGACCGGGCCGCCCAGGTCGACGTCAGGGTTCCGCCCGCGGCGGCCCGCCGGTCCCGTATCTCCGCCGGGGAGCGGGTGTCGGTCGTGGCCACCCCGCAGTGGTCCAACGACCGGGGTCAGCTCCACCTGGTGGCCGAGGAGGTCGTGCCCGTCGGGGCCGGGGCCATCGCCGCGCTCATTGCCGAGACCCGTTCCCGGTTGCAGGCCGAAGGGCTGCTCGGACGGCCCCCTCGGGCGATCCCGATCCTGCCGGCGGCGGTCGGCGTGCTCTGCGGGGCCGAGGCGGCGGTACGCAAGGACATCGAGTCGGTGGTGGCCGCCCGCTGCCCCGGCTACCCGGTGAGATTCCTGGAGACGACCGTATCGGGGCCGTCGGCGTCGCTCACCATCGCCGAGGGCATCGCCACCTTGGCGGCGTGGCCGGGCGTCGAGGTGATCATCCTGGCCCGGGGGGGTGGCGACGCCCCCTCGCTTCTGCCGTGGAGCACCGAAGAGGTCTGCCGGGCCGTGGCGGCCTGTGCCGTCCCGGTGGTGTCGGCCATCGGACACGAAGGCGATCGTCCCCTCTGCGACGAGGTGGCCGACCTGCGCTGCGGCACGCCGTCCCTGGCCGCCACCGCCGTACTGCCCGACCTGACGGCGCTGCAGCGGGGCGTGGACGACGCCCTCGGCCGGGCCGGAGCGCACCTCGGAGCCCGGTTGACCGGGGCGGCCAACCGGCTGGCCGGCATCGACCCTGGCGTGGCCGTCGGATCCTCGGTCGAGCGCGCTGCGCAGCGTCTGGAGCGGACCTCCATCCGACTCGGCGGCCTCCACCCGCGGGGACGGGTGGAAGCGGCCGCCGGGCGGTTGGCGAGAGCCGATTGGAAGCGGCCGTTCTGGGAGACCGTCGGCCGGGCCGGCGGCCGGCTCGACGCCGAGCGGCGCCACCTGCACGCCCTGTCGCCGGAGCGCACCCTGGAGCGGGGCTACGCCGTGGTCAGCGGGCCCGACGGGTCGGTGCTGCGGTCGGCCGGCGAGGTCGGGGTCGGGGATCTCGTCGAGGCCCGGCTGGCCCGGGGTGTCGTCACCGCATCGGTCGTGGCCGTCTCGGAGGCGGGTCGATGACCGGCGCATCGGGCGAACGACCGGCGACCTTCGAGGAGTCGCCGGCGACCTTCGAGGAGTTGATGGCCGAGCTGGAAGAGACCACCGCCCGTCTGGCCAGCGGCGATCTCGGCATCGAGGCCGCCGCCGACCTCTACGAGCGGGCCGAGCGTCTCCACGCGTTGGCCTCGGCCCGCCTCGAGCAGGTGCGAGCCCGGGTGGCCGGCATGTCCGGTACCGATCCGGGGTCACCGACGGACTGAGTGGGCCTCAGGCCAGGGCCGCCGCCAGGCCGGGCCGGAGCCGTTCGGCCAGGGCCACAGACAGGTCCATGCGCTCGAGGATCTGCTGCAGTCGGATGGGGCTCACGGCGAGCTCGACGCGGTCGAAGAAGCGGTGCACCCTCCCGGCCAGGTCGGCGTCGGAGATGGCCGCGATGGACTCGAACATGCGGACGGTCAGGCTGGGCGGGAACCGCTCTGAGACGGCGTCCCAGTGCTCCTCGATCCACTCCCAGACCTGACCGGCCGCCCCGGGGTGGGACAGGGCCGCCCCGACCAGGAACGGCCCGTCCTGGCTGCGCACCTCGCCGCTGAGCACCAGGTCCAGGACCCGTCGCCGAAGGGCGGCGTCGGGGGTTTCGGCCAGGGCGTAGAGGTAGCGCAGCTGTTCGACCGCCTGCTCCGCCGAGCGGTAGGCGTTGAGGGTGAGATCCCACAGCCGCTCGCCACCGTTGGCCACGGCGATGGCCGCGGCCGTGCGGATCAGGTCAGGGGCCAGGGCGGCCCCGGCCGGGTCGGCCAGGTGGGCTTCGTAGCGCCGAAGCGCCTCGGCCACGGTGTCGGTGTCACCCCCGGTTTCGCCCAATGCGCTGAGGATGCGGGCCCGGGCGATCGACGCCCGGTCGCCCTCTCCGGCCACCGGCTCCCACCCGATGAGACGTCCGGCCGGTCCGGCCAGGCGCCGGGCGAAGGCGGCGACGGCCGGCCGATCTCCGTCGTCTGCGAGGAGCAGCAACGATCGCAGCACCGAACCGACGGAGCCCCAGACGTCAGGATCGGGGTCGCCCGAGACCGAGGTGGAAGCCGACACCCACTCCGACAGATCGGCCGTTCCGGCCACGACGGCGGCCCAGATGTCGCCCACCACCTGCAGCCGCTCGAGCGGTGACATGATGGCCACCGGGCCGGCGGCCCGCAACCGGTCGAGCAGGTCGGCGTCGTAGCGGGTCCGGTAGTAACCCCAGGCCCCGTCGTTGACCACGACCCAGTCCACCGGTGCGGGGAAGGCATGGGAGATCTCGGGGCCGTCGAGGAGCACCCGGGCCGTTACGGGACGGCCCTCGACCGAGGCTCGGAGGCTCACCGGGATGACCCAGCGGGTCGCACCCTCGGCGTCGGGGTCGCCGCCGGGCGAATAGAAGAAGCGCTCCTGGCGCAACACCACCGTCGAAGGGTCGTCGCCACGGGCGGCGTGGACGACCGGGTAGCCACCCTGGAGGATCCACGTCGCCATCATGGTGCGCACGGGCTGGCCCGAGACCTCCTCGAGGGCATCCCAGAGGTCCTCGGTCTCGGTGTTGGCGTAGGCGTGGGTCGCCAGGTAGCGGGCGATGCCCTGACGGAACACCTCGGGGCCGAGGAACTGCTCCAGCATGCGCAGCACCGACCCGCCCTTCTGGTAGGTCAGCACGTCGAACATCCCTTCGGCTTCCTCGGGGCGGCCGACGGGGTACTCCACCGGGCGGGTGGCCCGCAGGCCGTCTATCGACAAGGCCGCCGCCTTACCGGCCCCGAAGGCCGTCCACACCTGCCATTCGGGCCGGAAGTCGTGGCTGGTGGTCAGCTCCATGAACGTGGCGAAGGCCTCGTTCAGCCAGATGCCGTTCCACCATTTCATCGTCACCAGGTTCCCGAACCACATGTGGGCCGTCTCGTGGGCGATCACCGTGGCCACGTTCTGCAGCTCGGTCTGGGCGGCGTTGGACTCGTCCACGAGAAGGAGGCGGTCCCGGTAGGTGACGCACCCGAGGTTCTCCATGGCCCCGAAGGCGAAATCGGGGACCGCCACGTGATCGAGCTTGCCGCCCGGATAGGGGATGGCGAAGTAGCCGCTCAGGAACTCGAGGGCGTGACGGGCCGCTCCAGCGGCGAACCCGACATGGTTGAGGCGCCCCCGTGGGGCGGCGATACGCATCGGTATGCCGTCGACCACGTCGGGTTCGGTCAGCTCGTAGGGTCCCACGACGAAGGCCACCAGGTAGGTGGACATCGACATGGTGTCGGCGAAGGTCAGCTCGACCCGCCCGTCGGGGAGGGCCGCCGAGGAGAGGAGCTCGCCGTTGGAGATGGCGGTGAGCCCTTCGGCGATGACCAGCTTCACGGCGAAGACCGCCTTGAAGTCGGGCTCGTCCCAGCACGGGAAGGCCCGGCGGGCGTCGGAGGCTTCGAACTGAGTCACCGCGACGGTGTGCTCGACGCCTTCCTCGTCGCGGAAGGTGCTTCGGTAGAAACCCCGCAGCTGGTCGTTGATGGTGCCCTCGAAGGCGATCGACAACCGGTAGCGGCCCACCTCGAGCGCCCGGGGCGCGCTCAGCACCAGCATCTGGTCGGCGACCACGAAGCCGACGTCGAGGGCTATTTCGTCGCCCTCGGGGGTGGCCAGCGTGGCCGAGGAGATACCCAGATCGGCGGCGTGCAGCACCAGGCGGTCGGCGCTCTCGACGAGGTCCACGTCGATGGTCACCTGCCCGTCGAAGCGGGCCGCGTCGAGGTCGGGGGCCAACTGCAACTCGTAGCGGCGGGGTCGGGCGCTACGGGGCAGCCGATAGGTCTCGTCTCCGCCCACAGTCACTCCTCGTAGCTCGGCGTAGGGGCCGCGGCGGACATCGGCGAGGTCCCACCCGGCATCCGGATGATTCTAGTGACTGGGTCGCCGTCGCCGTGTCTGGGCTTGTCCCCGACCGGCAGGGTACGGTCTCGGGCCATGCACGCAGACGCCTCGGTCGTTGCTCTCGGCCACGCCATCGTGGATGTACTGGCCCGCACCGGCGACGAGGAGATACGGGCGCTGGGTCTGGAGAAGGGGACGATGGCCCTGGTGGAGGGAGAGCGGGCCCGGCAGCTCTACGCCGCCATCGAGCCGGAGGCCCACGTGTCGGGAGGCTCGGCCGCCAACACCGCGGCCTGCCTGGCGTCGCTAGGGGAGTCGGTCCGCTTCGTGGGTAAGGTGGCCTCCGACGAGATGGGGGCCACGTTCAGCGCCGACATAGCGGCGGCCGGGGTCATCTACGACACGCCGCCGGCCGGGGACGGCGCCCCGGCGACCGGTAGCTGCCTGGTCCTGGTCACCCCCGACGCCGAGAAGACCATGTGCACCGACCTCGGGGCGGGCGCCACCATCGACCCCGCCGACCTGCACAAGGAGTCCATCGCCGCGGCCCGGGCGCTCTACATCGAGGGCTATCTGGTCGGGCCGGAGGGAACCACCGCCACCGTCGACGAAGCGGTCGAGACGGCCCGCCGGGCCGGGACCCTCGTTTCGTTCTCGGCCTCGGACCCGGGGTGGGTCGCCTTCCAGCGGACCGCCCTGCTCGACCTACTCGACCGGGTGGATCTCCTTTTCGCCAACGAGCCCGAAACCCTCGGCCTGGCCGGCGAGGACGACCTGGAGGCGGCCATTACCGCCTTGACCGCACGGGTCCCCCTGCTCGCCGTCACCCTCGGCGCCGCCGGGTGTGTGATCGCCGACCGGGAAGGGCGACGAACCCGGGTGCCGGCGGTCCCCGTCGCCACCGTGGTCGACTCCACCGGAGCCGGCGACAGCTTCGCCGCCGGCTTCCTCTACGGGGTCGTCAACGACCTGGGCCCGGAGCGCAGCGCCCGTCTCGGGGCGCTGGCCGCCGGCGAGGTGGTCAGCCACCTGGGGGCCCGCCCGGTCGCCGACCTGCGTCGGCTGGCGGTCAGCGCCGGGCTCCTCGAGAGCTGATCCGGCCCGGCCGGCGGACGGCCCGGTCGGCGGACGGCCCGGTCGGCGGACGGCCCGGTCCCGCCGACCGGTAGGAGAGGTGGCTAACGGCCCCTGCGGGGCTTCTGGCCGTGGTTGGCTTTCTTGCGGCGAGCCCGCAAACGGGCCTTGTGGGTGCGCTTGGACATAGCGGATCAGGCTAGGCGCCATCCACCGCCCACGGCCAGTCCCGTCTCGGATCGGCCCGCGGTCGGTTCAGGCCACCTACTGCGCGCCAGCCGGCGGGCGGTACCCTGCCCCCGATGGAACGTCTGGGCATCGTCGGCTTACCCAACTCGGGAAAGTCGAGCCTCTTCAACGCACTGACCGGAGGTTCGGCTCTCGTCGCGGCCCACCCGTTCTCCACGACGGAGACGACCCAGGGTGTGGCCCAGGTGCCCGACGACCGGCTGGCCCGGCTGGCCGCCATGTCGCAGAGCCGCAAGGTGGTGCCCGCCGCGGTCGAGTTCGTCGACATCGCCGGGCTGGCCGCCGGGGCGTCCACCGGTGAGGGCCTGGGCAACCGCTTCCTGGCCGGTATCCGCGAGGCCGACGCCCTCTGCCTGGTGCTGCGGGCCTTCGAGGACCCCAATGTGGTGGGCGGCTCGGACCCCCTCGAGGATCTGGGCGTGCTGGATCTCGAGTTGGTCCTGTCCGACGCGGCGACGGTGGACAGCCAGATCGACAAGCGCCGCAAGGCCGCCAAGTCCGACAAGTCCCTCCAGGGGGAGGTCGACGCCTTGGAGCGGGCCAAGGCGGAGCTCGACCAGGGCATCCCCATCTACCGGTCGTCGCTCAGCTCCGACGACAAGGTCACCCTCCGCAGCTTCTTCCTGCTCACCAACAAGCCCGTGCTGGCCGTGGTCAATCTCGGGGAGGACCAGGTCGGTGAGCCCGACGCGGTCATCGCCCCGGTCGTAGAGGAGATGGGCGGCCACGGCGATGTGCTCGGGGTGAGCGTGGCCCTGGAGGCCGAGGCCGCCCAACTGGACGCCGACGAGCGGGCCGAGCTGCTCGAAGGTCTCGGCCTCGGGGAGGGCGCGCTGGCCCGCGTGGCGCGCGCCGCCTACCACCTGCTCGGCCGTCGGACGTTCTTCACCACGGGGGACAAGGAGAGCCGGGCCTGGACGTTCCGGGCCGGCGCCCGGGCCCCCGAGTGCGCCGGGGTCATCCATTCCGACCTGCAGCGGGGATTCATCCGGGCCGAGGTCATCCACTGGGACGAGCTTCTGTCCATCGGGTCGTGGAACAAGGCCAAAGAGGCGGGGAAGCTGAGGGTCGAAGGCAAGGAGTACGAGGTGGTGGACGGGGACGTGCTCGAAATCCGGTTCAACGTCTGAGCCGTCGGTGTCCTGGCTCCTCCGCAACGGCGAGGTTCTGGCTGCGGTGGACGAGCGCGACACGGGCTGGGGTCAACCCATCCGCGGTGCCATGGTCAAGCGGGGACCGTCCCTGGTCCACACGTTCGGCTGTCACGACACCCGGGAGATGGCCTGGTGCGATCCCTCGCGGACCACGTCGGGGGATGAGTGCCTGACGGTGCGCCGCATCACGGTGCTGCCCCGGCGCCGAATCGCCGGGGTCTCGCTCAAGGGCGTCCTGGTGGTGGCCCACGCTGGCGCGTTCGAGCGCTGGGACCTCCACGTCGGCGACCGCCTGGAGGTCAAGGACACGTGACCGGTCGACTGCTGGTCGTCGGCACCCCGATCGGCAATCTCGACGACATCTCGCCCCGAGCGGTGCGGGCCCTGACCGAGGCCACGGTGATCCTCTGCGAGGACACCCGGCGGACGCGTCGCCTGCTCAGCGCGCTCGGTGTCCCGGCCCCCCGCCTGGTGCGTCTCGATCACCACACCGAGGCCGAGCAGGTGGCGTCCGTCGTCGGGCTCGTCCGCGACGGCGCGGTGGTCGCCCTGGTCAGCGACGCCGGGATGCCGACGATCTCCGATCCCGGCCACCTGCTGGTCGACGCCGCCCACTCCGCCGGACTGGAAATGGAGGTGGTCCCCGGGCCGTGCGCGGTGAGCGCCGCTCTGGCCCTCAGCGGCTTTCCAGCCTCGGAGTACCGATTCGTGGGGTTCCTGCCGAGACGGGGACGGGAGCGGCGTGACGCGCTGGCCGGGGTGGCCGGCGAGCCCGTGGTCGTGGTCATCTACGAGGCTCCGGGGCGGGTGGCGGCGACGCTGGCCGACCTGGCCGGGGTCTGCGGGGCCGACCGTCGGGTGGCCGTGGTGAAGGAGCTCACCAAGGTCCACGAGACCGTCTGGAGGGCCTCTCTGGGGGAGGCCGGGCCGACCTTCGTGGCGTCGGGGGAGGAACCGCGCGGCGAGCACGTGATCGTCGTCGATCGCCGGCCGCCGGTCGCCGACGCCGTCGTCGAGCCCGAGGCCGTGGACGAAGCGCTCCGCTCCCGCATCGGGGCCGGCGCCGATCGGCGACAGGCCATCGCCGAGGTCGCCCTGGCCCTGGGACTCCCCAAGCGGGTCGTCTACGCCGCGGCCCTGGCCCTGAAGAACGACGCTTAACTGCGTCGCTGCGGGCCGGCTGTGGCCTACCCTCGGGGATCGTGGGTTCTGTCGCCAAGCGTTTCTACGTCACCACCCCCATCTACTACGTCAACGACGCGCCCCACATCGGTCACGCCTACACGACGGTCACCGCCGACGCGGTCGCCCGGTGGCACCGACTGCTCGGCGACGAGGTCTTCTTCCTCACCGGGACCGATGAGCACGGTCTGAAGGTGGCCCGGGCGGCCGAGGCCAACGGTCTCACACCCGTCGAGCACGCCGACCGCTTCAGCGCCCGTTACCGGGAGGCCTGGGAGCTGCTCGACATCTCCAATGACGATTTCATCAGGACTACCGAACCCCGCCACTACGAGGCGACCCAGAAGCTGATGCAAGCCGCCTACGAGGCCGGCTACATCGAGCTGCGCCCCTACGAGGGCCTGTACTGCGTTTCGTGCGAGGCGTACTACACCGAGGACGACCTGCTCGACGGGATGCAGTGCCCCATCCACCGCCGCCCGGTGGAGTTGCTCAAGGAGGAGAACTACTTCTTCAAGCTCTCGGAGTTCACCGATCGGCTCCTCGAGTGGTACCAGGCCAATCCGGGCGCGGTCACACCTGAATCGAAGCGCAACGAGGCCGTCGGCCTGATCCGTGGCGGGCTGCGGGACATCTCGATCTCGCGGACGTCTATCAAGTGGGGCGTGCCGGTCCCCTGGGACGGCGACCACGTCTTCTACGTCTGGTACGACGCCCTGATCAACTACGCCACGGCCATCGGCTACGGCCGCGACGACGCCCGGTTCGATGCGTGGTGGCCCGCGGTGCACCATCTCATCGGTAAGGACATCCTGCGCTTCCACTGCGTGTACTGGCCGGCGCTGCTCATGGCCGCCGGTATCGACCCCCCCGCCCGTATCGCCGTGCACGGCTACCTGCTGGTCGGTGGCGAGAAGATGTCCAAGACGGCCTTCAACCAGATCTCCCCGGCCGGCCTGGTCCCCACCTTCGGCGTCGACGGCTACCGCTACCACTTCCTGCGCGACCAGGCGTTCGGTCCGGACGGGGAGTTCTCCTACGAGGGCATGGTCAGCCGGTACAACGCCGACCTGGCCAACAACCTGGGCAATCTCCTGGCCCGGGTGTCCACCGTCGTCGAGCGCAAATGCGCCGGCATCGGACCGGCACCCGACCCTGACAGTGCTCTCAGAGTGTTCGTCGAGTCCGCCTACGAGCAGATCGCCGACGCGTGGGAGCGGATCGCGCCGAGCGAGGCGCTAGAAGCGACTTGGCGGCTGGTGCGCGAAACCAACGCGGCGCTCGAGGCGGCCGAGCCGTGGAAGGCCGAACCGGGGCCCGCGGTGGACGCGGTTCTCGGTGACGCGCTGGAGATCCTGCGCATCGTGGCGGTGCTGGCCAGCCCGGCCCTCACCCGGGCGGCTGAGGAGATATGGCGGCGCATCGGCATGGACGGTTCGGTGCTCGACCAGCGCCTGCCGGCTGCGGCGGCGTGGGGCGGCTACCCGGGAGGACGGAAGGTGGAGCGCGGCAACCCCCTTTTCCCCCGGCTCCAGGGCTGAGCATGTGGACCGACAGCCATTGCCACCTCGGTTTCGACGGAGTGGGGGATGACGCAGTCGCAGAGGCCGCGGCGGCCGGCGTAACCCGACTGGTCACCATCGGGACCGGCGTCGAAACCTCGGTCGCGGCCATCGAAGCGGCCCGCCGCCACGACCACGTCTACGCCACCGTGGGCCTCCATCCCCACGACGCCACCGACGGCGTGGAAGGCATCGCCGCCCTCCTCGACCCGACCCCGGTCGGGGTGGTCGGGGTGGGCGAGTGCGGTCTGGACTACTTCTACGAGCACTCACCCCGGGCTGTTCAGCACGAGGTGTTCCGGGCCCAGATAGACCTGGCCCGGCGGTTGGACCTGACTCTGGTCATCCACACCCGCGACGCGTGGGACGACACCTTCTCCATTCTGGAGTCGGGACCGCTGCCCCCGAGGTGGATCGTCCACTGCTTCAGCGGCGGCCCCGACGAGGCCCGGCGGGCCCTGGACCTGGGCGCCTACCTGTCCTTCAGCGGCATCATCACCTTCAAGAACGCCGCCGACATCCGCTCCGCGGCGCGCCTGTGCCCGCTCGACCGGGTCCTGGTCGAGACCGACGCCCCCTTCCTGGCCCCGGTTCCCAACCGGGGCCGACCCAACCGCCCGGCCTGGGTGGCCCTGGTCGGCGCGGCGGTGGCGGAGGTCCAGGGGCGGCCCGTCGAGGAGGTGGCCCGGGCCACATGGGAGAACGCCTCGACCGTGTTCGGCCTGCCCGAATGACCCTGTCGCAGAGCGACATCGCCGCACTCCTGACCCGCTACGGTCTGCGCCCGAGCCGGGCCCTGGGTCAGAATTTCGTGGCCGATCCCAACACCGTCCGGCGGATCGCCCGGCTCGCCGGGGTCGGTCCGGGAGACCGGGTGGTGGAGGTCGGCCCCGGTCTCGGCTCGCTCACGCTGGCCCTGGCCGAGACCGGCGCGTCGATCGTGGCGGTCGAGGCCGACCGGCATCTGCTCGCCCCGCTCGGCGAGACCCTGTCGGGCCTCGACCGGGTGGTGGTGGTCCACGCCGACGCCATGCGGGTGGACTGGTCGGAACTGCTGCAGGGGCGACCGGGTTGGGTGCTCGTAGCCAACCTCCCGTACAACATCGCCACCCCGTTGATCGCCGACCTTCTCGACTCCGTGCCACTCGTGGAGCGCATGCTGGTGATGGTGCAGCGCGAGGTGGGCGAACGCCTGGTGGCCCGACCCGGAGACGGGCCTTACGGGGCGGTATCGGTGAAGGTGGCCTACTGGTCCGAGGCCCGCCTGGTGGGCCGGGTGCCGGCGAGCGTGTTCCAGCCGAGGCCCAAGGTGGAGTCGGTGCTGGTGGACATCCGCCGCCGGCCGGTCCCCGCCGTCGACCCCGCTCTGGTCGACCCCGATCGGCTGTTCGCGCTGGTCCGGGCCGGGTTCGCGACCCGGCGCAAGATGCTGCGCCGATCACTGGCTGCGGTGATGGACCCGGCGGCCTTTGAGACGGCGGGGGTCGCCCCCGAGGCCCGGGCCGAGGAGCTCGACGTGGAGGCCTGGGGGCGGCTGGCCGGACAGCCGGGTGTGGTCGGAAGGCCCGATGTGGTCGAACGGCCCGACGTGGCCGGCCGGGGCCGCCTGGCCGGCAAGAGCTTCGAGTGAGCGCCCCCGTGGTGGTCCAGGCCCGGGCCAAGCTGACGCTGTCGTTGCGGATCACCGGGGTCAGGGCCGATGGGTACCACCTGATCGACTCCGAGATGGTCACCCTGGACCTGGCCGACGTGTTGCAGTTGGGTGAGGGTGACAGCTTCACCGTCACCGGGCTGGGGGCTGGGCGCGAGGTGCCAGCCGGCGACGAGAACCTGGTCCAGCGGGCCCTCCGCCTGGTCGGACGGAAGGCGGCGGTCGCGCTCGACAAGCGCATCCCGACCGGTGGCGGCCTCGGCGGCGGCTCGGCCGACGCCGCCGCGGTTCTGCGCTGGGCGGGCGTCGACGACGCCGAGGTGGCCGCCTCCCTCGGCGCCGACGTCCCGTTCTGCCTCGCCGGAGGCCGGGCGAGGGTGACGGGGATCGGGGAGGTGATCGAGCCGTTACCCTTCGAGGAGGTCAGAGGGCGGCCCTACACGCTGGTGGTACCCCCATTGGCGGTGTCGACGGTCGAGGTGTACCGGGCGTGGGACGCTCTGGGCGGACCGGTCGGCGAGCACGGCAACGATCTCGAGCCGGCCGCACTCGTGGTGGCCCCCGAACTGGCCCGGTGGCGGGACCGTCTCGGGGAGGCGACCGGCGAGGTGCCGCAGCTGGCCGGCAGCGGGGCCACGTGGTTCGTACCGGGGGCCCACGAGGGTCCCGGACGAACCGTCGTGAGGGTGGATCGCTGACGCCGGGCCGCCGGTGGGCGGGAAGGCCGCAGGGCGAAGAGCGCATGGCAAGGGCGCATGGCAAGGGCGCGGCGCACGCCGGCGGGGCCGGCCGACGGTCAGGGGGCGGCGTTTGTCGCCGCACCACCAAACGGACTAGTGTCTCCTCTTCGTGGGTTCGCTGATAAAGAAGCGCCGAAAGCGCATGAGGAAGAAGAAGCACAAGAAGATGCTGAAGGCGACCCGCTGGCAGCGTCGCGCCGGCCGCTAGCGAGCACGCCCGGTACCGGGTCGCCGGTCCGCGCCTCTCCTGGTTAGAACCCCCGGCTCCGGCTGTGGCAGGCTGCTCCCACTATGGGGGACAACCGCCGCAGCCAGATCAAGATGACCGACGAGGAAATCGAGGCCTTCCTCCACGAGGAGCGCACCGCCACGCTCTGCTCGATGCACCCCGACGGGTCCATCCATGCGGTGGCCATGTGGTACGGGTTCCTCCACGGAGCGGTCACCTTCGAGACCAAGGCCAAGTCGCAGAAGGTCCAGAATTTCAAACGCGATCCCCGCATCACCGTTCTGGTCGAGGCGGGGGACAGCTACGACCAGTTGCGCGGCGTCGAGCTGGTCGGAAAGGCCCGCATCATCGACGATGCCGACTCCATCTGGGAGCTGGGTAAATCGGTGTGGGAGCGCTACGTGGGACCTTGGGACGAGAGCCAGCGCGACGGGCTGAACGCCATGCTCCACAACCGGGTACTGGTAACCGTCGACGTCGACAAGATCGTGTCCTGGGACCACCGCAAGCTGTGACCGGCCCGGGAACCCCGGGGTGGGATGACCATCCGGAGCTCCTGCCCCCCGAGCCCGACCTCGAGCCCCTCCACGCCCGGGACTACTCGGTGCGGGCCTACCGCCTGTCGGATCAGGCCATGCTGCTGCGCGGTGCGGTGATGGACATACGCCCCGGAGCCTCGGTGGCGGCGCGCATCAGGGCGGCCGGGGGTACCGACGACGGTCGGCCCATGCCCATCCACCACATGATCCTCGATCTGACGGTGTCGTTCCCCGAGCTCACCATCACCGCCGCGGAGGTGGTCTTCGAGACCTTCCCCCAACTGACCTGCCCGAGCATCGCCGGCCACTACCAGGAGCTGGTCGGCCTGTCGATCGCCCGCGGTTTCACCCACGAGGTGCGACGGCGCTTCGGCGGCCCGAGGGGCTGCAGCCACACCACCGCCCTCCTGCAGGCCATGGCCCCCGTCGCCCTGCAGTCGGTGTTCACCATGCGCCGAGCGTCGGCCGGCACGGCCGACGCCCCCACCGGTGGCTCGTTGCGGGCGGTCGGGTTCATGAAGGACACCTGCCACGTCTGGGCCGAGGACGGGGACATATGGCAGGGGATGAGGCGGGGAACCCCCCCACCGCAGACCCTGGCCGTGCAGGAGCGCATGCGCGCCGCCGGGCTGGACCCGGCGGCGGTCGATCTGCGCTAGAGGTCCGGGATCTCCCCGAAGGGCCGGCTCAGCCGGCGACTTTCGGTTTGGGGGGCGGCACCCCGAGCTTGGGGGCGGCCACCGCCTGGTCGGGCCAGCGCCGCCGCGACACGATCGACAGCTTGCGCAGCAGCGCGATGGCGCCCGGGTCGTCGTCGCCGGGGCGGGTCTCGATGACACCGTCGCGGATCATCCCGTCGATGATGTCCCGGCCGGTGTCGGTGCGGACCAGGGTCAGCGTCCAGTCGTTGAACGCCCCGATGCCGCCGGTGGAGATATCGGCGTGCTCGGCGGCGAAGTCGGGGCACATCTTGCACCCTTCGCGGGTCCAGGCGTGGCTCTCCTTGAGCGGGACCTCGTGGTAGGAGCCGTCGCGCATCCATATTTGCAGCACGCCCTTGATGTTCATCTTCTTGATGTCCTGGCGGGCCAGGCCGTACTTGGCCTCCAGCAGCTCGTCGAAGATGGCATCGTCGAAGGTCTTCGAGCACAGCAGCCCGATGGACAGGCCCAGCCGGCGGCCGGGTTTGCCCGCCTTGCGGGCCCGCATGATGCCCGGTACCGACGCCTGGCAGCCCATTCCCACCAGGGCCAGCCTCTCGTTGCCGGCCTCGATGGCCTGGGCGTAGGCGAGGGTGTTGGCCGAGTACGTGTAGCGCGACCCGGCGGTGGCGAGGATCTCCTCCCGGGTCCGAGCGAGGGCCGGGACCGCTTTCCAGGTGCTTCCGTCACCTTCGAGAGCGGACACGAGAGCGGCGTCTATCCGGTCGTTCTCCAGGCACCACAGCAAGATGGCCGATACGAGGCCGCCGTCCTGACCGGTTTCGTGCACGGTCGGATCGGTGGCGCGGGCCAAGAAGATGTCCTTGGACACCCCGGCCAGCTCGTCGGGCTCGCGGGAACGGCCGAACAGGTGGCTGTCGGCCTCGGTCTCCCAGTTGCGAAAGCGCGGGCAGGCCCGGGTGCAGCTGGTGCAGCCCCGCTGTCCGTGGCCGCAGTCCGCGGGGCCCAGTTCGTCTTCGAGGTGGAAGGGCCGGTACACGCCCTTCTGGTCGTCGTAGCCCAAGACGTCGTGCGGGCACGACACCACGCAGCCGGCGCACCCGGTGCACAGGCCGGTGGTCACGACCTCGCTGAACAGCTCGGCCCATTGGGCCCGCCAGCGCTCCTTGGCGGCGGGTGCGGTATCGGTGGCGGTCACGGGGGTGGAGGCTAGCGGGTC
Organism: Acidobacteriota bacterium; assembly: GCA_028876385.1. Taxonomy (GTDB): domain Bacteria; phylum Actinomycetota; class Acidimicrobiia; order Acidimicrobiales; family Palsa-688; genus JAKCDU01. The sequence continues at coordinate 95,806 of JAGWSF010000069.1, read as the reverse complement.
GACCTCGGCGTTCATGAGTACCGGTAGCAGGCCGCCGGGCTGCAGACGAAACCGTGGGTTGACTGGGGGGCCCGGACCAACCGACCGTTCTGCACGGTGGTGAACAGACAGCAGCTGGGGGTCCTTGGTCACGACGGAGGGTGGGGCGCCCCCAGGTCGTCCGCAGAGGCGCGGCACTCCTCGGCCAGCGCCAACAGGTCCGAACCGTAGGCCTCCAGCTTGGCCGGTCCGATGCCGCGCACGGCGAGCAGGGCCGCCTCCGTCGTCGGGAGGCTCACCGCCACCGCCCGCAGCGTGGCGTCGTCGAACACCACGTAGGCCGGCACCTGCAGGGCCCGCGCCCGGGTGGCCCGCCACTCGCGCAGAGCGGCGAAGGCGGCCTCGGCCCCCGGGTGGGCCAGGACCAGGCTCTTGGCGTCGTGGACCACGACCGTCCCGAACTCGACGTTGGTCCGGGCCGGGCCACCCCCCACCAGGCACACCGCCCCCCGGGGGCCGGCGGAGACCACCTCATGGGGCTGGCCCCCCAGCTCGAACTCCGTCCCTGGGCGACCCGGCAGCAGCTCGGTCGGGCCGCCACCGCCGGCGGGGGCCGGACGCGTCCCGGATTTCCGGCGGGTGGCCGGCCCTTCGGCGCCGGACCGGGCGGTCGCCCCGGCGGCCTGGCGCCCCCGGCCCGGGTCCCCGGCGGTGGGTGGGCGGGCGGGAGCCGGGCGACCCGGCGTGAGCAGCTCGGCGAGGAAAGGGGACGGCTCGGGACCGGGTACCACGGTGGCCGATTCGATGGCGCGGGTGAGCCCCACGTGGAATATCCGCCGCTCCTCCTCCACGTCACCGGCCAGGCGGTGCGGGATCAGCCCGGCGGTGGCGTGGTGGATGACGACGTGGGACCACTCGCGCCCTTTGACGGCGTGGATCGAGGCGACGGTGACGCCCCTGTCATCGGACGCGACACTCAGCTGATCGGCCAGCCAGAGCGGGAAGAGGCCCGGGTCGGGCTCGAGGGCCGCCAGCTCGGACAGGGCGTCGAGGTCATCGCCGTGGGCGGCGATGGCGCCGTGGCTCCACCCGTCGAGGGCCGAGGCGCTGGCGTCCAGGCCTTCGCCTCCTACGTGGTGACGGACGACCTCGAGGATGCCCGCGGTCCCTCGACCGGCGGCCTGGCGGACGAGGGTCACGTCACGGACGAAGCGGTCCACCCGTTCGGCGTCACGGGCGCTTCCCTTGGCCGTCAGCCAGGCCGGCAGCGCGGCCAGCGACTCGACGCTTCGGGGTCGGCCCAGCAGGTCGAGGAGGGAGTTGCTCATGCCCCGTTTGGGCCGGCGGGCGGCCTCGCGCAGCGCCGCCCCGGGAAGTTGCCCGGGGGGAGCGGCGGCCACCTCCAGCCAGGCCAGGGCGCCGCGCACCCCGCTGCGCTGGGCGAAGCGCCGGTCCCCGCTGCTGTTGACCGGGATGGCGCGATTCCCGAGCAGGACCTGGACGGGTACCAGCGACGCGTTCACCCGGGCCAGCACGGCAATATCGGCCGGGTCGACGCCCGCGTCGATCAGCGCGCCGACTCGCCCGGCGGTGACCGCGGCTGGTCCGGGGCCGGCCGGCAGCACCGTCAGCTCGCCTCCCGACGGCCGGGCGGCCCGCACCTCTTTGGGCACCCGGATGGCGTTGCGGGTGAGCAGATTGGCGGCCGCTTCGACCACCGCGGGTGGGCAGCGGTAGTTCACCTCCAGGGTGTGGGAGGCCGACCCCGGGAACCAGCGCTGGTAGTCGACCAGCCACCGGGGCGTGGCACCGGCGTACCCGTAGATCGTCTGGTCGTCGTCGCCCACCGCGAAGACCGCGCCGGCCGGTCCGCTCAGGAGGCGTATGAGCAGCAGATGGGCCGGGGTGAGGTCCTGGAACTCGTCGACGAGCAGGATGCGGGCGAAGCGCTGGCTGCGGAGGCGGAAGTCCACGTCGTGGAGCAGCCGGTCGACGGCCGCCACCACCTGCTCGTCGAAGTCCACGGCGTCACGCTGGGCCAGCTCCGAACGGTAGGCCCGGGCCACCCCGTCGAGGTCCGACACGTCGCCGATGTAGCTCTCCACCTCGGCGGGGTCCGACAGCGAAAGGCGGACCCGGCTCAGAGCCTCGATCCAAGGCGCGGCCGGATCGGCCTCGGCTCGGCGGGGGAAGTTGACCAGCCGGGCGAGCACCCGCCGGACCTCCGGCTCGTCGAGGGTGGTCGACCGGCCGCTGAGCCGCAGGCCGAGCGCGTTGAGGGTGCGGATGCGCAGGCCGGGGACCCCGCCCAACCTCTGGCGCATCTCGTCGGCGGCCCGCACGTTGTAGGCGATGAGGGCGAGGGCGGCAGGAGGCAGGCCCCACGAGCTGACCAGGGCCCGGGCGCGTTCGGTCAGCACCCGGGTCTTGCCCGAACCGGCCGGCGCCAGGACGCGCGCCCCGGCCCGGGGCTCGCGAACCGCGGCCGCCTGATCGGCGGCGAGCGGTCCGGAGGGGGTGGGGGCGGTGCCGGCGAGGGGGTCGAGAAAGCCGTGCTCGATCGAAACCCGGTGCAGCACCGCGGTGGCGACCCGGCCCTCCAGGTCCGAGGCCAGAGGGCCGCCGTCGCAGAGCGCCAGACGACCGTCGGGGAGGGTGACGTCGGCGCCGCCGCGGCCGGGTCCGGCCCCGGCCCGGCGGGCCTCGTCGGCCCAACGCCACGTGCGGCCACCGTGGCGCCCGTCCTCGGAGTTGGCCCACACCGCGTGGTGGAGGCGTTCGCCGGGCAGGTCGAGGTCGACCGGCCACTCCCAGGGCTGGGTGGCCTCGACGGGATAGGCGGGCGGCCGCAGGGGGTCGTCGAGCCCGGTTCCCGGGTGCAGCTCTATCACCCGGGGGATCCGGTCGCGCCACTCGGCGTGAAGGGCGGCGGCCGCGTCGGGGTCGATCCGCTCGACCACCCGGCGGTCGCAGTCCGACCACGGCGCCGGCGGACGTTCGCCCGGACCGACGACCACGTTGCGGCCGAGGAGGAGAGGGTCGGGCACCCGACCATGATGGCCGAGGGCTGTGACTCTCACGCTGGCTGGCGGGGGAGGACTCGAACCTCCAACATACGGCTCCAAAGGCCGTCGTTCTGCCATTGAACTACCCGCCACCGGGTTTCCCTACAAAATAGAACCTCCCGGGGGTGGGGGCCTGTTTGGCTGCCGGCTCCGTCGTTGCTAGACAGTTGGCATGCCCGCCGCGAACAAGCTGTCGGCCGTAGTGCTCGCTGCGGGGGAGGGCACGAGGATGCACTCGGAGAGACCCAAGCCCCTGCACCGGCTCTGCGGCCGGCCCATGGTCCTGCACGTGCTCCACGCCCTCGCCGAGCTCGACTTGGAGCGGGCCGTGCTCGTCGTCGGCCACGGCGCGTCGAGGGTCACCAAGGTCATCGGTGAGCAACCTCCTCCCGGCCTGCACATCGATTTCGTGGAGCAGCGGGTCCAGCGCGGCACGGGAGACGCGGTGTCGGTGGCCCTGACCGCGTTCCCCGAGGACGACACCGAAGACGACGACATCATCGTGCTGCCCGGCGACACGCCTCTGCTTCGCCCGCCGACGCTGGCGGCGCTGGTCCGGACCCACCGCCGGGCCGAAGCGGCGGCGACGGTCCTCACCGCCCGGGTGGCCGAGCCCACCGGTTACGGCCGGGTCACGCGCGACCGCAACGGTCGGGTTTGGCGCATCGTGGAGCACTCCGACGCCACCGAAGAGGAGCTCGACATCGACGAGATCAACACGTCGATATACGTGTTCCGCCGGTCGGTGCTGGCGCCTTCGCTGCGTCGCCTCACCCCGGACAACTCGCAGGGGGAGTACTACCTGACCGACGTCGTGGAGGTGCTCCACGACGCCGGCTACCCCGTGGTCTCGATGGTCGTGGACGATCCCATGGAGGCCGCAGGGGTCAACGACCGCCACCAGCTGTCGGTGGCCGAAGCCGAGCTGCGGGCCCGCATCAACGAGCGCTGGATGCGCCGCGGGGTGACCATGGTCGATCCCGAGGCGACCTACGTCGACTCCACGGTGGAGCTGGCGCCCGACGTGGTCCTCTACCCGGGGACCCAGCTCCAGGGGCACACCGTCGTGGAGACCGGAGCCGAACTCGGCCCCTACACCCAACTCGCCGACTGCCGGGTGGGGGCCCGCGCCGTGGTCACGGCCACGGTCGGCACCAACGCCGTGGTGGGGGCCGACGCCCGGGTGGGGCCGTGGGCCCATCTGGCGCCGGGCGCCCGCCTGGCCGAGGGCGAGGTCACCGGGCCCGGATTCGGCGGGGGTGCGGGGCCGGTAGAGTGAAGGCAACTGGGGCCATGAGGACGACGACCGGGAACCGGGGGCCATTTTGATCACTGAGGAAGAAGGCGGGCGCAGCGCCTCCATCGAGCTGACCCCGAAGCGGAAGCTTCACGTCATGACCGGGAGGACCCATCCCGCCCTGGCCCGGGACGTCGCCGCCCATCTGGGTGTCGACCTGGCCGATCCCAAGCTGGTGGACTTCGCCAACGGTGAGATGAGGCCGCGCTTCGAGAAGTCGGTGCGCGGCGCCGACGTGTTCGTGATGCAGTCCCACGGGTGGTCACCCGGGCGTTCGGTGAACGACTCGCTCATGGAGCAGTGGATCATGATCGACGCCGCCAAGCGGGCGTCGGCCAAGCGGATCACCGCCGTGTGCCCGTACTACGGCTACTCCCGACAGGACCGCAAGTCCAAGGAGCGGGAGCCCATAACGGCCCGCATGGTCTCCGATTTCTTCCACGCCGCCGGCGCCGACCGGATCATGTCGATCGACCTGCACTCCGGCCAGATACAAGGTTTCTTCGACGGCCCGGTGGACCACCTGACGGCGGTGCCGCTCCTCACCGACTACCTGCGCGAGCACGCCCCGAGCGGCGACTTCGTGATGGTCGCCCCCGACACCGGCCGGACCAAGGTGGCCGAACAGGCGGCCCGCTACGCCGGGTCGAGCGTCGACGTGGCGGCCGTGTACAAGCGGCGCCCGAAGGACGCCGTCAACCAGGTCCAGGCCCTCGACGTGATGGGCGACGTCTCGGGCCGCATGTGCGTCCTGATCGACGACATGATCGACACCGCCGGCACCATCTGCGCCGCCGCCGACATCCTCTTGGACAAGGGGGCCACCGAGGTGTGGGCCATGTGCACCCACGCGGTGCTGTCCGACCCGGCCGTGGACCGGCTCAAGAATTCGGGTATCGCCCGGGTCGTGGTGACCGACACCCTCCCGCTTCCTCCCGAGAAGCAGATCGACAAGATCGAGGTCGTGTCGATCGCCCAAGTGGTCGCCGACTGCATCGACGCCGTCTTCAGCGACCGTTCGGTCTCGCAGATATTCGGCGGCGAGAACCAGACCTGACGGGGGCCGAGCCGGCCAGCCGGCCGGGACCGGCTAGGATTGCACGGTCTGTTTTCAGGAACGAGGAGCGCAGAAGCGATGGCAGAGATCACCCTGGTAGCCGAGCCGGGCCGGGCGACCGGATCGCGCGAGTCGCGCCGCCTCCGGACCGCCGGGCGTATCCCGGCCGTCGTGTACGGCCACGGCGCCGAAGCGGTCTCCGTGTCGGTCGACGGGAGGGAGCTCCGCCACGCCCTTTCGGGGGCCTCCGGGGCCAATCAGCTGCTGGAGTTGCGCATCGGCTCGGACCACCATCTGGCCATGGCCCGGGCGCTGCAACGTCACCCGGTGCGCCACACGGTGGTCCATGTCGACTTCCAGATCGTGAGCCGGGACGAGGTCATCTCGGCCGACGTTCCCGTCGTGCTGATCGGCGAGGCCAAGGCCGTGGAGCTCGAACAGGGGATGGTCGAGCAGCAGCTGACCTCGTTGACCATCAACGCCACCCCCGGGCGTATCCCCGCCTCGATCGAGGTGGACATCAACGACCTCAAGGTCGGCGATGCCATCCGCGTCGGTGATCTCCGCCTGCCGTCAGGCGTGACCACCGACGTGCCCGACGACGAGATGATCGTGCTGGGCGCCCTGTCGGGGGCTTCGGTCGGGGCCGCCCCGGCGGAGGGCGGCGAGACCGCCGCCGAGGACACCTCGGCGGGCGCGGCCGGCGGCGAGGAGAGTGGCGCCAGCGGCGGGGCATCCGCCGGGGACGGCGAGGGAGAGGCCTAACTGCTCGGTCGAAGCGGTCGGGAGCGCCCGGCCCGCACCGGTACTCCCTGGGACCTGCTGGCAGTGGGGCTGGGCAATCCCGGCCGGGAATACGCCGGCAGCCGACACAACGCCGGGGCCGACGCCATATCCGTTCTCGCCGGCCGTTACGGCGGCAGCCTGAAGCGGGCCAAGGAACAGGCTCTGGTAGCCGAGATCCGAATAGGAGACCGGCGCGTGGCTCTGGCCTTCCCGCAGACGTACATGAACGACTCCGGCCGCGCCGTGGCCCCGCTCGTGCGCCGCTACGGCATCGAGGATTTGAGCCGGCTGGTCGTCGTCCACGACGAGCTCGACCTCCCGCTCGGAGCGGTGCGGGTCAAGGCCGGCGGCGGTCTCGCCGGGCACAACGGGCTGCGCTCGATCAAGGCCCACCTCCACGACGATGCCTTCACGCGGGTGCGGATCGGGATCGGAAAGCCGCCCGGCGGCAAGGAGCGCGGCGCCGACCACGTCCTCGAGGCGCCGAGCCGGAAGGAGCGGGCCGAACTCGATGTGAGCGTCGAGGTGGCGGCCGACGCCGTGGAATGCATTCTGGTCGAGGGACTCGGAACGGCTCAGAACCGGTTCAATGGGAAGCGCGACGCCGGACCTGAAGCGGAGACGTGACCGAGATACCTTCCCCCCGAACCGACCAGCCGCCGACCCCGGGAGGATCCGGGGCACTCGCCGCGCTGCTGCCGCTGCTGCGCAACGACGAGACCTTCGCCGACCTGCGCGACCTGCGCCACGTGGTGGTGGCCGTCCCCGAGCCGGCTCGGGCTTTTGCCATCGCCGGTATCGCCGAGGCGTCCCGTCGCCACCCGACGGTGGTGGCCGTGCCGACCAACGCCGAGGCCGAACGCCTGGCCCACGACCTGTCGGCGTTCCTCGGCCCCGACCACGTCGAGGTCTGCCCGGCGTGGGAGACCCTCCCCTTCGAGCGGGTCAGCCCGAGCATCGAGACCATGGGACGGCGCCTGCGCACCATGTGGCGGCTGCGCAGCGGAGCTCTCGGTCACCCCGAGCGGATGCCCAAGGTGCTGGTGGCGCCGGTGCGATCCCTGCTCCAGAGGTTGGGGCCCCACGTCGAGGACACCGCCCCGGTCACGGTGACCCGCGGCGATCAGGTCGACCCCGAGGACCTGGTCGCCCGGCTGGTCTCCATCGGTTACCGACGTGAGTACCAGGTGGAGCACCGGGGCGAGATCGCCGTGCGGGGCTCCATCGTCGACGTCTTCGGGGCCACCGACGACGTGCCGGTACGCATCGACCTGTGGGGCGACGAGGTCGACCGCCTCAGCCGCTTCTCGGTCGGGGACCAGCGGTCCACGACCGACGTGGAGCATGTCGAGCTGTTCGGATGCCGGGAGCTGCGGCCCACCCCCGAGGTCCAGGAGCGGGCCCGGGCCCTGGTCAGCCGGGCGCCCTGGGCGAGGGTCCAGTGGGAGCGCTTCTCCGAGGGCCTGGTCTTCGACGGCATGGAGTCGTGGCTGCCGTGGCTCACCGACGAGGAGCACCTCCTGGTCGACCTGCTCCCGCCGGGGGCGCTGGTGCTGCTGGTCGAGCCCCGACGCATGCGGGACCGGGCCGCCGAGCTGCTCGACGAGGAGGCCGCGCTGGCCCGGACGCTGGCCTCCACGTGGGAGGCCACCGACGACGATTTCCCCCGCCTCCATCTGCCTTTCGACCGCCTCCTGTCCCACACCGAAGCGGCCGCCTGGACGGTCACGGCCGCACCGGAAGGGCCGGGCACCTCGGTGGTGGCGGCCACGGGATGGGATCCGGTGGTGGGCGACGGGGAGCGGCTGATGGCCCAGCTGCGGGGCCTGCAGGGAGACGGCTACCGGATCGTCGTGGGGGCCGAGGGGCGGGGCAGTGCCGGACGCCTGGCCGCCCTGCTCGGCGACCACGGGATCACCGCCGAGGTCTGCGAGACCGGCGCCGACCTCGACCGGCCCGGGGCCCGGATCGTCGTGGCGCCGCTCGAACGCGGCTTTCTCTACCCACCGCTGCGCCTGGCGGTGCTGGCCGAGGGGGACCTCACCGGCCGGCGCCGGGCCCATCGGCGGCCCCGGGCCCGGGCCCGCAACGCCGAGACCTACTTCGATGATCTGAAGACCGGCTCCTTCGTGGTGCACTACCAGCACGGTGTGGGCCGGTTCGGGGGCATGGTGCGGCGGGCCATCGGCGGCGTCGAACGGGACTACCTGCTCCTCGAGTACAAGGGTGGCGACAAGCTCTACGTACCGTCGGACCAGGTGGACCTCCTGCGGCCCTACACCGGGGGCGAATCGCCTTCCCTCAGCCGGCTCAACGGCTCCGACTGGCAGAAGGCCAAGGCGAGGGTGCGCTCGGCGGTCCGGGAGATCGCCCAGGAGCTGGTCGTGCTCTACCAGAAGCGGGTGAACGCCCCGGGCCACGCCTTCGGCGCCGACACACCCTGGCAGCGCGAGATCGAGGAGTCCTTCCCCTACCAGGAGACCCCCGATCAGCTGAAGGCCATCGAGGAGGTCAAGGCGGACATGGAGCGGCCCGCTCCCATGGACCGCCTGGTGTGTGGCGATGTCGGGTTCGGCAAGACCGAGGTGGCCATCCGGGCGGCGTTCAAGGCGGTGCAGGACGGGATGCAGGTGGCCGTTCTGGTGCCCACCACCCTGCTCGCCTCGCAGCACTTCCAGACCTTCAGCGACCGCTTCGCCGGTTACCCGGTGCGCGTCGAGATGCTGTCTCGGTTCCTCACCCCGGCCCAGTCCAAAGCCGTCCTCGACGGGCTGGCCGACGGCTCGGTGGATGTCGTGGTAGCCACTCACAAGCTCCTGTCCAAGGACACCTCCTTCAAGAACCTCGGGCTGCTCGTGGTCGACGAGGAGCAGCGCTTCGGGGTGACCCACAAGGAGGCCATCAAGCAGCTACGCACCGACGTGGACGTGCTCACCCTGACCGCCACGCCGATTCCCCGCACCCTCGAGATGAGCCTCACCGGCATCCGGGACCTGACCCTCCTCCACACCCCGCCCGCCGACCGCCAGCCGATCCTCACCTACGTGGGTGAGTACGACGAGCGGGCCGTGGCCGAGGCCGTCCGGCGCGAGCTGCTGCGGGAGGGACAGGTGTTCTACGTGCACAACCGGGTGTCGGACATCGAGAAGGTGGCGGCTGAGCTGCGGGCCCTGGTGCCCGAAGCCCGGATCGGCACGGCGCACGGCCAGATGGACGAGGGCGCTTTGGAGAAGGTCGTGCTGGACTTCTGGGAGGGCAAGTACGACGTCCTCGTGTGCACGACCATCATCGAGTCGGGCATCGACATGCCGACGGTCAACACGTTGGTGGTCGACCGGGCCGACCGGCTCGGGCTGGGCCAGCTCCACCAGCTCCGGGGCCGGGTCGGGCGGGCCGGCCAGCGGGCCTACGCCTATCTGCTGTACCCGCCCGAGCAGGTGCTCTCCGAGGAGGCCTACGAGAGGTTGCGCACCATCGGCGAGCACACCGAGCTCGGGTCGGGTTTCAAGATCGCCATGCGGGACCTGGAGATCCGCGGCGCCGGCAACCTCCTCGGTGGAGACCAGTCCGGTCACATCGCGGCGGTCGGCTACGACCTGTACGTGCAAATGGTCTCGGAGGCGGTGGCCGAGCTAAAGGGTGAGACACCCCGGGAACCGGCCGAGATCAAGCTGGACCTGCCGGTCACGGCCAACCTGCCCGCCGACTACGTGGCCCGGGAGGACCTCCGCCTCGAGGCCTACCGGCGCCTCGCCACGGTCACGTCCCACGACCAGGTGGCCGACATCGAGTCGGAGTGGCTGGACCGCTACGGTCCGCTGCCGGCCCCGGCCACGGCCCTGCTGCGCATCGCCCATCTGCGCGCCGCGTGCGCCCGGCTCGGGATCCGCGAGGTGGCCGTCGTGGCCGGCGGGGGCGGCCTGACCGGCGCCAGCTACACGGCCCGGCTCAGCCCGCTCGAGCTGAAGACCAGCCAGCGGGTGCGGCTCAACCGGATATCCCCCAAGGCGGTGTACAAGGAGGACACCGGCCAGCTCGTCCTCACCCTGCCCAAGACCACCGACCCGGCCGAGCACCTGACCGTTTTGCTAGAGGAGTTGGCTCCTTCACTAGCATCGGCGACGTCGTGACAAGAGTCAGAGCAGTCTTTCGTGTCGGAGCCCTGGCCTGCGCCTTGGGCGTCGGATCCCTGGCCCTGTCGGCCTGCGACGCGTCGCCGTACGCGGCGACGGTCAACGGTTCGGTGATCACCGTCAACCAGCTCAACTCCGAGATGGCCGGGTGGGCGGCCAACCGGACGTGGGTCGAGGGGTTCGATAAAGGCAACAGCACCGCTCAGGGGGGTAACGGCGCCACCGTGGTCGGCAGCGGTGGACCCGGCACCTACAGCACCACCTTCGCCGGCGACATCCTGGCCGATCTGGTGGCCACCAAGGCCATCGACCAGTACCTGGTCGCCCACTCCATTTCCCTCACGCAGGACCAGTTGGTGGCCTCGCAGGCCATCAACGAGTACATACGCGGCGCCTCCTGGGCCCAGTTCACGCCCGGGATCCGGGCCTTCCAGATCCGTCAGCTGGCCGAGGAGGGGGCTCTGACCCCCGTCCCCACCAGCACGTCCAATCTGCAGGCGCCCTACGGCGACATCCAGCCCTACCTTTTCTCCTCGATCTGCGTCTACCAGGAGACGACCTTCGACAAGAGCCACGCCCAGGCCATCATCGCTTCCGGAGCGGTCATGGGCGGGGAGATCTGCTACAGCCAGACCTCGCTGGAGGCTCAGCCGGCGGCGTTGCAGGCCGCGGTGCGGGCCCTGGCCAAACCCAACGACCTGACCCCGGCCATCGCCACCAGCTACGGCTACGTGGTGGCCCAACTGGGCCGCCGGACCACCCCGGGCCTGTCGCCGGGAGTTCAGCAGGTCCTCACGGCCGCCCTCGGGACGCCGAGTGAGGTGTCCAGCGTGGTGGCCGCGGCCAAGGTGCAGGTCAACCCCCGCTACGGCACCTGGTCCAAGGGTCAGATCACCCCGCCCAAGCCGCCGCCGTCGCAGTGACCGGTAGGGTCGTCGTCGTGGGGCTCGGCCCCGGCGACCCCCGAGCGGTGAGCGTGGCCGTCGTCGACGCCATCGCCCGGACCTCTGTCCGTTTCGTGCGGACCACCCGCCACCCGAGCGCCCATCTGGTGGAGCCGGCGACCTCCTTCGACGACCTCTACGAGCGTTCAGCCACCATCGACGACGTCTACGTCGGGGTGGTCGAGCGGCTCGTCGCCGCCGCGGCTGAGGGGGAGGTCCTCTACGCCGTCCCGGGCTCGCCCTTCGTGGCCGAACGGACCGTCGAGTTGCTGCGCGCCGACGGGCGGGTCGAGATCGACGTCATCCCTTCGATCTCCTTCCTCGACCTGGCCTGGGGTCGTCTCGGCCTCGATCCCCTCGACCGGGGGGTTCAGCTGGTCGACGGCCACCGCTTCGCCGTGGAGGCCGCCGGTCGGAGCGGCCCCCTCCTCGTCGGCCAGTGCGACACCCGGCTGGTCCTGTCGGAGATGAAGCTGGCCGTCCCCGATGGGCCTCGAGTGACGGTCCTCCAGCGCCTCGGACTGGCCGACGAGGCGGTCTTCGAGGTCGCCTGGGATGACCTCGACCGGTCGTTCGACCCCGACCATCTGACATCGGTCTTCGTGCCCGTGCTGGAGGCGCCCGTCGCCGCCGAGCTCACCCGCTTCGTGGAGCTGGTGCGCACCCTGCGGGCCGAGTGCCCCTGGGACAGCCGCCAGACCCACCACAGCCTCACCCGCCACCTGCTCGAGGAGACCTACGAGGTGCTCGATGCCATCGCCGCCCTCGAAGGCGACGACGGTTTCGAGGCCCTGGAGGAGGAGTTGGGGGACCTGCTGTTCCAGGTGGCCCTCCACGCCCAGCTGGCCGCGGAAGCGGGCCAGTTCGACCTGTCCGACGTGGCCCGGGGCATCCACGACAAGCTGGTGGCCCGGCACCCGCACGTGTTCGGCCCCCCCGGGCAGGCGGTCCCCAACTGGGAGGAACAGAAGAAGCAGGAAAAAGGGCGGTCCAGCGTCATGGATGGCGTCCCGGCCGGCCTCCCCGCCCTGCTGTACGCGGTCAAGGTCCAGTCCAAGGCCGCCTCGGTGGGCTTCGACTGGAACAACGCCGAAGAGGCGTGGCCGAAGATCGACGAGGAGCTGGAGGAGCTGCGCGTCGCCGTCGCTTCCGGGCCCCCCTCGGACCGGCGGATAGATGACGAGCTCGGCGACGTGCTGTTCTCGGTGGTCAACATCGCCCGCCACCTAAGCCTCGATCCGGAGGCGTCTCTGCGTGCCGCCACCCTCAAGTTCCGGGGTCGCTTCGTCGCCATGGAGCAACTGGCCGCGGCGCGCGGCGCGGCCATAGACGATTCGCTGTGGACCGAGGTCAAGCGGGGCGAATCCGTCTAGCCGCGTCCCACATCCGCGGGCCGCCACCAACTACGGTTGACCCACCAGTCACAGGAGTCACAGCAGCCCCATGAGCGAAATCGAACTTCTGATAGCCCGGGAGATCCTGGACTCTCGGGGGAACCCGACCGTCGAGGTGGAGGCGCTGCTGTCGTCGGGGGCGACGGGCCGGGCCGCCGTGCCATCCGGAGCGTCGACGGGCAGCCACGAGGCTGTCGAGTTGCGCGACGGAGACGAGCGCTTCGGCGGCAAGGGGGTGCGGCGAGCCGTCGCCCATGTCAACGACGAGATCAGCGTGGCCCTGGCCGGCATGGAGGGCCTCGACCAACGAGCCGTCGACGCCGCGCTGGTCGACCTCGACGGCACCCCTGACAAGAGCCGCCTGGGGGCCAACGCCACACTCGGGGTGTCGCTCGCGGTGGCCCGCGCCGCGGCCGAGGAAGTCGGGTTGCCGCTCTACCGCTACGTCGGCGGAGCCTCGGCCCACGTCCTGCCGGTGCCCATGCTCAACGTGCTCAACGGCGGCGCCCACGCCGATAACAACGTGGACCTGCAGGAGTTCATGGTGGTCCCGGTCGGCGCGGCCAGCTTCAGTGAAGGCCTGCGGTGGGCGGCCGAGACCTACCACGCCCTGAAGAAGTTGCTCCACTCCCGCGGGTTGTCCACCGCGGTGGGCGACGAAGGGGGTTTCGCCCCGGACCTGCCCTCCAACGAGGACGCCATCAAGGTGCTCCTGGAGGCCATCACCGCCGCCGGCCGCCAACCGGGCGAGGAGATGGCCCTGGCCATCGACGCCGCCGCCTCGGAGTTCTACGACCAGGGGGTCTACCGTCTCGCCGGCGAGGGCCGCTCGCTGCCGCCGGCTGCCTTCGCCGAGTACCTGACCGACCTGTGCGACCGCTACCCCATCGTCTCGGTCGAAGACGGCATGGCCGAGGATGACTGGGACGGTTGGAAGGTCCTGACCGACGCCCTCGGGCGGCGGGTGCAGCTCGTCGGCGACGACATATTCGTGACCAACGTCGAACGCCTGGAGCGCGGTGTCGCCGCCGGCGTGGCCAACTCCATCCTGATCAAGGTCAACCAGATCGGCACGCTCTCCGAAACCCTCGACACCGTGGCCCGGGCCCGGCTGAGCGCCTACAGCTCGGTCATGTCCCACCGCTCGGGTGAGACCGAGGACACCACCATCGCCGACCTGGCGGTGGCGACCAACTGCGGCCAGATCAAGACCGGGGCCCCGGCCCGCAGCGACCGCGTGGCCAAATACAACCAGCTGCTGCGCATCGAGCAGGGCCTCGGTGATTCGGCGCGCTACCCCGGCCGCAGGGCCTTTGCGGCACGGTGAGGCGCACCGTACGCATCCTGGTGGTCGTGGTGGCCCTCGGCGGCCTCCTCTTCCTGTTCATCCTGCCCGGCCGGACCCTGTTGGCGCAGCGCAGTGCCATGTCAGCCGCCGAACGCCGGCTCCAGGTGCTCGACGCCGAGAACGCGGCATTGGCCAAGAAAGCCCAGCAGCTGCAGAGCCCCGCGTACGTGGAGCAGATCGCCCGCAGCCGGTACGGCCTGGTCCGTCCGGGCGAGCAGGCCTACGGTATCCTCCCGGCCACAGCCCCGACTTCTTCGACCACCATTCCACCGAGCGGCGGCTGAGCACGTAATGTCCCAGGGGTGAAAGTCGCTAACTCAGAAGGGGGAAGACGGCCATGAAGGTTTCGGTCACCGTCAACGGTGTGCCGCAGGAGCACGAGGTCGAACCTCGGACGCTCCTCGTGTACTACATCAGGGAAGTCGTCGGGCTCACCGGAACCAACATCGGGTGTGACACCTCCTCGTGCGGGGCCTGCACCGTGCTCGTCGACGGCGAGTCGGTCAAGTCCTGCACCATGCTCGCCGTGCAGGCCGACGGTGCGGAGATCACCACCATCGAGGGTCTCGCCGGCTCGGACGGTCAGATGCACCCGATGCAGGAAGCCTTCCGGGAGAAGCACGCGCTCCAGTGCGGCTACTGCACCCCCGGCATGGTCATGGCCGCCGTCTCGCTCCTGAAGGAGCACCCCCATCCCACCGAAGCCGAGGTGCGTGAGGGTCTCGAAGGCAACCTCTGCCGCTGCACCGGCTACCACAACATCGTCGAGGCCGTGCTCCACGCCGCTTCCACCGGATCGGTGTCGGCATGATCCCCGCCGGCTTCGAGTACCAGCGGGCGGCCACGCTCGACGAAGCGCTTTCACTGCTCGCCGACGGCGGCGACGAGGCCAAGCTGATCGCGGGCGGCCACTCCCTTCTGCCGCTCATGAAGCTGCGCCTGGCCGCGCCGTCGATGTTGATCGACATCGGACGACTGCGGGACCTCTCCTTCGTGCGCGACGGCGGCGACCACGTGGTGGTCGGCGCCCTCACCCGTCACCGTGACGTGGAGATCGACCAGACCCTCCGGGACCACGTCCCGCTGCTCGCCCATGTGGCCGGCCAGGTCGGGGACCCCCAGGTCCGCCACCGCGGCACCATCGGCGGGTCGATTGCCCACGGGGACCCGGCGTCGGACCTGCCGGCGGCCTGCCTGGCCCTCGGTGCCAGCTTCAAGGCCGTCGGTCCTTCGGGTGAGCGGACCATCGACGCGTCGGACTTCTTCCTCGGCTTCCTCGAGACCGCGCTCGGCGCCGACGAAGTGCTCACCGAGATCATCGTGCCCAAGGCGACCGGCGCCGGCTGGTCGTTCCAGAAGTTCAACCGCCGGGCCCAGGACTGGGCCATCGTCGGGGTGGCCGCGGTGCGCGGCGAGCGCACCGGGATCAGCCTCATCAACATGGGCCCCACCCCGATGCGGGCGTCGGCCACCGAGGAGGCCCTGGCCGGAGGGGCCAGTGCCGCCGAAGCCGCGGCCCGGGCCGCCGAGGGGCTCGAACCTCCGAGCGATCTCAACGCCACGCCGGAGTACCGGGTCCATCTGGCCCAGGTCCTCGTCCGTCGGGCGCTCGAAGAGGCATCGGCCGCCTAGATTGGCGGGGTGAGCGCATCGGAACTCCCCACGCCCCACCCCTCCCTGCTGGTTCCCGGTGACCCGGGGCTGACCGTCGAAGGCGTGGCTGCGGCGCTGGCCGCCCACGGCTATCTGGCCGACGAGGGTCTGGCCACCTCCATCTTTCTGGCTCTGGCGCTGCACCGGCCTCTCCTGCTCGAAGGGGAGGCCGGTGTCGGCAAGACCGAAGTGGCCAAAGTCCTGTCGGCCTGGTCGCAGGGCCCCCTCCTCCGGCTGCAGTGCTACGAGGGAATCGATATCTCCCAGGCCGTCTACGAGTGGGACTACGCCCGCCAACTGCTGCACCTGCGAGCGGCCGAGGCCTCGGCGTCGATGGACGCCGCCGAGGACGAGGTCTACAGCGAACGGTTCCTGGTGCGCCGACCGCTGCTCACCGCCATCGATCACGGTGAGGGACCCCCGCCGGTGCTGCTCATCGACGAAGTGGACCGCGCCGACGACGAGTTCGAGGCCTTCCTGCTCGAGTTCCTGTCCGAGTACGCCGTCACCATCCCCGAGCTCGGCACCTTCCGGGCGGCCCGGCCCCCGATCGTGATCATCACCTCCAACCGGACCCGTGACGTGCACGACGCCCTGAAGCGGCGGTGCCTCTACCACTGGGTGGAGCACCCGGACTTCGAGCGGGAGGTGGCCATCATCGCCCTGCGGGCCCCTCAGGCGGTACCCGAACTGGCCCGTCAGGTCGCCGCTGCGGTGGAGCAGTTGCGGGGCATGCACCTCTACAAGCCGCCCGGTGTGGCCGAGTCCATCGACTGGACGGCGGCGCTGGCCGCGCTCGGCCAGAAGCGCATAGACGAGCGCACCATCGACCTCACGCTCGGCACCGTCCTCAAATACCAGGAGGACCAGAACCGGGTCCGGGCCGAAGGGGTGGAACAGCTCGTCCGCTCGGCCCTGCAGCGCGGCGCCTGATGAGTGGGCGGGTGGCGCCGACCGGGGCGGCCGCCACGCCACTGGTGGCGCCGGAGCGCCTGGTGGCCGGCTTCACCCGGGCCCTGCGCCGGGTTGGGGTGGCCGTGGCGACGGGTTCCGCAGTCCTATACGCCGAGGCCCTGGGCCAGGTGGGCCTGGAGGACCCCGACGGGGTCTACTGGGCGGGCCGGGCCACCCTCGTACGCCGTCCCGAGGACGTGGAGCTCTACGACCGGGTCTTCACGGCCTACTGGTCCGAGGTCACCCCGCTGCGGCTCACCCAGACCCAGGTCCAGCCCGTCACCCTCGCCCTCGACGAGGAACCGGATCAGGAGGAGATCCCCGACGACGGGCCGACCGGCCCCGACGGCGACATCCGCGCCCTGCGCTGGTCGGCGGTCGAGGTGCTCACCGAGCGGGACATGGGCACCCTGACCGCCGAGGAGTGGGCCGAGGCCCAGAGGCTCATCGCCGCCCTGCGTATCTCGACCGAGTTGCGCCCGGCCCGCCGGACGCGCTCGTCGCGTCGCCGTTCGGGCAGCTACCCCGACCTGCGCCGCACCTTCCGGCTCAACGTGCGTCACGGCGGGGTGCCGGTGGAACGGGCCTGGCGGGAGCCGGTCGAGCGGCCCCGCCGCATGGTGTTCCTACTCGACGTGTCGGGCAGCATGGAGGACTATTCGTTGGCCATGGCCCGCTTCGCTCATGCCGCCGTATCCTCCCGCCGGGCCGGGCGGGTGGAGGTCTTCACCATCGGCACCCGTCTCACCCGGGTGACCCGGCAGCTCGGCCGGCGGGACGTGGAGGTGGCCCTGCGGACCGCCGGCCAGGCGGTGTCGGACTGGTCGGGCGGAACCCGCCTGGGCGAGTGCATAGGGGAGTTCAACAATGTGTGGGGGGTGAGGGGCCTGGCCCGCGGGGCCATCGTGGTCATCTGCTCCGACGGCTGGGACCGGGGCGACCCCGAACGCATGGCCGTGGAGATGGGCCGCCTGTCGCGGGTGGCCCGACGGATCGTCTGGGTCAACCCGCTCAAGGCGTCACCCGGGTATGCCCCGCTGGCCCGCGGAATGGCCGCCGCCCTGCCTTACGTTGATCAGTTCGTGGAAGGTGAGTCAATCCGGTCGCTGGAACACCTGGCGGCCCTGGTATCGGGCGCTCCGGGAGGTCGTCGATGAGAGAGGTTCTGTCGGACATCGAGCGGTGGCGGAGCGAGGGCAAGCGGGTCGCCCTGGCCCGGGTCGTGGCCCTGGAGGGTTCCGGTCCCCGCCTGCCCGGAGCGACCATGGTGGTCTCCGACGCGGGAGACGTGGCCGGGTCGGTCTCGGGCGGGTGCGTAGAGGGGGCGGTGGTCACCGAGGCCCTTGACGTCCTCGCCGGTGATGGCACGCCCAAGCTGTGCACCTTCGGCTACTCCGACGACGAGGCGTTCGCGGTCGGGCTCACCTGCGGGGGCACCATCCGGGTCTTCGTCGAGCCGCTGTCGTGGTGAGCGGCCTGTTCGACTCTCTGGCTTCGGCCATCCGCAACCAGGAGCCGGTCGCGCTGGCCGAGGTGGTGGAGGTCGCCGAGGGGATCCCCGCTTCCCTCCTCGGGGCCAAGATCCTGGTTCGACCGGGCCCTCCCCCCGAGGTGCTCGGGAGCCTGGGCGACCCCGACCTGGACCGGGTCGTGGTCCGCGACGCCGTGGGGGAACTGTCAGCCGGCTTGACCGCCACCCGCCACTACGGGGTGCACGGCGAGGCCCGGGCCCGTGACCTGTCGGTGTTCATCGAGTCGTTCGCCCCGCCGCCGAGGATGATCATCTTCGGGGCCGTGGACTTCACCGCGGCCCTGGCCCGGGTGGGCAAAGTGCTGGGCTACCGGGTGACGGTCTGTGACGCCCGACCGGTGTTCGCCACCCGGGCCCGATTCCCGATGGCCGACGAGGTGGTGGTGGCCTGGCCGGACAAGCATCTGGCCGAGGTGGGCGGCTTCCTCGGAGCCCGCGACGTGGTGTGCGTGCTGACCCACGACCCCAAGTTCGACGTGCCGGCCATCGTTTCGGCCCTGGCCACCGATGTCGGCTATCTCGGCGCCATGGGGAGCCGGCGCACCACCGACGAGCGCAACCAGCGTCTGCGGGCCGCCGGGGTGACCGAGGAGGGACTGAGCCGGGTCATGGGCCCCATCGGGCTCGACATCGGGGCCCGCACCCCGGAGGAGACGGCGGTGGCCATATGTGCGGAGATCATCGCTCTGCGCACCGGCCGGGAGGCGCCGTCCCTGCGCGACCGCCCGGGTCCGATCCACCCCGATCACGCCACCGCTCTCGCCGATTGAGCGGGCGCCCGAGAAGGCCGGCGTTGGACACAGTCGCGGTGGTGCTCGCGGCGGGCGGGGGAAGCCGTTGGCGGGCCTCCCTCGCCACCCCACCCGGCTCCGACCGGCCAGGTTCCAATCAGGGGGCGGCCCACAAGCTGCTGGCCCCGTTCCAGGGGTCCACGGTGGTGGAGTGGGCGGTGGGCCACGCCGTCGCCGCCGGGCTGTCGGCCACCTGGGTGGTGACCGGGGCGGTGGATCTCAGCGGGGTGCTCGGCCCCGACGTCGAGGCGCTGTTCAACCCTTCGTGGGCCGAGGGCCAGGCGACCTCGCTGGGGGTGGCCGTGGCCCGGGCCCGCCAGCAAGGCGTCGGAGCCCTCGTCGTCGGCCTCGGCGACCAGCCTCTGGTGCCCCCCGAGTCGTGGGCGGCGGTCGCCGCCTCGGAGGCCGATATCGCGGTGGCGACCTACGATGGGCAACGTCGCAACCCGGTGAAGCTGTCGGCGCAGGTCTGGGACCTGCTGCCGGCCGTCGGTGACGAGGGTGCCCGCGCTCTGATCCGAAGCCGGCCCGACCTGGTAAGGGAGGTACCGTGCCAGGGAAACCCAGTGGATATAGATACCAGAGAGGATCTTGACAGATGGAGCTGAGCAACGAATTCAGAGTCGGGGTTTCCGTGCCCGAGGCGTGGAAGGTCCTGACCGATGTCGAGCGGATCGCCCCGATGCTGCCCGGCGCCCAGCTCCAGGAGGTAGAGGGCGACGAGTACCGGGGCATCGTCAAGGTCAAGGTGGGGCCCATAACGGCCCAGTACAAGGGATCGGCCACCTTCGTGGAGCAGGACGAGACGGCCGGCCGGGTGGTCCTCAAGGCCAGCGGGCGCGACACCCGGGGCCAGGGCAACGCCAGCGCCCTGATCACCGCCACGATGATCCCCGACGGGGACGGCACCAAGGTGAGCGTGGTGACCGACCTGACCATCACCGGCAAGGTGGCGCAGTTCGGCCGGGGCGTGCTGGCCGAGGTCAGCGGCAAGCTGATCGGCCAGTTCGTCGACACCCTCGAGGCCGACCTGGCCGGCTCGGGTGCGGCCGCCCCGGCGGCGAGCGACGAGAGCCCGGCCGCGGGGGTGGCGGCTGCAGAAGCGACGTCCGACGGCGACGGCGCCGCCGCGGCCAACGGGGCGGCCCCGGCCGAGAAGCCGGCGTCGGGTCCCCGCCGCATCGAGGCCCCCGAGGCCGAGCCGCTGGACCTGCTTGCCGTGGCCGGAGGGTCGACCATGAAGCGCCTGGCGCCGGTGGGTGGGGTGCTGGGCCTGATCCTCATCCTGCTCCTCTGGCGGCGGCGCAGCCATTGAGCGCACCACCGGCGGGAGGTCGGAGAGCGGGGTGACCGACGCCGACGCCCGACGGGTCGGCGATCTGCTGGGCCGGCCGCCCCAGGGTTCGTTCGATGTGGTGGTACGCGACGACGACGGCGACCCCGTGGTCATCTGCAACCATCCGTTGCTGGCCGACGGCACGCCGATGCCCACCCGCTACTGGCTGGTGGGCGCCGATATCAAGCGCCGCGTCGACCGCCTGGAGGCGGCCGGTGGGGTCAGGCGGGCCGAGTCCGAGGTAGCGGCCGAGGCGCTCGCCGCCGCCCACCGGGACTACGCCGCCGAGCGCGACCGGGCCGTCCCTGACGGCTGGAGCGGACCCCGACCGAGCGGTGGGGTGGGGGGCACCCGGCAGGGGGTCAAATGCCTCCACGCCCACTACGCCTGGTACCTGGCCGGCGGTGACGACCCGGTCGGTCGCTGGGTCGCCGCCCAGCTGGCGGCCGACGGGCCGGCCGCGGCCATCGACTGCGGAACCAACTCGACCCGGCTCCTGGTGGCCGACCCGGGGGGTGCCACCCTGGAGCGGCTGATGCGGATCACCCGCCTGGGCGAGGGAGTGGACCGCCACCACCGGCTCAGCCGCGAGGCCATCGACCGCACCCTCGCCGTGCTGGGGGACTACCGGGCCGTGATGGACCGCCTCGGCGTGGGTACCGTCCGCATGACCGCCACCTCCGCGGCGCGCGACGCCACCAACCGGGACGAGTTCTTCGACGCCGCCGAGGCCGTCATCGGCGCCCGCCCCGAGCTGCTCTCGGGGGACGAGGAGGGCCTTCTCTCCTTCCTCGGCGCCACCTCGGTGCTCGACCCGGCAACCGCCCCCTGGCTGGTGGTGGACATCGGCGGTGGATCGACCGAGCTGGTGGCCGGCCCGAGGCGCGACGGCGGTCCGGCGGCGGTCCGGTCACTCGATGTGGGCTGCGTGCGCCTGACCGAGCGGCTCATCGAAGGTGATCCGCCCACGGCCTCGTCGCTCGGGCGGGCCCGGGACCTGGTGTGGGGTCTGTTGGAACAGGCGGTGGCGTCGGCTCCGGCGTTGACCGGCAACGCCACCATGGTGGGACTGGCCGGCACCGTCGCCACGCTGGCCGCGGTGGACCAGGCCCTCGACGTCTACGACCGGGACCGTCTCCACCACTACCGCCTGCGCCGGGATCGGGTGGACCGCATGCTCGGCGAGCTGGCCGCGTTGGACTCGACCGGGCGGCGCCGGGTGACCGGCGTGGAGGCCGAGCGGGCCGGGGTGATCGTGGGCGGGACGGTGGTCCTTTCGGCGGTCATGCACTTCTTCGGCTTCGAGGAGTGCCTGACCTCGGAGTCCGACATTCTCGACGGCCTGGTGCGGAGCACCCGCAGGCCTCCCGGCTTGCCTACAGTTCTGCGGTGATGGTGCTTACAGACCGCGTTCTAATGGGCCCCGGCCCGAGCAATCCCTACCCGGAGGCGACCGCCGGCCTGGGTAGACCCATGCTCGGCCACCTCGACCCCGAGTTCATCTCGACCCTCGACGAGACCTGCGCCCGCCTGAGGGAGGTGTGGAAGACGGCCAACCCTCTGACCCTGCCGGTGTCGGGCACCGGGTCGGCGGGGATGGAGGCGGCCTTCGTCAACACGCTGTCACCCGGCGATGTGGTGGTGGTGGGGGTCAACGGCCTGTTCGGCGAGCGCATGTGCGATGTGGCCCGGCGGTGCCGGGCCGAGGTGATCAGGGTGGACGCACCGTGGGGGCGGGCCCTCGACCCGCAGCAGGTGCTCGAAGCCCACGCCGCGCCGAAGCTGATCGCTCTGGTGCACGCCGAGACCAGCACCGGGGTGCGCAACGATGTGGCGGCGGTGGCTGCGGGCAAGGCTGACGCCTTGGTGCTCGCCGACTGCGTCACGTCTCTCGGGGGCATCCCGGTGGACATCGACGGCTGGGGGGTGGACATCGCCTACAGCGGCACCCAGAAGTGCCTCGGGGTGTCGCCCGGCCTGGCGCCGTTCACCATGGGCGAACGAGCCGTGGAGCGGCGCGTCTGGGACCCTCAGAGCTGGTACCTGGATCTGGGAATGATCGGGGACTACACCTCGGGCGCGACCCGTAAGTACCACCACACCGCCCCGATATCCATGATCTTCTCCCTCCACGCCGCCCTCGGTGCCCTGCTCGAGGAGGGTCTGGAAGCGGCGTGGGAGCGCCACGCCAGCTGCGGTGCCGCCCTGCAGGAGGGCCTGCAGAAGCTCGGCCTCGAACTGTGGGCCCAGGAGGGTCACCGCCTCCCCGAGCTCACCACCGTGGTGGTACCCGAAGGGGTCGACGACGCCGCGGTGCGCAAGGCCCTGTTGGAGCGCTACGGGATCGAGATCGGCGGCGGGGTGGGTCCCTGGGCGGGGAAGATATGGCGGATCGGGTGCATGGGCCACACGGCCCGCATGCGCAACGTCACGCTCCTGCTGGGAGCCCTGGCCGAGCTTCTCGGGCGGTGAGCTGGACCGCATCCGGACGGAGCCAGCCTCTGGCTTTGAACGGACGTCGCGTGCTGCTGCGCCCGCTCGCCGTCTCGGACTTCGAGGCGTGGCGGGAGGTGCGCATCCGGGCCCGGGACTGGCTGCTCAAGTGGGAACCGCGGCCCCTGCCGGGCCAGCCCGACGCGACCGAGGACCGGCGGGTGTTCGCCGCCCGCTGCGGGGCCCGCGAACGGGAGCGCCAGCTTGGCTCCGGGTACGGGTTCGGGATCTTCGTCGGCCCCGGTCGGGACCGCTTCGCCGGTGAGATCAACCTCTCTTCGGTCCAGCGGGGGCCCTACCAGAACGCCTACGTCGGATACTGGATCGACGAGGCGGTGGCGGGGAACTCCTACACCCCCGAGGCGTTCGTCGTGCTCTGCCGTTTTGCCTTCGAGGAGCTCGGCCTGCACCGTCTCCAGGCGTCGATCATCCCCCGGAACGGACCCAGCCGCCGGGTGGCGTCCAAGGTGGGGCTGCGCGACGAAGGCACCGCGCTGCGCTACCTGGAGATCAACGGCCGGTGGGAGGACCACGTCCGCTACGCCATCACATCCGAGGAGTGGGCCGAGCGTCGCGATGACTACCTCGCCCGCTGGATCCTGGCCGAGCCGCCCGCGTCATCCCGCTAGCCAGCCGGCCCGGGCCGCGGGATGGTAACGGTAGATCACCCGACCGGTGATCGACGAGGGAGGCACCGGGCCGAAGGTCCGGCTGTCGGTGCTGGCCCCCTCGTTATCACCCCGCACGTCGATCCCGGCTCGACCGACGGCCCGGACCCGCTTCACGAGGAGACGCCCGGGGGAGCCCGGGTCGGCCAGGGCCACTACCTGGCCCGGCCGCACTGCGCTCACGGGCACGACGATCAGCCGGTCGCCGGGCTCGAACGAGGGGAGCATGCTGGCGCCGGACACGACGACCCGGCGGGGACGGCCCCGTACGGTGGCCAGCAGTGCCACCGTTCTTCGGAGAGCGCGGTGCCAGTGGGTAGGGTAGGAGCGATCCATGTCCATCGTTCAAGGAGTCTGGCTGTGAAAGTGCTTCCCCGCCTGCTGTCCCTCGTCGACCGCGTCAGCGCGCCGGCGACCGTACACGCCCACTGCGACCTGCCTTGCGGGGTCTACGACCCGGCCCAGGCCCGGATCGAGGCGGAATCCGTGAAGGGCTGCATGGAGAAGTTCCACGGGTCCGACGACAACGTGTTCAAGTCCCGTGCCGTGTTCATCAAGGAGGAGCGGGCCGAGATGGTCAAGCACCATCTGTGGGTGCTGTGGACCGACTACTTCAAGCCCAACCACCTGGAGAAGTACCCGGAGCTGCACGAGCTGTTCTGGAAGGCCACCAAGGCCGCCGGTGAGACCAAGAAGACCAACGACGTGGCCGTCGCCGAGGACCTCCTCAGCCAGATCGCCGAGATCGACCGGATCTTCTGGGAGACCAAGAAGGGCTGATTCGCCGGCGGGGGTGGGCCCCGTCGAGCCCGGCCCACCCCCGCCTTCGGATCCCGTTCAGCAGCTGCGCCGCCGGCCGCTCAGCCCTTCTGGGCGGCGTGACGGCCGGCGATGAAGCCGAAGGTCATGCCCGGCCCGAGGGTCCCGCCGGCACCGCCGTACCCGCCGGCGGTCACCCCGGCCATGGCGTTGCTCGCGGCGTAGAGCCCCTCGATGGGATGGCCGCCGAGATCGAGGACCCGGGCGTCGGCGTCGGTCTTGGGACCCCCGCAGGTGCCCAGCACCCCGGCCTCCACCTCCACCGCGTAGAAGGGTGGTTGGTCGATGACACCCAAGGTGCAATAGGGCGGCTCGAAGGACTGATCGCCCCAGAAGTTGTCATAAGTCGAGTCGCCCCGGCCGAACTCGTCGTCGTGGCCCCGTCCGACGGCGGCGTTGAACCGACCGACCGTATCGGTCAGAGCTCCGCCGTCCACCCCGATCAGCGAGGCCAGTCCCTCCAGGCTGTCGGCCGCCTTGGCGAAGGGAGGGGCGGGCTGGCCGGCCCGGCTGGTGAAGAGGCGGTAGCGCTGGGTGAACCGGCTGTCCACGATCAGCCAGTAGGGCAGATTGGGATAGTCGTAGGTGTCGGGATCGAAGTTGTGCAGGACCTGCCCAAGGGCGTTGTAGTTGATCGCCTCGTTGACGAACCGCCGTCCGGTCCGGTTGACCAGTATCGAGCCGGGGCGGGCCCGTTCGCTCGAGCAGAGCAGATAGTTGGGATGGGTGCCGCGGCCCTGGGCCGATGACTCCTTGGCGGCCATGACCCACCAGGCGTTGCTCATGTTGCCCAGGGCGGCTCCTACCTCCATGGCCATGAGCAGCCCGTCGCCCTCGTTCTCGGGGACGCTCACCGGTGCGGTCATCGGACCCCTCAGGAAGGCCTGGACCAGTTCCTGGTTCCACTCGAATCCGCCAGTCGCGATGATCACGCCCTTGCGGGCCCGGTAGCGCACCGTGCGGCCGCCGCTCTCGGCCATGACGCCCACGACCCGGGGCCCGTCGCGCAGCAGTCGGCGGGCCCGGGCCTCGAAGTGGATGGGGATGGCCCGGTCGAGAATCCCCCGCAGCAGCGACCCGATCAGCGCCTGACCCTCGCCGCGGCAGTCCTGCTGTTGGCGTAGGGCGAGGGTCTGCTCGTCGAAGGGGGCTCCTCGGTCCTCCATCCGGCTGGTCAACTTGGGAGGTCCCGCCTTGGGAGGGTTCACCCGGGTCGCCCACGAGCCGAGTTGCTCGAAGGGGAACACGTCGGGCTCCAGTGAACGCCCGCCGTCGGGGAGGGCGCCGACCAGTTGGGGCTGGTAGTCCGGAAAGTCCCGGAACAGGCCGAGACGCACCGGTGTCTGCTCGTCGAAGAAGCGGACCATCTGCGGGCCGCCCTCGAGGAAGGCCTCCAGAGTGTCGGGATCGAGCCGGCCGGGGGCGAGCGCGTCGAGGTAGGCGACGACGTCCTCCAGGGAGTCGGCCACCCCCTCCTCCTCCTGGCGGGGGTTGAGGGGTATCCACAGCATCCCGCCGGACATGGCGGTCGTCCCTCCGACCATCCCCGACTTCTCGAGCACGATGACCTCGGCCGCGCCGTAGTCGTGGGCGGCCAGAGCGGCGGTCAACCCTGCGCCCCCGGTGCCGAGGACCACCACGTCGGCCTCGACGTCCCATTGATCGGGGCTGTCACTCATACCGACTCGCTTTCTCTCCGGCGGGCCCGGCCGGAACTGGGCCGCCTTTGCTGGTCGAGCATAGTAATTGATCGATCGGTACGCCATCGGGGCGGCCGCCGGTCCCGGGCCCGGCGGCCCAGGCGCCGGTGCTGACCAAGGGCACCGTCACCAAAGAACGGAGAGACCCCCGAGTTTCTGTGAGTGTCCTGAGTTCCGCGCAATGATGATCATGGACTTATTGCATCGTTAGTTAGTTATCGCTATGCTCGCGCTCGGTCCTGGGCAAGGTGCCCGGTCTGATCTGTTCGCCAGGGGGGAATATGCCCACTAGCCAAAAGTCGCGTGTCCGAACTGTGCTGCGTGGTGCAGCGCTCGCGGCCACTGCGACTGTCATCGCCGCCGCTTGCAGCAGCAGCAGCAAGGGATCGAGCGCGGCCACCAGCGCCACCACTGCGGCGCCCAGTGGCGGTACCTCGGCAACGACCGCCGCAGGCAGCGCCGGTCTGGCCGCAGCCCAAGCTGTGGTCGCCCAGTACTCCTCGCCGCCCAGCGCCATCGGCGTGACCATTCCTCTGCTGCACAAGCCGGCGACCAACATCACCTTCGCCTTCTTGCAGTGCGAGCTCGAGTCCTGCACCTACGAGGCGGCGGCGGCCAAGGCGGCCACGGCGGCTCTCGGCTGGAAGCTCGATCTGATCAGCGATCAGAGCGCCAATCCCGGGCCGGCTTTCCAGCAGGCCATCGATGCCGGAGCCAACTACATCGCCAGCAGCGGTGAGTCCCCGACGCTCTACAAAGCCCAGTACCAGGAGGCGATGCAGAAGGGCATCAAGATCCTGAGCTGCTACGACACCACGCCGCCTCAGCCCACCGTGGACGGCGTCTACGACCAGTGCGGCGACACCACGTTCGTCACCAAGACCGGGCCCCTGATGGCGGACTGGGCGATAGTCAACTCCAACGCCCACGCCCACATCCTGGCCGTCAACATCCCGGACTTCCCGGTCCTCGTGGCCGAGGTCGACGCGTTCAAGGCCGAGCTGAGCAAGAACTGCCCGTCCTGCTCGGTGACCAGCCTGAACGTGTCCATCAATGACCTGGTCGGCGGCAAGGTGCCCTCCGAGGTCGTCAACGCCGTGCAGGCGGACTCGTCGCTCAACTACGTGTTCAACTCGTTCGGCTCGCTGCCGGCCGGTGAGACGGCGGCTCTGAAGTCGGCCGGGCTGCTCAGCCGGGTCAAGGTCTTCGGCCAGGACTTCTCGGCGTTCGACCTCAAGGAGATGACCCAGGGCCTGCAGACGGCCTGGTCGGCCGACCCCAAGGAATACGCCGTGTGGCTGATGGTCGATGCGGCCGCCCGCCTGAGTGAGGGCATGCAGCTCACCGAGGAGCGTGCGTCGGCCAGCTTGCCCAGCTACCTGGTCCAGACCCCGGCCGAGGCCCAGACGGTGCTGAACCAGGGTGGCGACTGGGATCCGCCCAACATGGCCCAGTCGTTCGAGACCCTCTGGCACGTCAGCGCCTAGGCGAATCTGATCGCAGGCGCTGGGACCGCGGTCCCGGCGCCTGACAGTTCGGGTGATGGATCCGGCTGGCTCGGGCCAGCCGGATCCATCCTGTAACGGGGGAAAGAGCCTTGCAAGAAACCCTGCGGATCGAGCACCTGTCCAAGACCTTCCCGGGGCAGGCCGCCCTCATCGACGTGAGCCTGTCCGTCGCCCCGGCCGAGGTGCACGCCCTGGTGGGCCAGAACGGGTCGGGCAAGTCCACCATCATCAAAATCCTGGCGGGGTACCACCAGCCCGATCCCGGGTCGTCGGCCTGGGTGGACGGCCGCCCTCTGCAGTTGGGCGACGGTGAGGATGCCCAGAAGCTCGGGCTGCGCTTCGTCCACCAGGACCTCGGATTGGTGGGGACGCTCAATTCGGTCGAGAACCTGGCCCTGTCGGTCGGTTACCGGACGGGATTCGCCCGCCACATCAAATGGAGCGAGGAGCGCCGCATGGCGCGCCAGGCCCTGGCCGACCTCGGTGTCGAGGGAATAGATGTGACCGCCCCGGTGGCGGCACTCCCCCCTTCGCAGCGCACTGCGGTCGCCATAGCCCGGGCGCTGGTCGGGTGGGAGGACGGAGCCAAGCTGCTCATCCTGGACGAGCCCACCGCCACCCTCCCCGACGACGACGTGAAGCGGTTGTTCGAGGTGATCCACCGCCTGAAGGATCGGGGTGTGTCCATCCTCTACGTCTCGCACCACCTCGACGAGGTGTTCGAACTCGCCGACCGGGTCACCGTCCTGCGCGACGCCCGCAAGGTCGCCGAGACGACCGTGTCCGATCTCGATCATGAGGGTCTCATAGAGCTCATCGTCGGGCACCAGATCACCCACGGCACCTCGAGCGAGGTGGCCGTCGGCGGCGACGCCATCCTGTCGGTGAGAGGGCTGTGGGGCGGAACCGTCGAGGGAGTCGATCTAGATGTCCGTCCCGGCGAGGTCGTCGGGATCGCCGGCATCACGGGATCGGGACGCGAGGACCTGCTCGGTCTGCTCGCCGGTCAAACGCCGCGGTTGGCCGGGACGGTGACCATAGGCGCGGTGGAGGTGGCCAACTTCGAGCCGCGCGCCGCGATGGCCTCGGGTGTGGCCTTCGTGCCGGCCGAGCGCTCCGTGCGGGGAACCATCGGAACCATGTCGGTGCGGGAGAATCTGACCGTAACCGACCTTTCCCGACACTTCGTCAGGGGCCGCATCCGCCGTAGTCAGGAGATCACCGAGACCGAGCAGTGGATCCAGCGGCTGTCGATCCGGACCTCGTCCACGGAAGCGATCATCGGTTCGCTGAGCGGGGGCAACCAGCAGAAGGTGATGTTCGGCAAGGCCCTGCGCCTGCACCCTAGAGTGCTGCTGCTGGACGAACCCACCCAGGGGATCGACGTGGGGGCCAAGGAGCAGATCCATCAATTGGTCGACGAGGCCGCCCGGGAGGGGATGGCCACTGTGGTGGCATCCACCGACACCGACGAGTTGGTACGCCTCTGCAACCGGGTGGTGGTGATGGTCGACGGTCGCATCGCCGCGGTACTGACCGGAGGGGACATCCTCCCCGAACGCATCGAGCACATACAGCTTCAGACATCCAGGAGGGCATCATGATCAGGCGGCTCGGCTTCGACAGGTTCAGCGCCTTGTACCTGTGGGCACTGTTCATGCTCTACTTCGGGATCACCAAGCACGCCACGTTCCTGAGCAGCACGACCTTCAAGCTGGTGCTGCAGGAAAACGTGATCGTGGGGGTCCTGGCCCTCGCCTTCCTTGTACCTCTCGCCACCGGCACCTACGACCTGGCCATCGGGGCCCAGATGTCGCTGTCGCTGGTGATCTCCTCGACGCTGGCCCAGCACCACACCGTTCCCAACCTTCTCGGGATGGTCATCGCGCTGGTGGCCTGCGGTGTGGCCGGCGCGGTCAGCGGCTTCTTCGTGGTCAAGCTCAATGTCAACAGCTTCATCGCCACCTTGGGCATGAGCCAGGTGATCACCGCGGTCGTCTACCACACGTCGTTCCAGTCCATAAACTCCCCGTTCACCAACAGCTTCGAGAACATCGGCGCCGGCAACTTCCTCGGGGTGCAGCGCTACGTGTGGTACCTGCTCGTCCTGGCCATCATCCTCTGGTTCGTGCTGGAGCACACCCCGGCCGGCCGCTTCATGTTCGCCACCGGCGGCAATCCCGAGGCGGCCCGCCTCGCCGGGGTCCAGACCAACCGTCTGGTGTGGTCGTCGCTGATCGTCTCCGGGGTGATCGCCGGCTTCGCCGGCGTGGTGTACTCCTGGAAGGTCGGTGACTACGACACCACCGTCGGGCCCGGATATCTGTTCCCGGCGGTGGCTGCGGTGTTCTTCGGGGCATCCCAGCTGAAGGGTCGGGCCAACGTGTGGGGGACCATGATCGCTCTCTACGCGCTGGCCTGGGGTATCGAGGGCCTCCAGCTGACCTTCATCAACAGCAACTGGGTGCAGCCCGCCTTCCAGGGTGTGGCCCTGCTGCTGGCCGTGGCCCTGGCCTCCTACCAGGGAGTCATCCGGATCCGCCGGGCCAAGCCCGACGCCACACCGGAAGCACCGGGATCGGGCGGAGCGGCAGTCGAAGCGGGGGGTGGCGACCCTCCCGTCGCCACGTCTGTGGCGTCATCGACACCCGGGAGTGACGCCGAGGGTCGCACGGGCCCGCTCGCCGTGACCCACGGGGCCGACGAAAGCGCCTGAGGGGCGCCCTCGGGTGGACCTACTCGCCGTCACCGGCGGCCACCGTGTCGATCTGGCGGCGTTCGCGGCCATGCTCGACGCGGTGTCGGACGAAGAGGGCTGGCGCTGGGCTCATGCCGTGCAACCGGCCGCCCAGCGCTGGCTGAAGCCGGGCACGCCGTGGGATGTCCTCGTCCTCCACGACATCGCCGGGCTCGGCCTGGTCCGTGGGGAGCCGCCCGAGGTGCGCCCGCCCCCGGATCGCACCCGCACGGACCTGGTGGATCTGCTCGACGAAGGGCGGGGCGTCGTGGTGCTCCACCATGCCCTGGCGAGCTGGCCGACGTGGGACGAGTGGGCCGGGTTCATGGGCGGACGGTTCCTCTACGCACCGGGGACGCTCCGGGGCCGGCCCGAGCCGTCGGGTGGTACCAAGCTGGTGCGTTACCGGGCCCGCCCGGTCGCCGGCGATCATCCGATCCTGAGCGGCGTCGGCGAGGCCGACCTCGACGACGAGGTGTACCTCTGCCCCGTCTTCGAGGACGAGGTGGTACCGCTCGTGCGCGGCGACTTCGACACCGACGGGGCGTCTTTCATCTCGACCTACGAGCACGTGCTGGTCGGCGAGGAGCGAGCCCCGCGCTGCGAGGCCCGACGGGCCAGTGATCTCATCGCCTGGGCCACCACGGCCCGGCGCAGCCCCGTGGTGTACATCCAGCCCGGCGACAGTGGGGCGACTTTCGCCATGCCCTGGTACCGCCGTCTGCTGGCCAACGCCATCCGGTGGGCCGCTTCGGGCGAGGCCCGGGCTTGGGCCGCCCAGCGCGAGGGGCGTTAGTGGCCGAGTCCTCGGTGGTGCTGGTAACCGGGGCCGCCTCCGGTATCGGCCGGGCGACCGCCGATCTGCTGCTCGACCGTGGATACCGGGCCGTACTCGTCGACCTTCCCGGCGTGGGCTGGGCGCCGAGAGACCCGAGTGCGGCGGTCGTCGTCGAAGGTGACGTCACCTCCGAGGCCACCAACGCCGGTGCTGTCGCGGCGGCCCTCGATCAGTTCGGGCGCCTCGACGCGGTGGTTCTCAATGCCGGGATCTCCCCGCTGTCAGGACCGATCGACTCCCTCCCCATGGACGGCTTCGACCGCTCCATCGAGGTGAACCTGAGGGCCGTGGCCCTGGGCATCCGGGCCGCCGCGACGCCACTTCGCAGCAGCCGCGGCGCCATAGTGGTGGTGGCCTCGGCGACCGGATTGGGCGGCGAGCCGGGGCGCTGGCACTACGCCGCGGCCAAGGCGGGCGCGGTCAACCTGGCCCGTAGCGCGGCCATGGACCTGGCGGCGGCCGGGATCCGGGTGAACACGGTGTGCCCCGGTCCGGTGCGCACGGGCATCACCGAGGTCATGATGGATCCGGGCAGCCCGCGCTACTCGGCGCTGCGACGGATGGTTCCGCTGCAGAGGTGGGCGTCGCCAGCCGAGGTGGCCGAACCCATCGCCTTTCTGCTCTCCCCGGCCGCCTCGTTCATCACCGGGGCCGTTCTGGCCGTCGACGGCGGGGTCTCGGCGAGCAGCGGCATGCGACTGCCCCCCGAGGCGCCCGACCCCGGCCCGCCGGACTGACGCCCCGACCGCCGTACTGGCGCCGCGGCCTCCGGCCGCAGGGTGGGGTCGAGGACGCTCAGGGTCCGGGCTGGGCCGGGGGTCGGAGGAGATTGCCGTCGAGCAGTCGGCAGAGACCCTCGACTGTGGTCCGCTGACCGAGGTGGTCATCGGCCACCGAGGCCATCAGCCCGAGGAGGATCACCCGCAGGACGGCGGCCACGTCGTCCTCGGAGCCCGGCTCTATCTCACCGGTGGCCGAGCCGAGCGCGATCAGGTCGTCCACGATGGCTGTTCCCTCGCCCGGGGGGTGGGCGATGGCCCGGCGGATCTCGGGATGGCGGATCCGGTCCATGCGCGCCGCGGCGTGGAACAAAGCGATTCCGGGGTCGGCCACGTTGATCTCCTGGGCCGCCCGGAGGAGAGCCCGGACCCGGCCCGAGAAGGTCGTTTCGGTCGACGCGCCTTCCTTCATGCGGGAGTCGATGAGCCGCTGAGTCTCGGCGAAGACGGCGAGGAACATGTCCAGTTTGGAGTCGAAGTAGTAGTACAGCGCTCCCGCCGTGATGCCGGCCCGATCGGCGACGTCTTTGTTGGTGGTGGGCCCGTAGCCGTGCTCGGCGAATACCACCCGGGCCACCTCGAGTATCCGCTCCCGGGTGGCGCGGGCACTCGAGGCGGTGGGGCGTCCCCTCCTCTGGCCGGGGGTGGAGGTCAACGGACCGGTTCCTGTCGGGCGGTCAGGTCCCGCCCTGGGACCGGCTCAGCTCCCGGCCGCTTCGATGACGGTGACCACTCCGGTGTCACCGTTGACCTCGACGATGGAGCCGTCCTTGATGGTGGACGTGGCGTTGGTGGCCGAGACCACGCAGGGAAGTCCGAGCTCGCGGCTGACGATCACCGCATGGCTGATCTGGCCGCCCACATCGACCACGACGCCTCCGGCCGACATGAACAAAGGTGCCCAGCCGGGGTCGGTCAGGGGGGCGATCAGGATCTCGCCGGGCTCGAGGTCGGCGGGGGAGTTGATGTCGAGGATGACCCGGGCCCGACCGGTGACCACCCCGGGGCAGCCGGGTACGCCCTGGATGGTGGTGCCGGCGACGGCCGGCGCCGAGTTGGAGTCACCCTTGCGGGCCCACTCCGTGAGCGGCGGTACCTTGCCGTCGCGGATGATGAAGGGCGGTTCGAGCTCCCACAGCTCCCGCCATTCGATGTACCTCGACGCCAGCTCGTCCTTGAAGCTAGCCGGGTCGGCCACGAAACTGTCGAGCTCGGAGTCGGTCAGCTGGAAGATGTGGGCGGAATCCGCGATGTGACCCGCAGCCGCGTGACGGCGACCCAGCTCCCGGAAGACCATGCGGGCCTCGTGGATGGCCCGGATCAGGTTGGTCTTGGTCCGCTCCCGGAAGATGAGCTGGTTGCCGGCCACCAGCGCCGCCTCGAGCTGGCCCGGAAGATCGGGATTGCCGGTCGCTTCGACCTTGGCCCGGACCTCGGCGGTGACCCGCTCGCGCTCGGCGACGAGGCGCTGGACACGGGCCGCCGGGCTGTCCTCCTCGTTCTGTAGACGGACCCGGTCGAGGATGGCCAGAGCCATCTCGGGATTGGTCTCCCAGGTCTCGGCGCTGACCTCGTACTCGTTGGGCCCGCGCGCCCCGAAGTCGGCGATGAACTTGCCGAACTCGGTGAGAAAGGCCTGGGCCGCCGGGTCGGTGGAGGCCCCAAGGCGCTCGAGTATGCCCGCCACGCCCCGGTCGAACTCGGCGGTGAGCAGGCTGGAGGCGGCGACCTTCCGGGACAGCTCCCACAGGCCGTAGCTCGGCTCGGCCGAGTCGACGTCGCCGAGGCCGGACAGGAGCTTCATGGGCACGGTGGGGTCGCCGATGGCCGCTCCGACGGCGGCCAGGATCCCAGGTGCCACACCCGAGCCGCTCGAGTCGATGGTGTGGGTGAGAAACAGGCGGTCGATCATCTTCTGGACGGTCCGGGCCCGCTCGAGCAGTTGACCGTCGTCGAGGGACTCGAGCGCCGGCCGGCTCCGGCGCAGCGCGATGGTCTGCTCCTTCTCGACATCGATCTCCGGCCAGGTGGTCGCGCTCATCACCCACTCGAGGTTCTTGGCGATGGCCGGGAGGAGGTCGGGGCGTTCATCGCGCTCGTCGGGGGTGTAGGGCGGGACGTCGGGGTGATCGCCGAAGAAGGCCATGTCGAGCTGCTCCACGGTGACCGCCGGGTTGCGAACACCCTGCATGCGCACGTTGGAGAGATTGATGTACATGTACCCGCCGAAGAAGCCGGTCGCCTCGGGGTGGGCCTGATCCCATTCGTCAGCGGCGTAGTTGCCGGTGCGGATATAGCCGTCGCGCCACCCCTGGCAGATCCCGTTGTCCCAGGTGTAGGTGACCGACAGCGGGCTGGCCGGGTTGGGTACGACCTCACCGGCGTTGGCCCGGGTGTAGTGGGGCCAGCGTTCGCTCGGCGTCCAATCGGTGATCCAGCGGTCTCTCATTGGGTGCTCCTCTGCAGGGATGAAGTTTCGACGGTCTTCGCGGCGTATCTCAGGCCGGGATGCTCTCGATGGTTACCACGCCGGTCGCTCCGTCGACGTGCACCATCGCCCCGTCGGGGATCCGGGTAGTAGCGCCGACGACCGATACCGCGCACGGAATGCCCAACTCGCGGCTCACGATCGCGGCGTGGCTGGCGACCGCCCCGACATCGCAGACCACGGCGGACGCCACCATGTAAAGGGGCGTCCAGGACGGATCCGACGTGTGGACGACGATTACGTCGCCGGGGGCCAGGTCGCCCGGCTCGGACGGGTCGAGGACGATCTTGGCCCGGCCGCGGGCCGATCCAGGTGACGCCCCCGCACCCACCAGCACTTCTCCGGCACCGGCCCGATCGGCACCCTCGCTGGCGTGGTTGCGCTTCGGCCAGGTGGAGATCGGGGGGACACCCACGGCGGCGTCGATGATGTAGGGCGGCTCCAGTTGGCGCAGCTGCTCGAAGTCCGCCTCACGGTCCCGTATGACGGTCAGCCAGGGATGCGGATCGGACAAGAAGGAGTCGAGTTCCTCGTCGAGGAGCATGAAGATCTGCTGCTTGTGGTCGAGCAGACCCCGCTCCGTGAGCCGACGGCCCAACTCGAAGAAGCAGACCTTGGCTTCGTTGATCAGGCGGATGCAGGCATTCTTTCCCCGCTCACGCAGCGGGAAGAACACGGCGGCCGAGTGGATGCCGGCCCTCAGCGTGGCGAGGGCCTCGGCGTCGCCCGACAGGGCCTCCTCCAACTCGGCCTGCAGCCGGACCCGCGCCGCGCTGCCGCGGGCGGCGGCGGCTGCCGGCGAGCGGTCGTCGTCCTGATGGCGGACGGCGTCGATCATCCCGAGCACCAACTCCGGCCGGGTCTCCCACGAATCGGGCATCATGTCCCATTCGTTCGGGCCCCGATGGCCGTGATCGCTCAGGAGACGGCTCAGGCCGGCCGTGAAGGCCGACGCGTCGGCGTCGCCCGACCGGCTCAGTCGCTCGAGCAGGCCGTCGACGCCGAGGTCGAACTCGCGGGTCAGGACCGGCGACCGGGCCACCATCCGGCCCAGATCCCACAGTTGGATCGACGCGTCCGCCGACTCAACGCCCCCGACCGAGGAGATGAGACGCATGCTGTCAGCGGCGCGGCCGATCGGCTCGAGCACCCCGGCCACCGCCGCCGCCCCCACCGACGCGGCGAAGGTGACGATGCAGTAGGGCCGCCACGTCTCGGCGATGAGCGGGGCCAACTGGCGGCCCCGCTCGAGCAGCTGGGCGTCCGACAGGGAGGTCAGGTCGGGGCGCTCGGTGCGGAATCGGCGGGCCGTCTCGGCCCACTCGTCCATCTCGGGACAATCGTCGGTGGACATGACCCAGGACATGGAGCGGGTCAGCTTCTCGGAAAGCTCGGCGTCTTCGTACTCGGGCTTCATCTCGAAAGCCGGGACGCCGGGATGATCCCCGAAGTAGGCCCGATCCATGGCGTCGGGGGACGCCCCGGGCATGCGCACGCCGAGAAGCCGCGGCAGGGTGAGCTGGTTGTAGAAGTAGCCGCCCCAGTTGCCGAAGACCTCCGGACGCCCCGGGCGCAGCTCCTCGGGGTGGACGACTCCGTAGTCGATGAACCCACGGGCCACGCCCGGGATGCACCCCTGGACCCAGCCGAGGGTCCAGCCCAACGGACTGAACGGGTCCGGGCCGACCTCGTCGGCGTTGGCCCGCGTGTAGTGCGGGAAAGTCCGGCTGGGTTCGTCGTCGGTGATCCAACGATCGATCAAGTGTCCCCCTCGGTTTCGGCCTGGGACGTCAGTTTATTGATTGAGCGATTAGGGGGGAAGTCCCTTTCCCTCCTCGTCGTGCCTCATCGTCACGTCGATTGGCCGGTAGTCGCCCGATCGACAAAACTGACCAGTTGATTAGGGGCTGCCGACTGTAGTAGACCCTGATAAGGATTTCGATTGCTCGAGGGGGAGTGTGCGTGGGAACGCTTGACGGCAGGGTGGCCTGCATCACGGGAGGAACCCGGGGCATCGGACTGGCGTGCGCCAGAGCCTTCCTCGCCGAGGGCGCCCGGGTCGTAATCAACGGCCGCGACGAGGTCAAGGGCAAGGCGTCGGTGGACGAGCTGGGCGGTGGCGGTGACGTCCACTTCATCGCCGGCGACGTGAAGCGGCGCGCCGACTGCGAGGCCATCGTGGCCGGGACGGTGTCGCACTTCGGTCGCATCGACATCCTGGTGGCCAACGCCGGAGGCGGGAGCGGTTACGCCCCCGTCGCCGAGATGACCGACGAGGCCATGGAGGACGCCATGGTCTGGAACTTCTGGCACACCTTCTGGACCATGCGGGCGGCGCTCGGCCACATGGTGCCCCAGGGCTGGGGACGCATCATGGCCATGAGCTCGTTGGAGGGCAAGGTGGGCAAGCCCACCATCTCCAGCTACGTAGCTTCCAAGCACGCCATCAACGGGCTCGTGAAGTCGGCGGCGAGGGAGGTCGGCACCACGGGGGTGACCGTCAACGCCCTGTGCCCCGGGGCCATCGAGACCGACACCATGATCGCGGCAGGGCCCGGAGCGGCCGAGGCCATGGGCATAACGTACGAGCAACTGCTCGAGACCTTCGCCAACGAGTCGCTGATCAAGCGGCTCAACGAACCCGAGGACGTGGCGAACGTGGCTGTGCTGCTGGCCTCCGAGGCGGGCGCCGGTATCACCGGCTCGCTCATATCCATCGACGGCGGCACCTCGCCTTACTGACGGGCACAAAGGGAGAATACGAATGGGAAAGCTCGAAGGAAAGGTCGCGTGCATCACCGGGGGCACCCGTAGCATCGGTCGAGCCATGGCCGAGGCCTTCCTCGCCGAAGGCGCCTCCGTGGTGGTCAACGGCCGGGACCCCGAGAAGGGGGCGCAGTGCCTGACCGAGATGGGCGCCGGGGACCGGGCCGCCTTCTACGCCGGCGACGCGGCCAAGCAGGAAGCCGTTGAGGGCCTGATCGATTTCACCATCGACCGTTACGGCCACCTCGACATCTGCTGCCTCAACTCCGGCGGGGTCCTCCACTCCGCCCCGGTGGCGCAGATGACCGACGAGGAATGGCTCCTCGAGATCGACTGGAACCTCAATCATGTGTTCTGGGGCATGCGCCGGTCCCTCCAGCACATGCTGGAACGCGACTACGGCCGGATCATCGTCACCTCTTCGGTGGAAGGCAAGCTCGGCAAGCCCGGCATTCCCGGTTACTCGACCACCAAGCACGCGGTCAACGGCTTGGTGAAGTCGGCCGCCGCCGAGGTGGGGACCACGGGTGTCACGGTGAACGCCATCCTTCCGGGGATCATCGAGACCGACATAGTGAGGTCCACGGGTCCGGAGTCGGCCAAGGCCATGGGGCTGCCCGGCTATGACGAGTTGATCGCGTTGTTCTGTGCCGAGTCCGCCATCAAGCGTCCGAACAAGGTGGAGGAGGTGGCGGCAGTCGCGGTGCTCCTGGCGTCGGACGCCGGGCGCAACATGACCGGCTGCCTGTTCCCGGTGGATGGCGGCACCCTGCCCTACTGAGCTTCGGTAGGAGGGATCGGCCGTGTGGCGTCGCCCGTGCGGCACCTGGCTCAAGTCGAGGAGGGTGAGTGGACGAGTCGTATCTCGCGGAGTTCCGGGCCCGGTCCGAGGCCGAGTCGGCGCGGGCGGGTCCCCCCGAGGGCTTCCCGCTCCTGCCTGACCTGCCCCTCGGGCGCTACACCGACCCGGAGTTCTTCGACCTCGAGATGGAATCGGTGTTCGGTCGGGCCTGGTTGTACGCCGGCCACGCCAGCGAACTGGTCGGTCCGGGGAGCTTCAAGGTCATCGCCGTCCCAGCCGGGGAGGTCGTCTTGGTGCGGGGCGACGACGGGGTCGTCAGGGCCTTCCGCAACGCCTGCCGGCACCGGGGCGCGCCTGTGGTGCGCTCAGCCCACGGCCACACCCGGATGTTGGTGTGCGGGTACCACTCGTGGACCTACGACCTGACCGGTCATCTGGTGAGGGTCCCCGAGGAGCGGGACTTCCTCGGGCTGTGCAAGGACGATCGAGGTCTCGTCGAGCTGCGCTGCGAAGCTTGGGGCGGCTGGTACTTCGTGAATCTCGATCCTGCGGCGCCGGCTCTCCGGGACTGGTTGGAGCCGGTCACCTCGCTACTCGCCGATGTGGCCAGGTCGCCCCTGCGGGTGATAGACAGCAAAGCCGTCGACCTCGACTGCAACTGGAAGGTCCTGGCCGAGGGGTTCCTCGAGGTCTACCACGCCCGCACCGTGCACCCGACGACGGTGGCACCCACCCTGGACACCCGGGGCACGGTCATCTCGCTGTTCGAGCGGGGGCACCAGAACATGCTCTCCCCGGTGAAGGCCGGTACCAGAGGGGACTCGCGCGAGAGCCTGGCCACCATCGAGCACGTACCGGCCGTGATGCGGGAGCAGATCCAGGCGGCCCACGGGATATTCCCCAACCTGATCACCCCCCTCGACGCCCGGGGCTTTCCGTTCCTCGTCTTCTGGCCCACCGGGGTGGCCCGGACCCGCCTGGAGATCGTGTGGTTCGCCGCCGACTGGGGGGACGGGACGATGCCGGGCGGCGAGCTCTGGGAGCGGCGACTATCCCGCTTCGACAGCATCATGGAGGAGGACTACTCGAACCTGGCCCACATCCAGCGCTCCATGCAGTCCGCCGCCCACGGGGGTCAGGTGATCGGATACCAGGAGCGGCGTATCTGGCACTTGCACGCCTGGATCGATCGGATGATCGGGGAGGGTCGGGTTCCCGCCGGGCTGGGGGTACCCGACGCGCTGGCCGAGTGGGTGGAGCGGATGCCGGTCAAGGCCTGAGTCGGGGGACAAGAAGGGCCGAAAGACCCTGCCGACGGTTCGGCCGTTCCGTAAGTATTCAGAACTTACTACTCGGTCAATATGTGTCAGGGAGGGGCTGTTGCCATGTCCGGTGTAGGTCATCCCCTGTTCGGCTCGCACTACGAGCGGGACGTTGACGGGACGGTCAAGGTGACGGAGGCCGACGGGCGGACCGGATGGTTCACCTGGCAGGGACGCCACCTGCGGGGTGAGGTGCTCTGGGCCGATCCACACGTCCTCGACTGGGTCGGAGGGCCGCAGGCGGCGCCGACCCACCAGCGACTACGGGCCGCCCAGCACCGGCCCCTGGCCGAGGTTTCGGCCGGAGGCGACCCCACCGCCTCGGCACCGGGGGGCGGGGCGTGACCGCGACCGAAGCCTCTGTCGAGGCCCCGGCCAGTCGTTCCAACGGTCCGTCGGTACAGGACGTCCTGGCCCGGGATCGGGTACCGCCCCCGTCCACCCTGTGCCAGGAGAGTCAGATCGACTTCGGCCACGAGCCGGTGCCGGTGGAGCGCTACATCTCACCGGAGTGGCACACCCTCGAGGTGGAGCGGCTCTGGAAGCGGGTATGGCAGGTCGCCTGCCGTGAGGACGACCTGCGCCGGGTCGGCGACACCTACGTCTACGACGTGGCCGATCTGTCGTTCCTCCTGGTGAGGGCCGAAGCCGGGATCAGGGGCTACTGGAACGCCTGCCTGCACCGGGCCATGAAGCTGCGCGCCGAGGAGGGGTGGACCCCTGAACTGCGCTGCGCCTTCCACGGCTGGTCGTGGAGCTACGACGGAAATATGAAGCGGATGCCGTGCAAGTGGGACTTCCCCCATCTGCGCCGCGAAGACCTGGTTCTGCCACAGGTGCAGGTCGATACCTGGAACGGGTGGGTCTTCATCAATCCCGACCTCGACGCCGCCCCGCTGAGCGACTACCTGGGGTCGATGCCCAGCCATTTCCCCTGGGACACCACCGGACGATCAGTCACGGCTCGGGTGTCCAAGCTCCTGCGGTGCAACTGGAAGGCGGCCATGGAGGCGTTCATGGAGTCCTACCACGTGATCGCCACCCACCCCCAGATCCTGACGATGCTCGCCGACGCGTCGGCCCAGTACGACGTCTTCCCTGCGGAGGTGGAGGGCCAACCCGGGTGGAACCGGTTCAACACGCTGAGCGGCGTGCCGAGCCCGCACCTGCGGGACTTCTCAGACGACCAGGTACTCCAGGCTCTGGCTGCCTACTACGGGATCGACCTGCCGTCGATCGCAGAGACGGGAAGCGCCCGGCAGTCCCTCGCCGAAGCCCTGCGGGCCCAGTCGGGAAAGGACACCTACTCCGATTCCGAGCTCCTGGACAACAT
The DNA here is from genome assembly GCA_028876385.1 of Acidobacteriota bacterium. Classification (GTDB taxonomy): domain Bacteria; phylum Actinomycetota; class Acidimicrobiia; order Acidimicrobiales; family Palsa-688; genus JAKCDU01. The sequence continues at coordinate 55,285 of JAGWSF010000069.1, read as the reverse complement.
CCTCTACCAGGTGTTCCCCAACTTCCAACCCTGGGCCGGCGTGAGCCCCATCAACTACCGGTTCCGGCCCTACGGGGCCAACCCCGACGAATGCGTTATGGACGTGATCTTCCTTATCGATACCGACAGCCACGAGGCGCCGGTCCCGGCGCGTGTGCTGGGCTTCGACGACGACTGGACGGACGCGCCGGAGCTGGGCCTGCTGGCCATGGTCTTCGATCAGGACACGAGCAACCTGGCCCATCAGCAGAGGGGCTTCAAAGCGACCAAGGCAAGCGGAGTCCAGTTGGCCTCGTACCAGGAATCCCGTATCCGTCACTTCCACCACGAGTTGGGTCGCTGGGTGGGCCAAGCCTAGAGGGCCCGGGCCCGCTCCAGCACCCGGCGCGACGCCGTCGCGCAACGAGCGGCGTGGGCCGATCCGGGGCGGTCCCACGCGCCCTCGTTGCAGACCTCGATCGACCAAGGCACCGTCGTTCCGGCTCGGAGGAGGGCCCCCACGAATCCGACGGCGTCCATCTGGCCCTCGCCGGGCGGGACGCGGTGGCGCAGGCAGTCGTCCTTGTAGTCGGCGAGATCGTCGGTCGGCGGCCGGATTGGTCCGTCGCTCAGCTGCACGTTCTTGATCAGGACCGGATCGAGACGCTCGAGCGCAGTTCGGTCCTCTCCCGACCGGGAGTGGTGCCAGATGTCGATGCACAGGCCCCCGTTGGGCCGGTCAGCCCGCTCGACGATCTCGAGCGCCGCCACCGTGTTCGGGATGTTGGTGAAGGGGAGCGCCTCGAGGGCCACGTCGAGGCCGTGGTCGGCGGCGCGGTCGCACAGGTCGGCGAAGGCCCGGGCTCCGTCGACGGGATCGCCTGAGAAGGGGCCTATGGCCTGCAGGCAGCGGCCCCCGAGCCGATCGGCCATCCGCCAGGCATTCTCCTCGAGGTCGGCCCGGCTTCCCTGGTCGGGACCGCCGCCCCAACCTTTGATGGCCTCGATATCGGCCAGACACAGACCGGCGGCGCCGATCAGATCGGCCAGAGCGCCCAGGTCGGTACCGGTACCGACCAGTCGGGCCACCTCGGCGACGGAGAGCCCTATGGCGGCGAAGCCGGCCGTGCGGGCCGCTTCCACCCGGTCGTCGATCGGGTGTTGCCGGCCGAGGGTGAAGTGGCTGAGCACCAGGTCGTCGGGTCCCAGTTCGGCCGCTAATATACTCATCGGTTAATAAGAGTAGGCACAAAGGGGGGAGCGAGCGTGGATCGCCTCAGGGGATGGGCCCGCCGTGGCCGGCGGGGGACGAAAAGCTAACGGTCGGTTAATTAGTTAGGATTCGGACCACATGATCGCTATCGCCGGCACCATCCACTTCGTGAACCCTGCGGACCGGGACGGGTGTGTCGCGGCGGCCGTCGAATGGGTGAGATCGACCCGACGGGACGAGCCGGGCTGCCTCGGATACTCGTTCTCTGCGGATCCCGTCGACGCCGACCGCATCGCGGTGTTCGAGTTGTGGGCCGACGAGGAATCGCTCGCCGGTCACTTCGAGCACCCCAACTTCGCCGCCATGCGCCAGCTGCTGCGTGGCTACCCCCGGCACCCGTCGGCGGTGCGAAAGTACCGGATCGATCTCGAGGGGCCGGTCTACGACGAGTCCGGGGCCCCCCGGGCCGACTTCGTCGGGTCGGAAAGTTGAGCCGCCCCTTCGACGCCGTGGTCTTCGACTTCGGCGGGGTCATCATCTCTCCGATCACCCACAAGCTCGAGAAGCTCGCCGAGCGTCACGGGGTGGAGATCGACGACCTGCTCGAGATCCTCATCGGCCCGCGTTTCGAATCGACCGCTCATCATCCCTGGCATCGGGCCGAGCGGGGGGAGGTGGCGGTGGCCGAACTGCAGGAGCTCGTGACTCCCATCGCTGCCGAAGCCGGGCTCGACCTCACCGGTGACGAGATGGACGTGCTCTTCGAACGGAACTACCGCATCCACCGTGACGTGGTGGAACGCATCGGCCGGCTCCACCGGGACGGCTATCGTACGGCGCTGCTCACCAACAGCGTCAAGGAGTTCCAAGGGGGCCTTCGCGAGGTGATCGACTTCGAGCTGTTCGATGTGGTGGTCGACTCCTCGGAGGTGGGTCTGCGCAAACCCGAACCGGAAATCTACCGTCGGGTCACCGAATTGCTCGGCGTGGACCCGTCTCGCGTCCTTTACCTCGACGACTTCGCCCACAACCTCGGTCCTGCGACCGAGGCCGGCTGGACGGTAATTCATTTCACCGAGCCCAGCTCGGCGCTAGCCGAGCTGGATCGGCTACTCGGTGATCCTCATACCGACAGGGGGAACAACTATATGGAACCAGCAGTCCAGGCCTACCAGGCGTTGCTCGACGCCGATACCCATCCGGTGCCCGACGTCCTGCGTCTGGTCCACAATCCGGTCAAGGGCGAAGAGGAGATCCCGGTGGAGCGCTACACCAGCCGGGAGTGGCACGACAAGGAGGTGCAGCGGCTCTGGCGTCGGGTCTGGCAGTTCGCATGTCGCGAAGAGCACCTGCCGGCGGCGGGCGACAGCATGGTCTACGAGATAGCTCGGGACTCCTACATCCTGGTCCGCCAAGCCGACGGGAGCATCAAGGGGTTCGTCAACGCCTGTTTGCACAGGGGTCGCCGCCTGCGCGACTACGACGGCCACTGCGGCCAGGTCATCCGTTGCCCCTTCCACGGATTCGCCTGGAACATCGACGGGACCCTGTCACACGTACCGGCTCGCGAGGAGTTCCCACAGGTCGTCGATGCCGACTTCGCCCTTCCCGAAGTGCAGGTCGGCACCTGGGCGGGTTTCGTCTTCATAAACCCCGACCCGGGCGCGCCGTCCCTCGAGTCGTTCCTCGGTGACCTGCCCGAGCACTTCTCAGGATGGGATCTGGGTGCGGCCTACGTGGAAGCCCATGTGGCCAAGGTGATCCATGCCAACTGGAAGGTGGCCCAGGAGGCCTTCTGCGAGGCCTACCACGTCGGCGGGACCCACCCCCAGATCCTCCCGTGGCTGGGCGACCTCGCCACCCAGGTCGATGTCTGGGAGAACTTCAGCCGGGCCATCACCCCCGGCGGTACCCCCAGCCCCACCATCTCCTGGACCCCCACGCAGAACGAAATGCTGAGGGCCATGCTCGATGTGCGCGAAGGAGAGGCCACGCCGGTCGAGGTCCCCGAAGGCAAGACCATGCGGGAGGTGGCGGCCGCCATGGCCCGGGAGAGATGGCGTCCCGTGGTGGGCGAGAGGGTCGATTCGCTCTCCGACGCCGAGATGATGGACAGCCTGGATTACACCGTGTTCCCCAACTTCCACCCATGGGGCGCGTTCAACCGCATTGTCTACCGTTTCCGCCCCAACGGGGACGACCACCGCAGTTCGGTGATGGAGGTCATCTACCTGGCCCCCTTCACCGGCGATCGACCACCGCCGGCCCCCGTCCACTGGTTGGGCGACGACGAGCCGTGGTCGTCGGCGAGCGAACTGGCCATGCTCGGAAAGGTCTTCGATCAGGACACCTTCAACATGGCCAATGTCCAGCGCGGGCTCGAAGCCACCCGCAAACCCGGTGTCACCTTCAGCCGCTATCAGGAGTCCAAGATTCGGTGGTTGCATCAGCGTCTGACCGACTGGGTGGACGGCGAATGAGCGCCGGGATACGCCACCCCTACAGCGGTGCGCTCTACGAGAAGGACGACGAGGGTCTGGTCGTGGTCACCGCAGCCGATGGACGGCGAGGCCGTTTCCACGGTGACGGGCGGTGGGTGGACGGGGATCTCGGAGATGCTGACCCGCAGATGTGCGGCTGGGTGGCCGGACCCCGCATAGCCAACCACCGGGTCGGCTCCGTCCCCCCGGCGTGACCGGAGTCGGCCTGTGCGTCCCCCAGCTGGGGGATGGGGTCGAGCCGGCGCTCGTGCGGGAGTTCTGCGAACGAGCCGAAGCCCTCGGCTACACCAGCCTGTGGGTGCAGGACCACTTCATGTGGCCGCTCGAGCCGTCGCGGGGTTACGGCGGCCGGGCCGGGGCGCCGATCCCGGAGCAGTACCGCTCGGTGCTGGCCCCTACCGAACTGCTGGCGGCCATGGCCACCTGGACGACCAAGGCCCGTCTGGGCACCTCCATCCTGGTGGCCGGCAACCACTGGCCAGTGCCTCTGGCCCAACGGCTATCCACCCTCGACCTGCTATCGGCGGGGCGCCTGCTCGTGGGGTTGGGCGTCGGGTGGAATGCCGAGGAGCACGCCGCTTCGGGCACTGACGTGACCCGCCGGGGCGCCCGGATGGACGAGTTCGTGGCCGTGCTACGAGCCTGCTGGGGCGACGATCCGGTGCAATTCGAAGGTCGTTTCTTCGAGGTTCCGCCGTCGGTGATCCGGCCCAAGCCGCGTCAGCAGCCCCACCCTCCACTGTTGTCCGGTATGTGGTCCGAGGCCGGCCTGGAGCGAACCCGGAAGTGGTTCGACGCCTGGAACCCGGCTGGGCTGCCCGTCACCGACGTGGCCGCCAAGCTGGCCAGGATGAACGCCGACCGCCCGGAGGGGATGGCCCCCCTCGAGGTCTACCACCGGGTCTTCGCCCAGTTCCCGCACCGCCCGACGCCCGATGGCGACACCGTGGGCCGCATGGTGGCCGAGGTGGCCGAGGCGGCCCGGGCCGGTTTCACCGAGGTGGTGCTCGAGCACAACTTCTGGTCGGAGATCACCGAGCCGCAGGACTGGTTGGATGTGCCGGCCCAGTTCCAGGCGGTGATCGAGGCGGCGCAGGTTTGAGCGCGCCATGAGCCCGCTGAGCCCGCGCCGTCCACTGGACCTCGAACACAGGAGAGCACACCTCACATGAGCGACCACGACGATCGCCAGGCGATAATCGATCTCACGACGGCGTACTGCTACGCCCTCGACGATCGCCGGTTCGAGGACCTGGCCGAGGTGTTCACCCCCGACGCGGTCGCGGACTACGACCCGGTGGTGTGCCATGGCATCGGGGAGATCACCGCCAAAGTTCGCGGGTCCATCGAGTTCCTCGACGCGACGGCCCACGTGGTGGCCAATCACCGGGTCCGCGTCGACGGCGACCGGGGCGGTTGCGAGTGCTATCTGATGGCCCAGCACCTCCGTAAGGGAACGCCCGGAGGGGATCTCTACATGATCGCCGGGCGCTACCGGGACGAGGTGGTACGCACTCCGCAGGGTTGGCGTATCGCCTCCCGGGTTCTGACGCGGGTGTGGATCCAGGGCAACCGCGCCGTCGTGACCCGTTGATCCCTCGCCTGGGACCGGGCGGCCGGTCGGGGCTTCAGCCCGCCTTGTTCTTGCGACGGACCGGGCGCCTGATGAGGTCGCCGTCGAGGAGGGCCATGATGCCGTCGATGGCGTTGCGCTGGTCCTCCAGATTGTTCGACACTCCGTCGACCAGTCCCACGAACAGGGTGCGCAGCACGGCGGTCAGCTGTTGGGCCCGCGCGGGGTCGATCTCCCCGGTCTCGATCCCGAGGGCCACCAGCCCCGGTACGAGGGAGGCACCCTCCCCGGGCGGGTTGGGTATGGCGGCCATCAGCTCGGGATGACGCAGCCGGTCGGTCCGGGCGGCTCCCTGGAAGGCGGCTATCGAGGGGTCCTCCTCGTTCATGGCCGCCGACGCCCTCAAGACGGCCCGGATGCTGGCATCGAAGGTGTCGATCCCGGCCGTGGCCTGGGCGAAGCGCTCGTTCACCTTCTTCTGAAGCTCCTCGTAGACAGCCATGTACATGGCCAGCTTCGAGTCGAAGTAGTAGTACAGGGCGCTGGTAGTGACCCCGGCCTGATCGGCCACGTTCCGGTTGGTCGTGACGCCGTAGCCCATGGTGGAGAACAGCCCGCAGGCCACGCTGATGATCCGGTCCCGGGTGTCAGCGGCAGAGGAGGCGGGGGGGCGACCGAGCCTCTGGGTCTTGCGACGCGCCATAGCCGGCAGACAATAGTCGAGGGGTCCGGGCCGGGAGGCCGTCATGCTATGGCGCAAGTGCGCCCAGTCTGGGATACTGATCGGTCAATAACGTTGTTTCGTCCCGTGTGGAGGGGGAGTGGTGGCGGCAGTCCAGCCGAGCGTCGAGCAGTTCGCCGACGTGGCGTCGAAGTGGCTTTCGGCCCATGCCAAGCCGAGAGGCGACGAGGCGGCGACACACCAGGCCGGCGGTGAGAGCTTCAGCGTGGCCGTCTTCCACGCCCTCAGCACCGAGCAGGAGCAGCACCTCCTCGACGAGCTGGTGAGCTGGAACCAGCTCAAGGCCGAGGTCGGTTACCACGCCATCACCTGGCCTTCGGAGTACGGCGGCCTGGGCCTGAGCAAGGAACACGCCAGGGCCTACGCCCGCCTCGAAATGGCCTTCTCGGTGCCGGTCCGCCACGAGACCTTCAGCGTGACCACGGGGCTCGTGGCCCCGACGGTGGAGCGCTTCGGCACCGACGAACAGAAGCAGAGGTTCGTAACCACCTTTTTGCGGGCCGACCAACTGTGCTGCCAGCTGTTCTCGGAGCCCGGTGCCGGTTCGGACCTGGCGGGGGTGGGCTGCCGGGCCGTGCCCGACGGGGATGAGTGGGTCCTCCAGGGCCAGAAGATCTGGAGCTCGGGAGCGCAGTTCTCGCAATGGGGGTTGCTCCTGGCCCGCACCGATCCCGACGTTCCCAAGCACCGGGGCATCACCGCGTTCCTGGTCCCCATGCGGGCCCCGGGAGTGGAGATACGACCCATCAAGCAGATGAGCGGCGGCGCCTCGTTCAACGAGGTGTTCTTCGACGGGGCCCGGGTACCGGACTCCTTGAGGCTCGGTGCGGTGGGAGACGGCTGGAATGTGGCGCTGACGACGCTCGGGTTCGAACGGGAGAGCTCGGGCAGCGGCGGTGGTAGCCGACGTCCCGGAGGGTCCTTCCAGGAGCTGCTCGTGTCGGCCCGGGCGCTCGGACGGACCGGTGACCCCATCGTGCGGGACCGGCTGGCCCAGGTCTACATCCGTAGCCGAGTGCAGGAGATGATCGGCCTACGGGCCGAGGCCGGACGCCAGATGGGGGTTGCCCCCGGTCCTGAGGGTTCGATCGGCAAGCTGGTTTGGACGGAGAACCTCAAGTTCGTGAGCGAGGTGGCGTCACTGGTGGTCGGTCCCGCCCTGCTCGCCGACACAGGCGAGTGGGCCACTTACGAGTGGACCGAACACGTGTTGGGGGCTCCCGGGTATCGGATTGCCGGCGGGAGCGACGAAATACAGCGCAACATCGTCGGTGAGCGAGTGCTCGGCCTGCCCGGCGAACCCCGGGTGGACCGCAACCAGGCCTGGAAGGACGTGGCCAGGTGAAGCGCTCGTCGAGACTGGAGAGGTAGGAAGCCCATGGCCGAGTACGTCGACTCATACGAGGATGTGACGGCCTTCGGGCTCGAGTCGCCGAAGGAGGCGACCCTGCTCGCGGTGCAGACCGAGTGCACCTTCATGTGGACCACCTCCGACGGTGACCCCGTGGGGCTGATAATGAACTTCGTCCACCGCGACGGGCGCTTCTGGGTGACCTGCACCCGCCGGCGCAAGCGGGTCGCAGCCGTGGAACGCCGGCCCCGTGTGGCGGTGGCGGTATCCAGCCGCGGCACCGACATAGGCGTCAGCCAGGCGATCACCTACAAGGGCTCGGCCATCGTGCACGACGACGAGGCCACCCGTAACTGGATGTACCGGGCCCTGGCCGAGAAGGTCAGGCCGGCCAACAAGGCCCATCAGGACGCCTTCGTCGCTCATCTCGACACGCCGGGCAGAGTCGTGATCGAGATCGTTCCCGATACCAGGATCGGCTTCGACGCCGAGCAGATGTTCGCCGGGTCGCCGGCCGGGAACACCTCCACCCGGGTGGTCGGAGCGGCCGCTGAACACCCCGGAGACCAGGAAGGAGCCGGAACATGAGCAGAGACGAACTGGTGGCACAGGCCGCCCGGACCCTCGAGTGGGCCCGGAAGGGCAGCGCGCCGCTGGAGCCGGCCGAGATGCGGATTCCTGTGGAGCGCTACACCGACCCCCAGAGATTCGCCCTCGAGATGGATCGGATCTTCAAGCGGCTGCCCCTCGTCCTGGCCTTCAGCGCCGAGCTGGCCGAGCCCCACTCGTACCGGGCCATGGAGGTCATGGGCGTACCCATCCTGCTGACCCGCGGCGACGACGGACGGGTTCGCTCCTTCGTCAACATGTGCAGCCACCGCGGGTCGGCGGTCGTCGAGGACGGCCGCGGCCGCGCCCGCCGCTTCACCTGCCCCTATCACGCCTGGGTGTACGACATCTCGGGTGATCTGGTGGGGATCTTCCAGAAAGAGCGCTTCGGGGACATCGACCCGTCCTGCCACGGTCTGACCCCGCTGCCGGTGGCCGAGCGGGCCGGTCTGATCTTCGGCGGTGTCGTCCCCGGAATGGAGTTCGACCTCGACGCCTTCCTGGGCGGCTACGGATCCATGCTCGAGGATCACGATCTTCAAAGCTGCCACTTCGTCGGGCGGGTCACCCTGGACGGGTCCAATTGGAAGCTGGCCTACGACGGGTACCTGGACTTCTACCACCTACCCATCCTCCACAAGCGCACCTTCGGCGGCGATTACAACAATCTGATCTGCGGTGACTCATGGGGTCCCCACCAGAGGCACATGCAGCCCGACGGGCGGATCCTGGCCCTCGGCGACATACCGAGCAGTGAATGGCCCATGGACGCTCTCCTGGCGGGCGTGTGGACGGTCTTTCCTCACGTGTCGATCGCCAGCTTCCGGCTCGCCGCCGGCCGGGTCTACCAGATCGCCCAGCTGTTCCCCGGCGAAACCCCCGATTCGTCGACGACCGTCCTGAACTACCTGGCCACCTACGACCCCGACCCCGAGCAGATGGAGGAGATCGAGAAGCAGATCGATTTTCTCCGCAACGTGGTGGAGGCCGAGGACTACGCCACCGTGGCCGGGATCCAGAGGTCCCTGCGCTCAGGTGCCAAGGCCGAGTTCGTCTTCGGCCGCAACGAAGGCCAGAACCAGCGCTTCCACGCCTGGGTGGACCAGTTGGTGGAAGCCGCCACGCCGGCCGACACCTACCGGCTGCTCGCCGCCGCTGAGGAGTTCCATCACGCCTAGGCGCTGAGCGCACCGGCTCTGCGGGGCGCCGGCGCCGGGACGCACCTGCGGCGCCGGATCACCGGTGCCGGTCAGAAGCTCCCTTCGGCTCTGCGGTCCACCCCGAGCAGGCATATGAGGTCCTCGTGCAACTCCATCCATATGTCGTGGTAGGAGTTCTTCATCACGCCGGTGAACATTTCGTGCTGACCGGCCGCGGTCCGCGACGCGGCGCGCGCCAGCCGGGCGCGATAGCCGCCGAGTCGGTCGGCGGCCCGGCCGAGTGCGTCGAGGACGGCCTGAGCGCGGTGGTCGTGGGCGAGCAGCTCGTCGATGCGGGCCTGGTCGTAGTCGGCATCGGTGTGGTCGTTGGGTGCGTCACCGCGTAGCTGCCAGGACGAGCAGAGCTGTTTGAAGTCGGTGTTGAGGTCCAAGAAGTCGGCGTAGGCGGCCCGTACCTCCTCGAGGGCGTCGGGGGACACTCCCGGCAGGAGCCCGGCGTGGTGTTCGCGGCCCGCCGGGGTGAGCTGCCAGAAACCTCTGGCGTCGATGAATCGGGCCATCTCCTGTTCGCGGAGATGCTCCAGCCGGGCCGATACGAACTCCTCCGGCAGACCAGTCATGTCAACGAGTGTGGGGAGCGGAGCGAATCCCTTGATCCTCAGGGCGTTGATGACCCGGAACTCGGCGTCGGGGGGCAGGTCCGGGACCCGGGCCACGTCCTCGGATCGCGGTTCCCGGCCCTCCCCCGGGTCAGCCAGTACCACTGCCGACCCGTCGGCGATGCCGAGCTCGAGCAGGGCCTGAGCCACCGCCAGCCTGACGATGGGCAAGCGGAATGGGGAGCAACTCACGTAGTCCAGCCCGCACGAGACGAAGAACCGGGCTGAAGCAGGGTCGCCGGCCTGCTCTCCGCAGGCGCCGATCTTGATTCCCGGTGACACCGCCCGGGCGTGCTCGACGGCGTAGCGCACCAAAAAGCCGACCCCTTCGGTGTCGAGCACCTCGAAGGGGTCGGAGTCGAGCAACCCTGAAGCGAGATAGCCGGGTAGCAGACGGGCTTCGATGTCATCGCGGGAGAAGGCGTAGGTGAGCTGGGTGAGGTCGTTGGTGCCGAAGGAGAAGAAGTCCGCGGACTCGGCCAGCGCGCCGGCCACCAGAGCGGCTCGGGGCGTCTCGATCATGGTCCCGACGCTGATGGCTTCCCGACCGGCCCGGCTGCTGTGGACCTCGGCCTCGGCCGTCTCGACCCAGCCCCGGGCCATCCGCAGCTCGCTGGCCGCCACGACAAGCGGGACCATCAGCTCGACCATCGGCTGACGCCCCTGGGCCTGCAACGCCTCGACGGCCCGGCACACGGCCCGGACCTGCATGGGGTAGAGACCGGGCTTGATCACCCCGAGCCGCACGCCCCGAGTCCCCAACATCGGGTTGGTCTCCCGGAGGCGCCGGACGGCCTCCAGGACGGGCCGCTGGTCATCGGTCAGGGTTCCTGTCGCTTCAGCCACCACGAGGCGTTCGGCGTCGGGGAGGAACTCGTGGAGCGGCGGATCGAGCAGGCGTACCGTCACCGGTAGGCCATCCATGCTGGCGAAGAGCTCCTCGAAGTCCTTCTGCTGGGCGGTCTCGAGGTCGGCCAGAGCGGCCTCGTCCTCGTGCTCGTCGTCGGAGAGTATGAGCCGACGCACGAGCGGCAGGCGGTCCTCGGCCAGGAACATGTGCTCGGTCCGGCACAGGCCTATGCCCTCGGCGCCGAGGGCCCGGGCCCACGACCCGTCCTCGGCGGTGTCGGCGTTGGCCCGCACCGCGAAGTGGCCCAAGCGCACCTGGTCGGCCCAGTCCAGCAGGGTTTCCAGCTCCCGCGGCGGGCTCGGGGTCTCGAGGTCGACGCGTCCGGCGTAGACACGTCCGTTCTGTCCATCGATGGAAATCCAGTCACCCACGCCGACGCGCCGGCCGGCGATCTCGAAGCCCTCCTCGTCGATACGGATGGCGTCGAGGCCCACCACGGCGGGTATCCCCCAGCCGCGGGCGACCACCGCGGCGTGGCTGGAGACGCCGCCGCGAGCGGTGACGATACCGCGGGCCGACTGCATGCCGAGGACGTCTTCGGGCGACGTCTCGGGCCGAACCAGGACCACCGCCTCCTGGCGCTCGGCCGCGGCGACAGCTTCTTCGGCGGACATGACCACCTTCCCGGAGGCCGCTCCGGGGGACGCAGGGATGCCGGTCCCGAGCAGGTCCAGCCCCTCGGTCAGGTCGATCCGGGCGTGCAGAAAGTGGCGCAGCAGGGCCGGGTCCACCGACATCAGCGCCTCGGCGGCGGTGGCCCGCCCGTCACGTACCGACTCGACGGCGGAACGTACCGCTACAGAGGGGTCCACGGCGGCGGGAGATGGGCCATCGGGTACGGTCAAGTGAGGCTCTCTTCGACGTCGGGGTCCAGGCGGACCAGCATTTTGCCGGTGTTGGCTCCGGACAGCATGCCTAGCAGCGCCTCGACGGCGTGGTCGAGACCGTCCACCACCGTCTCTTTGGAGACGAGCTCACCCGCCGCCAGCCAGGCGAGAGTCCGTTGCTCGAACTCGGCCCTGATGTCCTCGTGGTCCCTCACGATGAAGCCCCGCAGGGTTAGACGCTTGAGCACCGCCTGAATCAGGTGGCCGATGTCCTGGCCGGGGCTCTGCCCCAGCATGGAGGCGATCTGCCCACACAGTGCCACCCGGCCGCCGATCCGGAGGTGGTGCAGGGCCGCCACGAGTTGCTCCCCGCCGACGTTGTCGAAGTAGAGATCGATACCGTCGGGGGCCACCCGGCGCAGGCCCGCACCCGGGTTCTCCGAGCGGTAGTCGAAGGCGGCGTCGAAGCCGAGTTGCTCGACCAGTAGGCGGCACTTGTCGGCCCCGCCGGCGCTGCCCACCACCCTCGACGCGCCCATGAGGCGGGCCATCTGGCCCACCACGCTGCCCACGGCCCCCGCTGCGGCGCTGACGAAGACCGAATCCCCGGGCCGGAACTCGCCGGCTCGCACCAGGCCCGCGTAGGCGGTGAAGCCGGTCTGGCCGAGGACCCCCAGCCACATGGACAGCGGGGCCGCCCGTTCGTCGACCACCGACACGCTCGAGGCGTCGACCACGGCGTGATCACGCCAGCCCGAGCGGTGGCGTACGAAGCGGCCCGGCGGGATCGCCGGATCGTTGCTGGCCAGCACCCGGCCGAGGGCCGAACCGTCGAGAGGTGATCCGACCTGGAAGTTCGTGGTGTAGTGCTTCTCAGTGTCCTCCAGGCGTCCCCGCATGGACGGGTCGACACTCATGTAGGAGTTCCGAACCAGGAGCTGACCGGGCCCCGGCTCGGGCAGGGGGCGCGTCTCCACGGCGAAATCCCCGGGTACGGGGCCCGAGTGGTGAGGGCGGCGCGACAGCACGACCATCGCCGTCTCTGTGATGCGTTGGGTTGCGTCCACGGCTCTAGTAGGGACCGATCCCGCCGGCGCCGCCGGTCACGAGAGCGGCCTGGCCGGCCAGTCCTTTGAGCAACATATCCCCCTTCCAGGTCACGCAACTGTAACTAACCGGTCGATTAATAGCAATGTCACCGGCCGTCCGGTTGCCCCCCGACGACCCGGCCGGCCACGGTCGGCGGCCCACCCCCGGGGCGGCTCGGTGGGGCTGCGGTCGAGCCCGCCGGTGGCGGCTCGAGTGGTGGTGCGGGGCTCGGCGACCGGTCAGGTCGCCAGCCCCAGATTGCGGGCTCTGGCGCCGCGGTCGTGGAAGTCGGCCTCGTAGACGATCAGGTCGCCGTCGAAGCGCAGATGGCTCATCACCTCGACCTCCCATTTCCTGCCGACCAGGGCCTCGCCGTAGATGTCGGCGTCGCGGACGGTGGCGCTCATCAGATAGTGGACCGCAAGGCCCTCGTCGTTGGACCACCACTGGTCCGGGGCGAGGGTCAGGTCGGCCCACTTGGCCAGGGCGCCGGCGAAGAACGTCCGTATGGCCGGCCACCCCCGAAAGGTCCCGCTGGCCACGTCGAAGAGCACGGCTTCGGGATGGAACAGCGATTCGGGGGCGTCGGGGTCACCGCTGGACCAGGCCGCGAACACGGCCTTGCCCACCTCCATCCTCCTCGTCGTCAGGGCGGCGTCGGATGTCAAGGTTGCTCCCCTCTCAGCGGTCGGCCCCGGCCTTCGGGCCAGGGTAGGTCGGGACACGATGGCTCGGGCCAGGTAGGTCGGCTGATGGTAGGTCGGCTGACGGTGGGGCAGGACCGGCTGCGGCGGTGTCGAGGTCGGATGTCAGGGCAGGGACTCGGCGGTGATGGTCACCAGGCGGCGCAGGAAGGTCTGGTGGAGGTGGGTCCCGATGATGGCCATGTTCGGGCTGCGGTTGATGCCCGCCTCGAACAGGGCGAGGGTCGAGGTGTTGGCGCAGGCGCCCTTGAAGAGGTTGAAGGCCTCCCAGTAGAGCCAGCCGGCGTCGGTCATGGTGAAGCCGCCGTGACGCTCGAAAAGTTCCTTCCATTCGTCGGCGGACCTGGTCCGGCGTCCCCTGATGGCCAGGGTGAACGACCAGTCCTCGGCGGGGTCGCCGAGGTGGGAGAACTCCCAGTCGGTGACGGCCACGATCCGACCGTCCCGGAAGAGCACGTTGCCGGGTCCGGCATCGCCGTGGACGATGGAAAGCCGCTCCAGCGGAGGCGCAAAGTGGTGCAGCCAGGCGGCTCCCTCCTCGAGGAGCGGTACCGTCTCGCCGACCGAGCGACGGTAGAGGGCGGTCCACCTGTCGATCTGGACGTGCACGGCGTCGGACGGCGTCGAGGGCAGGTCCCGGAAGGCGCCGGTGAGGGGGGTCGTGTCGAGCGCATGGAGCCGGGCCAGTGCTTGGATGAACGAAGCCGCCGCTTCCTCGTCCATGGCTCGTTCGTCGCCGCCCGGCGGGGGAGGCACGTCTATCCAGTCCATCAGGAAGAAGGGGCGGCCCAACACCCGGCCGCTCTCCTCTGCCCCACGGACGATGGCGACGGGGTAGCCGGCTCGGCCCAGGGCGGCCATCACCCCGTACTCCTCGGCGCCCGAGGTCCCGAACACGCCGCCCTGCTCCATGCGGACCATGAAGGCCCCGGAGTTGGTCTCGACCCGGACCATGGCCCGGCTGTGTCCCGTGGCGACCCGCCGGCAGGATGTGACGTCCACGTCCCGACCGAACTGTTCTGACATCCACGCGGCCAGAGCCGCGGTTTGTTCCCCGGAGAAGGTCATGCGGGGTCCCGGGTCGGCAGCCGTCCACGGAACGCCTCACCCATGCCCGACGTGGCATCCAGGTCCTCGTCGAGTTGGCGGACCAACAGGGTCCGTATCACCGTGCGAACTTCGGCCGCCGCAGGGTCGTCCCGGCCCACCGCGCCGACGAGGACGGCCGCGGCGCGCTCGGCGGCGGTTCCCGATCCTGCTGCGGCGACGAGCGGGTTGGCGTTCAGCGCCTCCAGAGCGGATTCCAGACGGGCGCGGCGATCGGGACCGGGGTCGGCCCCCCTCGTCGCCGCGTAGTCGGCCACGCCGATGAGGGCGATGGTGGCCAGCCGGGTGTACTCGTCGTGGATGGAGCCGAGGACGGTGTCGCGCAGCGTGGATGCGACAGAGGCCCACATGGCCCCTTCGGTGGGGCGACCGCTCATGGCAGGCGTCGGGCCAGGTCGGCTTCGGCCTCGAAGTCCCAGGTCGCCTTCCATACCGGATCGGACAGCGGCTCGGTCCGTCCCGACCATCCCCGAGAGCGGAACCACTCGTAGGTGTGGCGGTGGCCCTCCCGCAGGTCGTAGCGGTTGGACAGGCCGGCTATGTGGCGGGCCTTCTCGGTGCTCAGAACGGCGTGGTGGCGCACCCCGAAGAGGTGGCTCCACAGGGGAGGACCACCGGTGGAGATCATCGAGTCGGGTACCTCCACGATGTGGGCGGGGGCGCCCACCACCTCGGCGAGCACTTGGACGTAGCGCCGAGCGGTCACCGATTCGCCGGTGACGTTGAACACCTCACCGGGAGCACCGGCGGCCCCGGTCAGGGTCACCATGAACTCGCAGAGGTCGTCCACGTGGCCGTAGGAGCCCGTCACCAGCCCGCCGTGGGGAAGCAGGATCGGCCGTTGCTGCTCGAGGCGGAGGAACATCGGCGTTTCCATGTCGAAGATGTTGTTCTCCGGGCCGTAGATCGCCGCGGGGCGCACCACACACCCCGGGAAGCCCGTCTCCTGATGGCGCGCCACGATGGCCCGTTCGGCCAGGGCCTTGAAGCCGCCGTAGACCGAGGGGCCGTCGGGGTTGTCGGGCATGTCCTCGGTCCAAGGGAAGACGCCGAGGAGCGACTGGTCGTAGGCCATGATGGAACTGACGAACACATAGGACCCCGTACGGCCGTCGAGGAGGTCCAGCAACCCGGATATGTCGCTCCCGCCGGCGGCCATGACGAAGCCGCTCACATCGAACACGGCGTCCCACGTGGTTCCCGACAGGCCGGATCGCATGCTCTCGGAGTCGGTTCGGTCGGCGACGATCTGTCCGACCCCGGGGGGCAGAGAAGCGCTGGTGCGCCCCCGGTTGAGCACGGTCACCTCATGGCCGGCGGCGACCAGCATGTGGACCAGTCGCCGGCCCACGAACACCGAACCACCGAGCACCAGTGCCCGCATCAGACATCATTCCTCTCGCCGGCCCAACCCCGACCGGGGCATCCACCCGCTCCGACCGAGCGGCCCGAAAGCGACACGACAGGCCAGCCCTGATCACCGAGATTTTCCCGGTCCGGTCCCGACGCGCCCTCCACGCGTGCAGGCTAACTAACCAGTCGATACGCTACAACCGCCTGATGGGTAGGGCGGGGAGGAAAGCGATGCTGGGCGGCCCGGTGCAGGTGGCGTACGCAGTGGACGACGTCGAGGCGTCGGCGGTGCACTTCTCGGAGGCTTTCGGCGCGGGACCGTTCTACGTCGCCCATCACCCCCCGATGGCCTGCTTGGACCAGTTGGGCCAGCCGGGGTTGTTCTGTCACTCGAGTGCCTACGGCCAATGGGGCGCCGTCCAGGTGGAGCTAGTGGCGATCGAGGGGGAGGCTCGCCGCGGGTTGCACCACGTGGCCCATTTCGTGGCGTCGATAGATACGGCGGTCGAGTATCTCGGCTCCAGGGGCTTTCCCCTCCACCTGTCGGCTCGAACCCCGAACGGCACCCGCTTTGCCTTCTGCGACGCCCGGACGGTGCTCGGCCACCTGATCGAGCTGTACGAGCCGACCCCCGGGATTCAGCGGCTGTACCGCCGGGTCCGCGAGGCGTCTGTCGGATGGGACGGAGCCGACCCGGTGCGTCCCATGCCCGGCGGGTGAAGAAGCGCCTAGGTTCGTGGTCATGACGATCAAGCGTCCGTTCCGCTTCAGCGTTCAAGCCTTCAGTGCCGGCAGCGGCGACGAATGGACCGAGCTGGCCCGCCGGGCCGAGGGTCTCGGTTACTCGACGCTCTTCGCCACGGACCACTATTTCGGCCCCGGGTCCATCGCCGATGACAGCCGGCACCGACCGGTGGAACTGGCGCCGGTAGCCGCCATCGCCACCGCCGCAGCTGTCACCACCGGTCTGCGGGTGGGCTGCCGGGTGTTCTGTGTCGATTACCACCATCCGGTCGTGCTGGCCAAGGAGATGGCCACCTTGGACCTGTTGAGCGGGGGAAGGGTGGAGATCGGGCTGGGCGCCGGCTGGGTGGCCGCCGAGTACGCCGGTCTGGGCATCGCCATGGACCGGGCTGGTCTGCGCATACAACGGCTGGGGGAGGCCGTCGCCGTACTCGATGCCCATTTCGGGGGCGGTGCTGTCGACTTCGCCGGGGATCACTTCGAGGTGCACGGATTCGAGGGTCTGCCCCGGCCGGTGCAGCGACCCCGCCCTCCCATCATGATCGGCGGGGGCTCACCCCGGGTGCTGCGCCTGGCGGGACGGATGGCCGACATCGTGTCCATCAACTTCGATAACTCGACAGGGGCTCTCGGTCCGGCGAGCGTGGCCGGGTCCGACGCAGCCGCCACCGAGGCCAAGCTGCAGTGGATACGCGAGGGAGCAGGGGACCGGTTGGCGGACGTCGAGTTGGAGATCGGCGCCTACTTCGTGGCCGTGGGTCCGGCGGCGGGGGAGGCGGCCGCGGCCATAGCCGAGCGTTTCGGGGTCGATCCGGCGGCGCTGGCGGCCCACCCCCACGCCCTGCTGGGCTCGGTGGACGAGGTCTGCGACCGGCTGGAAGAGCGGCGGGATCGCTTCGGCTTCAGTTACGTCTGTGTGCCTCAACGCAACCTCGACGAGTTCGCCCCCGTGGTGGCCCGATTGGCCGGGAGCTGATCAAAGGGGCGGCTCGAGGGGCCAGAGTATGTGCTTGGCCTCGAAGAACTCAGCGAACCCCAAGGGGCCGCCCTCCCGGCCGAGACCACTCTGCTTGAATCCCCCCCACGGGTGGTCGGGGAGCATGGGCCCCCCGCCGTTGAGGGTCACCGTCCCGGTCCGCAACCGGGTCGCCACTTCGTAAGCCTGGGTGGTCCGGCCCCAAACGTTGGCGGCCAAGCCGTAGATGCTGTCGTTGGCGATGGCCACGGCCTGGTCGACGTCGTCGAAGGGGAGTACCACGCTGACAGGACCGAACAGCTCCTGCTGGGCTATCTCGGCGTGGTTGTCCACACCGACGACGATGGTCGGCTCGTAGAAGAAACCCTTGGGGAACGCCTCGGGGGCCTTGCCCCCGGTGACGACCGTGGCCCCATCCTCGAGAGCCCGGTCCACGTAACCGGCCACGCTCGAGCGCTGAGCTGCCGATACGAGCGGACCACACATGGTGTTGGGATCCCGGGGGTCGCCGCAGCCGGTGGCCTCGGCGACGGCCACCGCGGCGGCCAGGTAACGCTCGTAATCCGGGCGGTGCACCAGAGTCCTGGTCAAGGCGCTACAGCCCTGCCCGGCGTTGTTGGCGAATCCCTTCACACAGGTGGCGGCGACGGCCTCGACATCGGTTCCGGGGAGGAGAATGTTGGCGGACTTGCCGCCCAGTTCGAGGACGACCTTCTTCAGCGTGGGTGCCGACAACTCGACGATCCGCCGTCCCACGGCGGCCGACCCGGTGAACGATACGAAGTCCACTCGGGGGTGGCTGCACAGCCGCTCGGCAGTCGCCGGAGGCCCGTACACGAAGTTGAAGGCCCCGGGCGGGAAGCCGGCCTCCTCCACCAGTTCGGCCAGCGCGGTGGTGGTCAACACCGCCTTCTGGGAGCACATGAGGACGATGGTGCAGCCCGACGCCAGCGCACCACCGAGCTTCCATGCCGCCAGGTTGAGCGGGTAGTTGTAGGCGGTCAGCCCGGCCACGACACCGATCGGCTCGCGGGTCATCCTGGTCGTGGTGCCGGGTCCAGCCTGAGTGGCGGGAAGCCAGGGATCGGTGCCGGTGGCCAGCGTGGCGGCGGCGTCGGCGTACCAGTGGAGGTTGCGGATGGGGTAGGGCACCTGGCCGTTGGCGGCGACCCTGCGAGGAGTGCCCACCTCATCTATGAGCAGGTCGGTCAGGCGCTCGCTGTCACGTTCGATCAGCTCGGCCAGGCGGTGCAGCATGATCGAGCGGTCACGGGGACCGACCTGGCGCCACTGCCCTGCGTCGAACGCCCGGGCTGCAGCGTCCACGGCCTCGTCGATCTGAGCGATCGTGAACGCCGGGACGCGGGCCAGCACTTCCTCGGTGGTGGGGTTGACGACCTCGAATTCGTCGCCGTCGCCGTCGATCCATCGGCCATCGACGTAGCCTCGGGCGCGGTACTGCGAAGCCATCACATTCCCCTTTGAGAGTGGGTCAGAAGACAATTGTAGGGCCCTACGGTCGGTCGCCGGTCAAGCAGATATGTCACGAATGGCGCCCTCGGGACAGTTATCCATGGCTCGGCGAGCGGTGGATTCCATGCCCTCGGGTACATCGACGTCTTGGCCGCGCTGGACGGGGAAGCCTTCGGCGTCCGCTTCGAACAGCTCCGGGCTGAGCGTGTAGCAGCGACCGTGGCCGCTGCAGAGGCTCTCGTCGAGATGGATGCGCATGGTCTTCTCCTCGTAGGGCTCGTTAATCATCTCAGGGTCGCGCAACCGACATGCCGCCGTCGACACTCAACAGGGCCCCGCTCACGAAGCTCGAGGCGTCGGTGGCGAGGAACAGGGCGGCTCCCACGACCTCCCCGGGGTTACCCGCCCGCTGGAGCGGGTAGCGCCGGGCGGCCGCGGCGAAGGACTCCATGTCCCACGCCTTCGATATATCAGTGAGAAACGGACCGGCCATCAAGGTGTTCACCCGGACCTCCGGGCCGAGACTCTGTGCGAAACCGGAGGTGAGGCTCTGCAGCCCGGCTTTGGCAGCCGAGTAGGGAAGTTCGGCCGGGACGGGTCGCACGGCGGAGACGCTGCTGACGTTGATCACCACGCCCGAACCGGCGGCCTTCATCCTCATGCCCGCCAGTGCGGTCAGGCGGAAGGGCCCCTTCAGGTTGACCCCGATCACCTTGTCGAACAGCTCTTCGGAGACCTCGTCGAGGCCCCCGAAGAGGGGTGACATACCGGCGTTGTTGACCAGAACGTCCAGCCGACCGAAGCGTTCATAGGTGGCTTCCACCAGTCCGTCCAGCTCGTCCCAGTGACCGACGTGGCACCCGTAGGCGAGGGCCCGGCGCCCCGTTTCAGCGGTCACCGCCTCGGCGAGCTTCTGGCAGGCCTCCTGTTTGCGACTGGTGATGACCACGTCGGCGCCGGCCCGGGCGAAGGCTTGGACCATCTCCCGGCCGAGGCCCCGGCTACCTCCGGTCACCAGGGCCACCCGCCCCTCGAGGGGGAGCCCGCTCACGGCCGGCTCCCGGCCAGGATGCGGTCGGCCCGCCGGGCCATGGGCTGGACCCAGGCACCCCGTTCAGCCATTCGTGGGTCGCTGCTCTCACCACGCTGCCAGCGGGCGTAGAGCTGCTGGAGCACAACGGCGGTCTTGAAGCAGGCGAAGGCTTCGTACCACTCCACGGAGGACACGTCGACACCCGTCAGATCGGCGTAGTGCTCGACCACCCATTGGCGGGAGGGGAGCCCCATGCGGTCCAGCCCTTCGGGGGTGATGGGCCGGTCGGACTCGGTGTCGGCCGGGTCGGGCCAGTAATTGAGGAGGGTTCCCATATCTATGAGGGGGTCGCCGACAGTAGCCATGTCCCAGTCGAACACGGCGTTGACCTCGTCCGGTTCACCCGGACGGAACTGACAGTTGTCGATCTTGAAGTCGTTGTGCAGGATCGACGCCCGCGTGGGCGCCGGGATGCTCCCGGTGAGGCGAGCTGCCACCGACGCCATCACGCCGCTGTCGTCGTCCGGCGCGACCAGCTCCCACCGTTTGCTCCAGCCCTGGACCTGTCGAGCCACGAACCCGTCGGGCCGCCCGAGGTCACCCAGACCGCAGTCGGCGGGGTGGAGCAGGTGGAGTTGGGCCAACGCAGTCACCACCGCCCGGGCCAAGCGCCCAGGGGCGTCGGGGATGGCCCGCATCGAGTCCGGGAGGTGTCCCCAGACGACCTCGCCGTCCTTGTACTCCATCACATCGAAGTCGCTTCCGATGACGCTGTGATCGCAGCAGAGATGCAGCGACCGTGGCGCCGGGCGATAGTGCTCCCACAAGCGCGACAGCACCTTGTGTTCCCGCTTCATGTCGTGGGCGCCGGGCGCTATCTGCCCGAAGGGCGGCCGGCGCAGAACCAGCTCGGCGTCTCCGAAGTGCAGCAGGTAGGTGAGGTTGGCCGAGCCGTTCGGGAACTGCTCGACGGAGAATGGGCCTTCGAGGCCCGGGATGTGGCGGCGGAGGTAGGGGACCAGGTTCTCCCAGTCGAGATCCTCTCCTGGTCGTACCGGCGCGACCTGGGACCGGCTCACGGGCGGCGGCGCCGGGTCACCGGGCCTCACCGAGCCGGGGTGCGGGCCTCTGAGGCTCGCTGCGGTAGGCGGAGAATCGGATTGGCGCTCCCGGGTAGAGCCCCCCGGGCTGGTCGGGGGTGCCGACGTACTCGAAGAACTCACGTGCCCTGAGATGCTCGTCGTGGACGACCTCGTCGGGCGAGCTGATGACGGCTACCGGCAGGCCCCGGCGTTGACCCTCGTGGTAGGCCGACTGGGCGTCTTGCAGCAAGAAGAACACCTCCAGGATGGATTGGATGTGGGAGAAGTTGGCTTGGCGGTGATCCAGGGTCTCGTAGGCCGGATCGGTCAGATCGGCGGCCAGGTCCATGCTGTCCATCCACTCCACCAAGCTCTGCCACGGTTTGGTGTCGGCCAGGATGAGCGCGAAGTACACCCACCGGCCGTCCCGGGTCTCGAACAGAGCGGGCTGGGTCGGTACCGGCTGGGCGTGCCGGCAGGTCTGGCGGTGCACGACCGCCTCCGAGTAGAAGTAGTACGGGTTGGCCAGTTCGGGGCTGACCGCCACGGAGTCGTGTATCGACAGATCGATGAGCTGGCCCTTGCCTGTCGCGTCACGCTGGATGAGGGCGAGCAGGATGGAGATCAGCCCGAAGCTGGCCGCCATGTGGAACGACTGGTTGTCACCCGGCCGTATCGGCGGGACGGAGTGGTCGTCGTAGCCGCAGCTGGCGAGCACCCCCCCGCCGGCGAGATTGGTGAGGTCGCACGATTGGTAGTGCGACCAGGGTCCGTCGAGGCCGTAGGGGGTAATGGTGCAGATCACCAGCCTCGGGTGGCGGGCGGCGAGCTCGGTAGGGTCGAGGCCGAGAGAGTCGATGTCGGCAGGGGAGCAGGAGAGGATCAGGATGTCGGCCGGGGCCAGCCGACGATCGAGCTCCTCGTGCCAGTTGGTCTGGCGAGGATCGAGGACCTCGCTGCGCTTGGAGGTGTTGTAATACCAGAACGTGAGGCTGTGGTCGGGGTCCTCCTCGCCGTGGGCGAAAGGGCCGATCGACCGGGTCGGCGATCCCTCGGGCGGTTCGACCTTCAACACGTTGGCCCCGTACTGGGCCAGTAGCCTCCCCGCCATCTCGCCTGCGGCATCGAGTGATATCTCCACCACCTCCAGCCCTGCGAAGGCTCCCGGGCGGGCGTCGAAGGTGTGGGGCGTCGAGGCCGCGGACGGGGCAGGACCGCTCGGGCTGTCCATTCAGATCACTCCTCTGGCTGAGAGCTGGTCGATCTCGTCGCGTTCCATGCCGAGGATGGTTCCGAGGACGTACTCGTTGTCCTCGCCGAGCAGGGGAGCCGAGCGCCAGTGGTCTGGCCCGGCTGATCCCATGAGAGCCGGGAATCCTTCGAAGAGGGCGGGTCCGATGACCGGGTGATCCATCTCGAAGAAGGTCCCGCGGTGGCGGATGACCGGGTCGAGCTCGCAGAGATCCCGGGAGTTCTGCACCGCCGCCGCTCTCAACCCGGCCGCCTGCAGGATACGCATGGCCTCGTGGCCGTCGAGCTGGGAAGTCCACGCCGAAATGCCCTGGTCCAGTTCGTCCTGCCGGGCGACGCGGTCCTTCATGCGGGCGAAGCGGACATCGGTCGCCCAGGCTGGTGAGCCCATGACCGTCACCAGTCGCTCCCACTCGTCGTCGTCGAAGACGGCGAGCGCGATCCATCGGTCCACCCCGGCGCTCGGGTAGACGCCGTGAGGAGCGGCTGTCGGGTGCTCGATCCGGTTGCCCGGGGGGTAGTCGGGCCGGTGGGTGCTGTGACCGTTGACCGTCACGTCGAGGAATACCGGCCCGAGCAGGCTGACGCCCACTTCCACCGCCGCCACGTCGATCTCCGTTCCCATGCCGGTCCGGGACCTGTTCCATATGGCGGCGAGGAGCGCCGCTGAGTTGTAGTAGGCCGCCATATTGTCCATGTAGGAGAAGCCCCAACCCGAGGGCTCTCTTCCCGCCAGGCCGGCCATGTAGGAGAGCCCGCTCGCGGCTTGCACCACAGGCCCATAGCTGCGGTAGTGCTCGTAAGGCCCGGAGTGGCCGAATCCGCTCATCCTGGCGTAGATGACCGACGGGACCAACTCCCTCAAGCGGTCGTAGGTGAAACCCCACCGTTCCATGACTCCGGGGGCGAAGTTCTCGGTGACCACCGAGCTGGCCGCTATCAGGCGCTCGGCCAGCCGCCGCCCCTCGTCGGCGCGCAGGTTGATGGTCACGCCCAGCTTGTTGCGGGAGTAGTTGTTGAACAGGCCTCCCTTGTCCGGGTCCGGATCGGACATCTCGTCTCCGTAGGAGCGGACCTCGCCCTTGTAGAACGGGAGGCGACGCGGCATGTCGATCCGGGTGCGGTCCTCGATCTTGATCACCTCGGCGCCGAAGTCGGCGAGCAACCGGGTGGCGCACGAGCCCACGCCCATCCAGCAGAAGTCGGCCACTCGTAGGCCCGCCAGGGGCCCTCGGCGGGGTCGAGGCGTCCGGGAGGCGTCGCCGTAGAAGGGGAAGGGGGTGTCGACCCCCGATCGGGCCTCGCTCACTACTAGAGGTACCGAAATCCGTCGAAATCCATGAACGCCGCGCTCGAACGCTCCACCATCTTGCGCATCCACCGCACTCCGGCGTCGTTGACCATGTCCAGCGTCCCGGCGATCATCACCGCGTAGGTCCACAGGTAACAGCAGGCTTTCTGGTAGTCGGCCCAGGCCTGTTCAACGGCGTAGTCGACGCCGACGGCGGCGAGCTCCTCGCAGTACACCTCGACCAGCGACCGCTCGTGGAGCCTACGAAGCTCGGTCTCGACGCTCTGGCTCAGCAGGTAGGCCAGGTCCTGGATCCCCTTGGCCCGCAGGTCGCCCTGCCAGTCGACGATGACGACCGGAGGCTCTCCGGCCTCATCGCAAAAGAGCAGGTTGCCCATCCGGAAGTCGCCGTGGACGATGGTGCGGGGCTCGGCGGTGATCCACTCCTGCAAGGGAACCAGGGCGGCACAGAACTCGTCCTTGGCGGCGGCCAGGCGGTCGGGGACGGCGTCGCCGAAGATGTCGAGCACCCTGTCCCACGCGTCCGGGAGCATCCTGAGGTATATGTCTCCGTGGGTGACGCTGCGGTGCAGGGGGACGGCGTCGAAGCGGGGATGGTCCACCTGGTTCCACAGGGCCCCGTGCAGGCGGGCCAATTCCCGGGCGCACGCCCGAGCCTGGTCCGCGGTGCAGCCCACCTCCTGGTCTCCCGGCATGTGACGCTGGAGGTCCTCCATCAAGATGATCGAGTCGTGATCATCGTTGATGTCGAGGTACCAGCATCTGGGGGTGCGGGCCGTGGTCAGTTCGGCGACCTCGCGGAAGAAGGCGACCTCTCTCGCGTAGAGATCGAAGGCCTCGGCGACCTGACGGTTCGTCAGGTCCTTGGCCGACCCCTTGGCGATTACGGTGCGGGGCAAGCCGTGATCGCCCGTGTGGGAGATGTGCAGGCGGGCCAGGTCGCTCATCATCCCCACGCCCTTGGCCAGGGGCTCCGGCCGGACCTCGGTGATCTCGACTCCGGACCAGTCCGCGTGGTTGCCCAGGGCTTCGGTCAACCACTCGGCCGTGATCTCCTCCGGCGCAGGTATCACCAACCTCGGCTCGGTCTGCACGCGTGTATTCCCCCTTGTGTCGGGCCCGGGGCCCATGACCATCATGACGACGCGGCTCGACCCCGAAGGACCGGGCCGCTCTTCTACATGTCTAGATCATAATGGTCATCAGGAATCCCTTGTCAATGGCCCGAGAGGCGGGGTAGGGTCCCAACCGGATGGACCGTAGGGAGGGGGAGTTCGAATGATCAACGTTGAGACCGTCGACGAGTTCCGGGTCATAGACACCGATTCCCACGTGATCGAGCCTTACGATCTGTGGACATCCAGGATCTCCACCGCAAAATGGGGTGACCTGGTACCGCATGTCCGGTGGGACGACAAGTTCGGAGAGGACGCCTGGTTCTTCGGGTCCGAGCGGGTCGGCCCGGCGGCGAGCGCCGCTCAGGCCGGATGGCACCAGTACCCGCCGGATCACCCGCCGATGCTGTCGGAAGTGGACCCTGCGACGTGGGATCCCCGGCTTCGGCTCGGCTGGATGGACGAGCACGGCATCTGGGCCCAGGTCCTCTATCCAAACGTGGCCGGCTTCGGAGCGGGCAAGTTCCTGGCCGTGCGCGAGCCGGAACTGATGGTCCAGTGCGTCAGGGCTTACAACGATTTCCTCGTCGAGTACTGCTCCACGGACCCACGTCGTTACATCCCGATCATGGCCATACCGTTCTGGGACCTCGATGCCACCGAGGTCGAGATGAACCGCTGCATCGACATGGGCCACAAGGGCATCATCATGAGCGGCGAGCCCGCCTTCTGGGGCCTTCCCAAGCTGACCCACCCCTACTGGGATCGGCTGTGGGCCATGGCCCAGGCCAGCGGCATGTCCATCAACTTCCACATCGGATCCGGCGACATGTCGATATTCGACTCTCCGTACGAGGGCAGCGGGACCCACGCCAACTACGCCGGCTTCTCCATCCAGTTCGGGATGGGCAATGCCAAGGTCATCGCCCTGCTCATAACCGGTGGGATCTGTCACCGGTTCCCCGACCTCAAGTTCGTCTCCGTGGAGAGCGGGGTGGGCTGGCTGCCGTTCGCCCTCGACGGGCTCGACTGGCAGTGGAAGAACTGCGGGGTGGCCTTGGAGCACCCCGAATACGACCTGCTACCGAGCGAATACTTCAAGCGGCAGATGTACGGCTGCTTCTGGTTCGAGACCGACACGGCACGCGACGCGGTTGACTGGCTCGGACCCGACTGCATCCTCTACGAGACCGACTTCCCACACCCCACCAGCATGTCGCCGGGGCCGGCGACCTCTGCGGTGTCGCCTCGGACCTTCCTCGGCGACCGACTGTCGGACTGGCCGGAGCACTACCTGAAGAAGGTGCTCCATGACAACGCGGCCAAGCTCTACCACCTCGATTGAGCGGGCCTATCTCCACTCGATGAGGTCGTCGATGCGGGAAGGGGCGCGACGCAGGTAGTACTCGTGCTGGCGTCGGAAGTGCTCCTCGGTCAGTTCACGGGCCCGGTTGGCGTGTCCGGCCACGATGGTGCGGGCCAGTACCTGGTGCTCCTCGTGGATGGCGGCATGCATATCGACCGGATCCATGGTCGAGATGATGTGGACCGTGAGGATCTGGGTCACCGCCTTGCTGATGAGAGCCAGGACGGGATTGGCCGCCAGGTCGTAGACGACGTCGTGGAACTCCTGGGTGCTGGCGTGGTAGTCGGGACCCTGCGGCACCGCCTGGTAGCTCTCCATGAAGGGGCGGAGGCGTTCGCGCCGGTCGGGGTGTTGGCAGGCCCGGGCGGCGCAGATGGGCTCGAACTCCTGCTGGGTCTCGAACAGCTGACCGTAGGTCATCCCCCCGAGGTGGAAGTACAGGGTGGCCGTGCGGGCCAGGTGCCGGGCGTCGACCCGGCCGACCACCGGTCCCCCTCCCGGCCCGGGCTTCAGGCTGATCAGCCCCTGCACCTCGAGGATGCGCAGCGCCTCCCTCAGCGAAGACCGGCTGACTCGGTACTCGGTCAGCATCTCCGCCTCTAGCGGGAGGCGGTCACCGGTGGTCAAACCCCGAGCCACTATGTCGTGGACGATGGACAGGGCGACGGTCTCCGACATCTTGACCACCCGACGTTCGCGCTCGATGGCCGGAGCGGGCGCTCCAGGCTCCGGCCCGTCGTGCTGGTCTGTGGTCAAGGTCGGTGGGGAGGAATCATCCGCACGTGTCCTCTGTCTGTCATCAGGGGTTGGACGTCGGTGAACCTAACACGGAACAGCGCTTCCGCCGACGGACCCGGGCGGCTAGGAGGGCCGCCTCCGTGTCTCGCGCCAGCCGACCTGGAAGTCCTTGTAGGAGATGACCCAGCCGCCGTCGTCCGCAAGGCGTAGCCGGTCGTAGTACCGGCCGACCAGCACTTTGACGGTGTCAGGGTCGTCATGGGTGCACTGGTGCGACGTGTGGTAGGTGAGGGCCGAAACCTCGTCCGGTCCGACCCGCTCGATGTGGTACACCGAAAGGAGGTGATGCTGCCACGCCATCGGTTCGCACGACTGCTTGATCCACGCCACGATGGGGTCGCGACCGTGCAGGGGATCACGACCGGCGTAGCGACCCTCGGCATCAGTGGAGAAGACCGTGGCGAGCGTCTCCCACTGTCGATGGTCGATGGCCGATGCGTAGCGCAGCAGCACCTGACTCACATCGTGGTGTAGTTGCAGGTCTGACGACCGGGCGGTAGAAGCTCCTGCGCCGGCCCACGATTCTTCGGTAGCCCCCACGAAAAGATGATTATAATCATGGTGAACCATTTGGCGATGGAGGGGGCCGAATCGGCATGAGGGACGGTATCCGGCAGATGCGCTTCGCAGCGGGCGGAACGGCGACTCACCTCCTGCTGGTGCGCCACGGTGAGTCGGCGGCCGCCGCGCCCGGAGGGGAATGGCCTACGTCCATGGGCCAGGGGGACCCGGACCTGCACCCCCACGGCCGCGTCCAAGCCGAACGGGTCGCCGACCGGCTGGTCGGGGAGGACGTGTCGGCGGTGTACGTGACACCTTTTTCCCGGACGGCGGGCACCGCGGCTCCGTTCCTGTCCCGTTGCGGCATGGAGGCCACCATCGAACCGGACCTGCGGGAGGTGTACCTGGGCGACTGGGACGGGCCCATCTTCCGCCAACTGGTGGCCGACCGGGACCCGCTGGCCATGCGCATCTTCGACGAGGAGCGTTGGGAACTGGCCCCCGGTGCCGAGCCGGCTCAGAGCTTCGCGGCACGGGTCCGCGGCGCCATAGAGCGCATCGCGACCGCCGAGCAGGGAGGAACGGTGGCGGTGTTCACCCACGCCGGCGTGATCGGCCGGGTCCTGGCCGAGGCCACGGGGTCGACTCCGTTCGCCTTCAACGGCGCCGACAACGCGTCGATATCCCATCTCGTCGTCGACGAAGGGAAATGGACGTTGCGCTCCTTCAACGACACCGCGCACCTCGGGACGGCCATCGTCAACCGCTCTGACCTGGCATGGGAGCCGGCCCCCCCGGTCTCCGACGGGAGCATCGGGTGAGACGTCGGGTATGTCAACCAATCAACCGGCCCCGATCTGCGGACCGGCGGCCAACCGACCGGAAGAGGATTACAAGTGACCGACGTCGCGACCGAAGCCTTTGATCTGAACGGTGGGGAGCCACTTCCCGCCGGGCATTTCTACGATGTCGTGGATGACCTGCGGGACAAGCACCGCTGGTACTGGAACCAGTGTGGTCCCGGCTACTGGGTGTTGACCCGCTACCAGGACATCAGAGAGGCGTTCCAGACGCCCGAGATATTCTCCAACGAGTCCATCGTCCCGGTCGATCCCGATCCGGCCTACCGGTTCCTTCCATCGCTCACAGACCCGCCCGTGCACATGAAGTACCGGACCCCTCTGCTGCGGTGGCTCTCGCCCAAAGCGGTGCAGGGTTACATGCCCTTCGTGCGGGAGAATGCCGTCGCCCTGATCGACTCGTTCATCACCTCCGGCCGGGTCGAGTTTCTGTCCGGTTTCGCGGAGATACTCCCGGCCCGCCTCCTCACCTTCCTCCTGAGCCTTCCCGTGTCGGAGGCCGAGTTCTTCCGGGACTGCGCCCTCCGGCTGCGTGACACCGTCAGCCGGGCTGGTGAGCAGAGCACGGCGGTGGCTGCCATGGGCGACCTGAAGAGTTACTTCACCGAGGTCGTGGCCGATCGCCGCAGGAGCCCTCGGGACCCGGCAACCGACTTCATCGCGTCGCTGCTCGAGGCTCGAATCGACGATCGGGCCTTCGATGACGAAGAGGTACTCGACACGTTGATGACACTGTCGTTCGGTTCGCTCGACACCACCAAGTCGGTCATGTCGTGGGCCATGTGGCACCTGGCCACCCACCAGGACGACAGGGAGTGGTTGGTCCGCGACCCGAGCATCATCCCGAGCGCGCTCGAGGAGTTCCTGCGGGCCTATCCGATCGTGAGCATGGGGCGAAAGGTCAAGCGGGATGTCGATTTCCATGGTTGCCCGATGAAGAAGGGCGACATGGTCATGCTCAACCAGTACTCGGCCAACCGGGACCCGGAGGTCTTCGACGACCCTCGGCAGGTCCAGCTGGATCGCAGCCCTAACCGCCACGTGGCGTTCGGCTCCAGCGAACACCGCTGCGCCGGATCCCACCTGGCTCGGGCCGAGATCCAAGTCGTCCTCGAGGAGTGGCACCGGCGCATCCCGGTGTACCGCCTGACGGAAGGGACCGAGGTCCGCGCCACCGCCAGTCACATCGAGAGCCTGGACCTCTCGTGGTCGTGATGACCGCCGGGACCGAGAAGCGGCGCCGGACCGGGACGGGTGGGTGACCGCCGTGGAGCAGCGGGAGGGTTGGACGGTGCGCCTGGCCCGTCGCCCGGTCGGCCCACCGACGGCTGACTGTTTCGAGGTCGGGGTCGAGCCGGCGGAGGCCCCCGGCCCGGGTGAGGTCCTGGTGGAGAATTACTTTCTGTCCGTCGACCCGTACATGCGTGGCCGCATGAGTGACGCCAAGTCGTACGCCGCTCCCTACGAGGTCGGAGCCATCATGCTGGGGGGTGCCGTCGGTCGGGTCGTCGAGTCGCGCCACGCGGACCTGCCGGTCGGTGCTTCAGTGGTTCACGATCTGGGATGGCGGGACTGGGCCACCGGACCGGCTTCGGTGTTTCGCGCCGTCGACGTCGGACTGGGCCCGCTCTCGGCCTTCCTGGGAGCGCTCGGTATGACCGGGCTGACGGCATACGCCGGGATCGTCGATGTCGCCGACGTCCGGCCCGGGGACACCGTCTACGTGTCAGGTGCGGCCGGTGCAGTTGGCGGCATCGCCGGGCAGATCGCCCGTCTCCGTGGCGCCGGCCGGGTGGTGGGCAGCGCCGGGTCGCCCGAGAAGGTCAGCTACCTGATCGACGAACTCGGCTTCGACGACGCCTTCAACTACCGCGACGGGGCAATCAAGGAGTTGCTCCGGCACCACGTAGGCAAGATCGACGTCTTCTTCGACAACGTCGGTGGCGAGCAGCTCGAAGCGGCCATCTCGGCCATGAACCCCTTCGGGCGCATCGCCAGCTGCGGCGCCATCTCCAACTACAACCAGGGGACCCCTCCTCCGGGGCCTCGCAACCTGGGCATGCTGACGGGCAAGAGACTCACCCTGCGCGGCTTCCTCGTGGGCGACTACGAGCACCGCCGTGGCGAGTTCGAGAGGGCCATGTCGTCCTGGCTGGCCGACGGTCGGGTGAGGGCGGCCGAGACGTTCGTCGACGGGGTCGGGAACACGCCCGACGCCTTTCTCGGTCTGTTCACCGGGAGGAACACCGGAAAGATGGTGGTCCGCGCCGCAGCTGCCGTCAGGGAAGCCCCAACTGCGTGACCACGATCCTGAGCCACCACTGAGCCACCCCTGAGCGGCGGACGGTGGCGACGGTCCCCGGCGGCGGTCAGCTCTCCAGCAGGGCGGTGAAAGGTCCGTCGTCAATCGCTGAGCCGAGAAGCTTACTATCATTCCAACTGCTGCCCTTTCAGCGGTCAGGCAGTGCGATAGATGCGACCATCGGACGCTCAGCAGAGGGACCTTCTCGGTTCGACGGCGGCAGGATCAAGAAGTTCTGGCAGATTGGAGCGCACAGATGCCGGGTTCAGGACTCACAGACGAGGAGGGCCAACTTCGGGGGTCCGAGGTGTCGGAGGCCGGCGCGCCGCCGGAGTCTGGTCAGCTCTACCGCGCCAACACGAACAACTTCGATCTGCCCCGTCGCCAGGCCAAGACCGCCGAGACGGTTGCGGTGGCCATCGTGCACGATGTCGTTTCGAGGAAGCTGAAGCCGGGTGACATGCTGCCCTCGGAGTCGGTGATGAGGGCCGAGTACGGCGTCAGTCGGGCGTCGTTGCGAGAGGCCCTGCGCCTGCTCGAGGTCCAGGGCCTGATCCGGCTGAAGCCCGGGCCGGGCGGCGGCCCAGAAGTCGGCGAGGTGGACCCTCGCAATCTGGCCCAGCTGACCAGCCTGTACCTGCACCTCGGAGGTGGAACCTACCGCCAGCTCTTCGAGGCCCAGCTGCACATCGCCCCGCTGGTGGCCCGCCTGGCCGCCGCCAACCCCGACCGCGAGCTCGTCCGTTCGAGGATGTCCCCGTTCCTCGTCGCCGATCTGCCTGTGGAGGGCGACGCCTACTGGGCGACCACAGGGTCATTCCACGGCCGGGTCGAGGAGCTGTCGGGTAACCGGGTCGTCGAGCTCATGGCCCGCGTGATCAGCCACCTCTGGAATGTGCACGTCGCCACGCGGATGGACACCACGCCGCTGCGCTCCATGATCCACGCCGACCACCGTAAGATCGCGCGGGCCATCATTGCCGGTCACGAGACCAAAGCGGGCCGGCTCATGTGCGATCACTACGAGGTTCTCCAGGCCGAATATGCCCGGCACTGGCCCGCCCGCTTCGACGAACTGATCGAGTGGGGCTGATAGCGGACCGCCGATGGGATTAGGGTAACCGGCCCATGGACGTGCTCAGCTTGTTCCGCCTCGACGGCCACGTCGCCGTGGTCACGGGTGGGGGTACGGGGATAGGCCGGGCCATCGCCCACGGCCTCGCTTCCGCCGGGGCGGACGTGGTCGTGGCGGGTCGGCGGTCGGCTCCCCTCGAGCAGGTCAGCACAGAAATCCGGGCGGAGGGGCGGCGAGCCTTGGCGGTGAGCGCCGACGTCACGGTGGCCGCCGACCTGCGCCGGCTGGGGGACGCGGCCCTGGCCACCTTCGGCCACGTGTCGATCTGGGTGAACAACGCCGGGGGCCTCCAAGGCGAGCCCATGGGCACCCTGCCGGTCATCACCGAGGATTCCTGGCACA
The DNA here is from genome assembly GCA_028876385.1 of Acidobacteriota bacterium. Classification (GTDB taxonomy): domain Bacteria; phylum Actinomycetota; class Acidimicrobiia; order Acidimicrobiales; family Palsa-688; genus JAKCDU01. Next base: position 23,218 of record JAGWSF010000069.1, on the reverse strand, counting down.
CCATCGTGGATCGCAACTTCACGTCGATATGGCTCGCCAGCGTGGCCGCCCAGAAAGTCCTCGACGACGGCGGGTCGATCCTCAATGTTTCCTCGGTGGCGGGTCTGTCGAGGGGTGCACCCGGCCATGGCGTCTACAGCGCCGCCAAGGCGGCCGCCAACCACCTCACCCAGACACTCGCCTTGGAGTGCGCGCCGCGCCGTATCCGGGTCAACGCCATCGCTCCCGGGCACACCGCTACGGACGACTACTACCGGGCGTCGGGATTCGACGCGGCCAAGTTCGAGCGCCTCGGCCAGAAGCAGCCTCTCGGGCGCCTCGGCCGGGACGAGGACTACGCGGCCGCTGCGGTCTACCTGAGCTCCGAGGCGGCGTCGTGGGTCACCGGCCACATCCTGGTGGTGAGCGGGACGCCCTGAGGCCGCTGGGGGATCGTCCCGGGCCGCCCCTGCCTAACTATGATAATGAATAGTTGATTCGCGGACGGGTCGTTCGTAGAATGTCCCCCGTAGACGGGTCGTGGCGCGGTTCGGGCCCGACCGGGAGGGGATCGGGTGGCTGACTACGCGTCATTGGATGTGAACCTGACTTCGAAGGTGGCTCCGGCCACGGAGCATTGGCGCGAGATCGACGCATTGCGCGAGCAGCACCGCTACTTCTGGAACACCAACGGGGGATACTGGGTGCTCACCCAGTATGACGACATTCGGGAGGCTTTCAACACCCCCGAGATCTTCTCCAATCGCTCGATCGTGGCGACCGACCCGAATCCGGCCTACCGGTTCCTGCCGTCGTTCAGCGATCCCCCGCAGCACATGAAGTACCGCCACCTCCTCAATCGGTGGTTTGCGCCGGCATCGGTGAACCGCCTGGCGCCGCGAATCGAAGAACTGGCCCGCCAGACCATAGAACCGCTGGTCGGGCTGGGTCGCACCGATTTCATCCGGTCTTACGGCGACGGGTTCCCAGTGAAGGTCTTCCTCACCGCCATGGGGCTTCCTCTCGACGACGCCGAATTCTTCGTCGACGCCGTCCACCGTATGTCGGGCGACACCCCGGGGCGACCCGCCGACCTGACGGCGTGGGCGGACATCGGTCGGTACTGGTCCGAGAAGCTTGCCGCCCGGAGGTCCCAGCCGCTGGACCCGGAGGTGGACTTCGTCACGCACCTGAGTCGATGTGAGTTGGACGGCGCGCCCCTGCCCGACGCAGACGTGGTCGACATCCTGATCACCCTCACCCTGGGTAGCCTCGACACCATAAAGGCCCAACTGGCCTGGTGCCTGTACCACCTGGCGACCCATCCCGCCGACCGTCGCCGCCTGGTCGACGATCCCGACCTGGTGCCTTCCGCGGTGGAGGAGTTCCTGCGGGCTTATCCCATCGTCGGGATGGCCAGGAAGGTGACTCGCGATCACGACTTCCACGGCTGTCCTATGAAGAGCGACGATATGGTGCTGCTGACCATCCAGGCGGCGACCCGTGATCCCCGCCAATTCCCCGATGCCGACCAGGTACTGATCGACCGGTTTCCCAATCGCCACATCGCTTTCGGGGCGAGTGAGCACCGCTGTCTCGGCTCCCACCTGGCCCGGTGCGAGCTGCAGTCGTCTATACGGGAGTGGCACCGCCTGATCCCCGACTACCGACTCGACGTCGAGGGGACCCTCCCGGCCCACGGTGGGCTCATCTCGCTGCGCACACTTCCTTTGGTCTGGGACTGACCGACGCGCCTCCGGGGGGCAAGGGCCAGAGGATCTGGTGGTAAGGGATGTCGGGCCGGAGCGGGTCGGACGGAAGCTGGTAGCCGGGGTGGAACGCCCCGGTAGGATTAAGTCGTTGGTCCGGATCGTTAGGGGAGTAGTTGTCGGCGACGAGATACGACCACAGGGACCGATGCGCAGTGGTCGGGATCGGTACGACCGACTACTCCCGGGATTCCGGGCGCTCGGTACTCACCCTGGCGACGCAGGCCTGTCTGGCCGCTATCGGCGATGCCGGGATGGTGCCAGGCGACATCGACGGCCTGGTGCGCTGCGACTTGGACACCGTCCGTCACAACGACCTGGTCCACTCACTCGGCATGAAGCGGCTCGACTTCTTCAGTGAGGTAGGACCCGGGGGAGTAGCGCCGTCTGCGATGGTTGGGCAGGCGGTGGCGGCCATTCTTTCCGGGCAGGCCACCAACGTGTTGCTCTTCAGGGCGCTCAACGGCCGGTCGGGGCGTCGATTCGGGCTCAGTTCGGTAGGAGGCGAGCGCATCGGGGGATCGGGTACCTACGACGAGTTCTTCGGTCCGTACGGGCTGCTCACGCCAGGTCAGGTGTTCGCTCTGATAGCTCAGAGGCACATGAGCCGCTACGGGACGAGCCCCGAGGAACTGGCTCATATCCCTCTCGTCTGTCGGAAGCGGGCGAATGCCAACCCGCAGGCCCAGATGCACGACCGGGCTTTGACCCTCGACGAGTACCTGTCGGCTCGCATGATCTCGTCACCGTTGCGGCTGTTCGACTTCTGCCTGGAGACCGACGGGGCCTGCGCTCTGGTCGTCTCCCGCGCCGAACGGGCCAAGGACTCGCCTCACCCCCCGGTGCTGATCAGAGCGGTGGCCCAGGGGAGCCTGCCGGCCCCGCAGCCGGGGATGCAGTTCCCGGTGCTCATGCGACGGGACCTGACGACGCTGCCTGCCCGGCCGACCGCCGAGACGCTGTACCGGCGGGCCGGAATGGGTCCGGAGGACATAGACGTGGCCCAGTTCTACGACTGCTTCAGCATCACCGTCCTGCTGCAGATGGAGGACTTCGGGTTCTGCGCCAAGGGCGAGGGGGGTTCGTTCGCGGCGTCGGGCGCCATCGACCTCGGAGGGTCGCTACCCATCAACACCGGCGGGGGCCATCTGTCCGAGGGCTACATACACGGCATGAACCACGTGATCGAGGGAGTGAAGCAGATGCGGGGTACGAGTACGTCCCAGGTCGTCGGCGCCAGCACCTGCCTGGTCACCTCGACCCCCCTCCCGCCGGGTAGCGCCCTCATCTTGAGGGCCGGATGAACGATCCCCGCCCGGCGGCGGGCATCCTGCCCGAGACCGGCGACATCGACACCGCAGGCTTCTGGGAAGCCGCCCGCGAGGGCCGCCTAGTGGCGAGGATGTGCGCCACCTGCGGCGCGGCTCTGCACCTGCCCGGGGCCTACTGCTCGGAGTGCGGGAGTTGGGAAGGGCGGTGGGAGGACCTGCCCGGCTCGGGCCGGCTCCACTCGTGGACGGTGGTCCACCACCAGGTTCACCCCGCCTACCCGGTGCCGTACACCATCGTTCTCGTGGACGTGGACGGCGTGGACGGTGTCCGCCTGATCGGACGAATCGCCGGGGAGGTGGATCTGCGTGTCGATCAACCGATGCAGGTGTGGTTCGAGGAGGTGGCCGAGGATGTGTTCCTTCCCCAGTGGCGCCCGTTGGTTGTGGAAGGATAATGGTGGGGAGAGCACGCTGATCGAACGGAGGGGGCTGGGCCATTTGCCACGACAGTGGCTGTCACACGAGCCCGATCCCGGCTCCTCCGAGACGAGATCACAGCTGACGATCGACCCGCCGCCACCGGTGGTCCAGTCCTGAGAGAGGAAAGAAACGCCTGATATGACCAGAACAGAGGTTGCTCTCGAGCACGTCTTGACCTTCACCGCGTACACCACCCGGCCGGCGTTGATCGCCGGGGGACCGCAGGGAACCCGTGGTGTCATCGCCGTCACGGGTGGAGATTTCGAAGGACCCCGCCTACGGGGCACCATCGCCGCGCCGGGAGGTGACTGGGTCACCGTCAGGGCCAACGGAGTCATGAAGCTGGACGTTCGCCTGCTCCTCGTGACCGATGACGGTACGAACATACTGATGACGTACTCGGGGACGGCGAGGCGCCACGAGGCCGGAATGGACATCTGTACCGCTCCACTCTTCGAGGCGCCCGAGGGTGAGCACGCCTGGTTGAACGACATCCAGTGCCTCGGCTTCGGCGAGCTGTTCGATGGCGGAGTCACCTATGAGGTGTACGCCGTCCGTGGCTAGACCGGTGAGGGCCCACCTCGTCTGCGGAGGGCGCTTCCACGACTTCGACTACGCCAGACTCCAACTCCTGGGGATCCTCGCCGAGGACGAGTCCATCCGTACGACGGTCAGCGACGACTATCACTGTCTCGAGACCATTTCGAGCTCAGCGTGCCTGCTCACCTACACCTGCGATGTGCGGCCGACACCCGACGAGCAGGATGCCCTGCGGGACTGGGTTTCGAACGGCGGCCGATGGTTCGCGTTGCACGGCACCAACGCCGCCCTCGACCTGACCCCCGACGGGGTGGTCGCACCTCGGGTCATCCCGGTCCTGGCCGAAACGCTGGGAAGCCAGTTCATCGCCCACCCTCCGATCGCGCCCTACCGGGTTGAGGTGACCGACGCCGGGCACCCCCTTGTGGCGGGTATCGAGGAGTTCGATACCACCGACGAGCTGTATCTGTCGGAGTTCCACACCGAGGTCCACACGCTCCTGCACACGGAGTTCCACGGCCAGGCCGCCGGCTTCACCGAGTCGTCTTGGCCGGCACCCGACCGCCGACCGGTTATGTACCTACGTGCTCTGGGCGCTGGTGAGGTGCTGTACCTGACGCTCGGACACTGCCGAGGGCACTACGACATGCAGCCTCAGATCGAGTTCTGGCCCACCGTGGACCGGGGCTCATGGGAGATCGAGGCCTTCTGGACCCTGCTACGGCGGGGCATCGATTGGATGTGCGGAAAGGAGACCGTGAGATGAACCCGAGGTTGGACGGCAAGGTGATGGTCGTGACCGGGGGGGCCAGCGGCTTCGGCGAGGCCACCGCCCGCCTGGCCGTGGCCGAGGGGGCGTGGGTCGTCCTGGCCGACGTTCAAGACGAGCGGGGGCGGGAGATCGCCGAGGAGCTCGGCGAAGGGGCGCGCTACGTGCACTGCGACGTGAGCCGGGAGGCCGACGTGGCCGGCCTCGTGGACCTAGCCGTCGAGGCCTTCGGTCAGCTCGACTGTATGTTCAACAATGCGGGCATCGTCGGCGCGAGAGGTCCCATCGACGAGATACCGCTCGAGGAGTACGAGTTCACGGTGGGGATACTCCAGAGGTCGGTGTTCCTCGGCATGAAGCACGCGGCGAGGGTCATGAAGCCCAGGCGGAGCGGGGTCATCCTCTCCACGACAAGCTGCGTGGGTCTGCGGGGTGGTCTGGGCCCCCACGTCTACGCGACGTGCAAGGCGGCGATCGTGGGCCTGACCCGCAACGTGGCGGCCGAGCTCGGGGCGTGGGGCATCCGGGTCAACGCCATCGCCCCGGGCAAGCACGCCACCCCGATGTTCGCGGATGCGGCCTTCGGTGACCCCGGGGCGGTGGGCAACACCGACGTGTTCATGAAGATGAGCCCGTTGCGGGGTCGCTACGGCACTGCCGGGGATATAGCCGAGGCCGCGGTATGGCTGACCAGCGACGGCGCCGGCTTCGTCAGCGGGGTGACGCTCTCGGTCGATGGTGGCTTGATAGCGGGCACCCCGGAAGGGGCCGAGCCCGGTCACGGCCTGTACGCCGGCCATGAGCCCCTAATTCGGGAGGGTGGCCGGAGGGGCATGCAGTAGGCCCGGAGCGGCGCAGGTATGCCCGAGCCGGCGACCGGCGCTACCGTCCGGGCCGCGTGGGCCGTCAGCTACGGGTTCTCGCCATCGGCGGGAGCGGCGGCGGGACGGTACTGGTAGCTGCGCTGGGTGCGACCCCCGGCCACGAGGTGGTGCTCGCCGGTGATCCATGACGAGGCCGGCGAGCACAGGAACACGACCATGGCTGCGATGTCGTCAGGGGTCCCGGCCCGGCCCAGGGGTATGGTGCTCACCAGTTCGTCGATCTGGTCGGAGACGCCGAGTATCTCGCGGTAGGCCTCGGTGACCACCGGACCGGGTGACACGCAGTTGACCCGGATTCCCTGTTCGGCCAACTCCAGGGCGAGCGTCTGGGTCAGGTTAATCAGGCCGGCCTTGGCGGCGGCGTAGGGACCGGTTCGCGGCGATCCACGGGTTCCGGCCCCCGACGTTATGTTGACGATCGCCCCGCCGGCGCCCATCCGTCTGGCGGCCGCCTTGCAGCCCTGGAAGGCCGACGTGAGGTTCAACTCCAACTGCGAGCGGAATATCTCATCGGGAGTGTCGACCAGGGTGCGGACCGTCTTCTCGTCTGAGCCGCCCACATTGTTCACCCAGAGGTCGAGACGACCGAGTTCGGTCATCGCCCGGTCAGCCAGGTGTTCGGAGAAATCTCGGATGTCGCCATCGACGATGAGGGCCCGCCGTCCCCGCTCGGTGATTCCCGCCGCGGTCATCTCCAGATCCTGGACCCGGCGAGCATTGATGACCACGTCGGCCCCGGCGTCGGCCAGACCCCAGGCAATGGCCCGTCCGATTCCCTGACCAGAACCGGTGACCACGGCCACCTTCCCGTCGAGGCGCAGAAGGTCGAGAATGCTCAAGCTGATTCCTCCGGACGTGGTGGGGGGCTGGAAGGGTCCACCGGTTGCTCGAGGGCGACCTCGGCGGTCCCGCTGACCATTACCTCTCCGCCTCGAAGGAGGCGGACCGAGCAGCGCGCCCGGGTTTCGCCATCGACGATTATCACTTCGTCTACCGAACCTGAGGCTGTGACCGTGTCACCGGCGAGCACGTGTCCGTGGAAGCTGGCCGTGAGCCGTCGAATCGATCCGTCACCGGCCCAGGCCATCAGCATGTTGGCGATGTAGGCCAGATTGAGTGGGCCCTGATTGACGGTGCGGCGCTGGTGGACGTCGTCGTCGACCGAATCGGGATCCCAGTGGATCGGATAGGGGTCCCGCAGCAGGGCCGCCATGGTCTTCATGCGCTGCGGGTCAACCTGCTGCACGGTCCAGGGCTTCATCGGCGGGATGACGGTCATCTCAGGAATCTCCATCTGGTGGTGACCCGGGCGACTGTCCGGTCGGTGGGATCGAGCAGTTCGATCACGAAGCAGATGTCGTCGTGAACGATAACCCCGCTGGAGTCTCGGCGTCGGTTGGCCTCCACGATTCCTCCCTCGCCTCGGTAGATCACGTCTTCGACCACCGGAGCCAGGAAGTCCCACTCGTAGCCGAGGAGAGTGACCGAACCCGCGGCGCCCCCGCCGCAGATCGAGAAGATCTCACCGATGGAGGTGGACGCGGCCTGGATGGGCACATGGAACAGGACGACGGGGTGCAGTAGACCACCGGACATCGGCGGACGCTGCGTGCAGTCGGTCAGGAGCCAGTTCTCCCAGTGCTCCACCTTGCGCTGGCCCCCGGAGAATCGGTGCCCGACGAGAGCGGCGATGTCTTCGTCGGTGGGCGCAGGCTTGGCGCTCGCCGTCACGAGCAGGGGCCTTGGCGTGCCGATTCGTGACTGGCGTGGAGCGGATGGCTCGATCCGGGCTGGGGTGCGACCATGGCCCGAACATACCGAACCGGCCCGTGACTGCGCCTTCGGAGAAGTACAGTCACGGCATGGATGTCGACCTTCTGGCACCGGCAACGCAGGAGGACTGGTATCCCACATATCAGTACCTGCGCGACGAATCGCCCGTCTACCGGATCCCGGGTACCGACGACTACGTCGTCAGTCGCTACGACGACATAATGCACGTGTTGCGGCATCAGCGGACGTTCCCCGCCGGTTCCAGTAAGCGCCGGTCCCTCGCCGCGCAAGCCGTCTACGACCGCGGGGGGTGGGAGCGGATGACTCCTCTGGGCACCAATCCCCCCGTGCACCGTCACTATCGGGCCCTCGTGGACCATTTCTTCACCGGAGCCGGGCTGGCCCGTTGGAGGCCGGTGATAGAGCGCTTCATCGACGAACAGTTCTCGTCTTTCGAGCGCGCCGGCGAGGTGGAGTGGAACTCCCAGTACGCCGTTCCCCTTCCGGTCAGGGTGATCACCCACATGCTGGGGCTGCCCGAGGCCGATATTCCCAAGCTCAAGGAGTGGAGCGCAGCGTGGATCCTGCCCTTCGTCCGCCCGTTGCGACCCGACGAGGACGTGTGGGTGGCCGAGCAGGTGGTGGAGATGTACGACTACCTGGCCGAGCAGATCGCAGAGAAGCGCCGTTCCCCCGGCGAGGACATCATCACTCACCTGACCACGGCGGAGTTCACCGGTGAGGAAGAGCCCCGCCCGCTGACCGACCAGGAGATCATCACCATCGTCGATCATCTGTTCATCGGCGGTAACGAAACCACGACGTTCGCGATGACCTCGGCATTGTGGGTCCTCCTGCGTGAGCCGGGGCTGTACGAGCGCCTGTGCGCCGATCCATCTCTCGTGGCGCTGTTCGTCGAGGAGGTCCTTCGCCTCGAGTCGCCGACGCAGGGCCTGTGGCGGGCCGTCGCCGAGGACACCGAGATCGCTGGTACGCCCATCCCGAAAGGGTCCTCGGTCCACCTTCGCTACGCATCGGGGAATCGTGACGAGCGCATGTTCCAGGAGCCGACCGTCGTGCGTCTGGACCGGGCCAACTCCCGCCGCCACCTGGCCTTCACCCTCGGTGAGCACCAGTGCCCGGGAGCCGACCTGAGCCGGCTCGAGCAGGTGCTTACCCTGCAGGAGGTCTTGCGGCGACTTCCGGAGTTGCGTCTCGATCCCGAACGCAACGACTTCACCCACGTGCCGATGTTCACGATGCGGGCGCTCAAGCAACTGCATCTGCGATTCACCCCGAAGTAGACCCCGGCTGAACATCCCGTGGCGCCCCGGGGGTGTAGTCACGCCGGGGTGCCGAACAGATACAGTCCCCCCCCACCAACGGGTAAGGGGGGACAAGATGGGCGACCAGGCCGCCTGGTTCTGCGATTCCACTTTGGGGGAGAGATTCCCGGCTTGGACACGGGCCAACGCCGCAGATGTATTTCCGGAGCCCTTCAGCCCGCTCGGCCTGAGCCTCATAATCCGCGGGGGTATGTGCCTGGGCCTCCGGGACGGGTACATCGCCATCGGGGCGCTCGACTGGGACGAGTACGAAGAGCCGTCTCGGCCGGAGCTGTGGAAGGTCTTCGGCGGCTACCTGTACAACCCGCTCACCATGACGCGGATCCTCGGGGCCCGGATGCCCGGTGCCTCTCCGGAACTGATCGACCGGGCCTTCTTCGACGATCGCGACGAGGTGCCCCCCTACGAGCACCAGGACTGGCACGACTCTCCCGTGCACGAAGCCCGACTGGCCAGGTCCATGGAATGGGCGATGACGACCAGGGAGCTCCCGGACCTCGATGCAGACAAGCAGTTGGCTCAGCAACTGCGGGACAGTCGACCCGACCTCGGGGCGCTCACCGACTCCGCGCTGCACGCCCGGGCGCGGTCCATGGTGCCTTTCGTGCAGCAGACCTTCGAGAACGCCATGATCGTCTCGGCGCTGTCCTCACTTGGAACCGGCGCTCTCGGTGCCATCTGCGAAGAACTGGGGGACCCCACGCTGGCCATCCGGCTGCTGGCCGGTATCGAAGTGGACTCGGCCGCACCGACCCATGCCATGTGGGCGCTCAGCCGCCTGGCCCGTCGCTCGGCGGCGGTCATGGACGCCTTCGAGCGCGACCGGGAGGCGGTCCTGGAGACCCTGGCCAAGTCGGATGATCCCTCGGCCGCTGAGTTCCTCATTGGATTCGAGCGCTTTCTGCACGACCACGGGTCGAGGGGCCCCAACGAATACGACGTCCGGGCCCCGTCGTGGGAAGCTCGGCCGGGCACGGCCCTGGTCGCCATTGACCTGATGCGACGTTCTGATGACACTCAGGCTCCAGCAGTCAGGTCGGCAACCGCGGTCGCCGAGCGCGACCGGGTCATCGCCGATATCTGCTCCAGGCTCGCCGAGGCGGGGGAGTCGACCGCGGCATTCGAAGCGGCGCTGGCGTCGGCACAGCTCTTCCTGGCCGGCCGAGAGCGGGCCAAGACCAACGTCGTGAGAGTGATCAACGAGGCGCGCATGGCCCTCTACGAGTACGGGCGACGGCTGGTCGAACGCCACGTCGTGGATGACCTGGAGGCGCTGTTCATGGTCACTGACGTCGAGCTAGACGAGTTGCGCGCCGATCCGCAGTCCCTCCGTGGGGTCATATCGGAGCGCTGGACGCAGTACCAGGCCCTGTTCGAGTGTGAGCCGGTGTTCGTCGTCAACGGTCGGGTGCCGGCGATGAGCGAGATGACCCGAAGAGAATTGCGGACGGCGGATGCGGTGAGCGCCGGGACAGTCCTCACCGGAGCGGCTGGTTCGGGCGGGTCGGCCACCGGCCGGGCTCGAATCGTCGTGGATCCCAGCGATCCGGCCGGACTCGAACCGGGCGACGTCCTCGTAGCCCCTCAGACCGACCCCGCCTGGGTCCCGTTGATGGTCGCCGCCTCAGCCGTCGTGGTGAACAACGGCGCCCAGGGCAGTCACGCCATGATCGTGTCACGTGAGCTCGGAATTCCCTGTGTGGTTTCGGTACCGGACGCCACCAGCCTCATCGAGGACGGGGCCATTATCACCGTGGACGGCACCGCCGGGACGGTAACCATCTGCTGATGTCCCGATCGTCGGTGGCCACCTGGACCCGCTGAGCCACCCCGGCGCCGGTCGGGCCACTTGACCTGACCCTCGCCATCGCCCAAAATGGCTAACTGACGAGTTAGTTTTGGAATAGGTCGGCTCGATCCGGAGCCGGGCAACGTGACAGAACCCCTCAGGTGTCCTCTGCGGCACGGCCGACCCGTTCCGTGGGGGGGGCTTGGGGGTGACCCCCGTCAGTTGGGTCGAACGGATCAGCCAAATGGGGCGGTGCCTGTCGGGGTACCATCCGGTGCAGGAGGGGGTTCGCCAAAGATGACTTCTGGTAAGAGGACGAAATCTCCGGTTGCGCCGGCGGCCACGATCATCCGCTCCACCGCGGCGGTGGAGACGGACGCCAATCGCAAGCAGATGATCGAGATCGCCCGCGTCAACATGGCCCACGTGGAGGCCGGCATGACCCCCTCGCAGACCGAGGATGTCATGCGCCTGCCGGCCAGCGTCTACCTCGATCGGGAGCGATGGGAGCTCGAGGTCGCCATGTTCCGCCGCATGCCACTGATGCTCGCCTTGGGCGGAGAGCTCAGGGGGGCCGGCTCGTTCAAGTCGATGACGGTGATGGGTGTGCCCGTCCTGCTCGTGCGTGACGGGGATGGCCAAGCCCGGGCCTTCATCAACAGGTGCAGCCATCGCGGCTCCGTCGTAGTGCCGTCGGGCACGACCGGTACGGCCAGACGGTTCGCCTGCCCCTATCACAACTGGGTTTTCGATACCTCCGGGGACCTCGTCGGTGTAACCGACCGGCAGTATTTCGGCGAGGTCGACATGAGCTGCCTGGGTCTGACCCCCCTGCCGGTCGCCGAGCGGGCGGGCCTGATCTTCGTGGTCATCACGCCCGGTGAGGCGATGGACATCGACGAGCACCTTTGCGGGTACGACACCGTCTTGGACTTCTTCGGGTTCGGGGACTGGCACCTGATCAAAAGGACGGAGCTCCCCGGGCCCAACTGGAAGATCGCCTACGACGGCTATCTGGACTTCTACCACCTGCCCTTCCTCCACCGGAACAGTTTCGGTCCGGACATCTACAACAAGGCGCTCTACACCGCGTGGGGGCCCCATCAGAGGGTCACAACCCCCGATCCGGCCCTGCTCGAGCTGCGGGACCTACCCGAGGACAAGTGGGACATGGACCTTCTCTGCGGAGGCGTGTGGACCATCTTCCCGCACATCTCCATCGCCGGCGGCAACGGCGGGGGGCAGGTGGCTCAGCTGTTCCCCGGGGCCACACCTGACAGTTCGGTCACGATTCTCAACTACTACACCGCGGCCGAACCAACCGACGAACAGAGGCTGGAGGCCGAGAAGCGGGCCGACTTCGTCGCAGGGGTCGTCCGCGACGAGGATTACGCCACTGGAATCAACCTGCAGATGGCGCTCGCCGCCGGAGGGACGCCGGAGGTGCTGTTCGGTCGCAACGAAGGCGGCGGTCAGCGTTTCCACCGGATGCTCGACGAGTATGTAGCTAGGCTGCGCTCGCAGGTCTGATCTCGGGCCGGTTGCGCACGACTGCGGTGCCCCGCCCGACGCGGCGTCGGCCGGGTGTTCGGTCCAGCCTGGGCCATTTCCAAGTAGACACGGGGAGCAGGAGTCAATGGTCGAGATCGATGCGGAAATAGCCGGGCTGATCGCCATGATCCCGATCGGCACGGTGGATGCCGAGGCTCTCCCAACCTTGCGAGCCACCGACTTCGGGTCGCCGGCCGAGCTCTCGGACCGGGTGGAGCGGACCGACATAGTGATCGACGCCCAGACCGGAGTGTCAATAAGGGTGCACCGACCGGTCGGGGCCACGGGCCCGCTCCCGTGTGTCTACTCGATACACGGCGGCGGCTATGTGATCGGCAGCAACGCCATGGACGACGCCCGATTCGACGCATGGTGTCCGAGCCTGCAGATCGTCGGGGTGTCGGTCGACTACAGGCTGGCTCCCGAGACGCCCTTTCCCGGCCCACTGGAGGACTGCTACGCCGGGCTGCGATGGGTTCGCGACCATCACGACGAGATCGGCGTCGATCCGGAGCGCATAGCCGTCGCCGGTGTCAGCGCAGGCGGTGGTTTGGCCGCCGCTCTGGCCCTCCTGGCCAGAGATCGAGGCGAGATTGCGTTGATGTTTCAGCTCCTCGAGTGCCCGATGCTCGATGACCGCCGGGTCACCGGCTCCAGCCAGCTCGACGGACTGGCCATCTGGAACCGGGACTCCAACGAGTTCGGGTGGCGCTGCTATCTGGGTGATCTCCACGGGAGCTCTGAGGTGCCGGCCCACGCGGCGCCGGCTCGGGCCGAAGATCTGGCGGGGCTCCCGCCGGCCTACGTCTGCGTCGGTACCGCCGATGGCTTTCGCGACGAGGACATCATCTACGCCACGCGGCTCATGGAGGCCGGCGTACCGACGGACCTCCATGTGTACGCAGGTGCTCCACACGGCGTCGGCGTCTTCGCCGGGACTGCGCTCGCCGATCGTTACAACGCTGACCTCGAATCGTGGGTTGCGCGGCAACTGGGCCTTCGAGAGAAGGCCTGAAACCGCGCCGACCGGCCGGCGCGCCCTGATCTATTGGTTATAATGGATAGGTTGAATCGGCTGTAGGCAGGAAATTCTGCGCATGTCGGCCGGCCGACCAACAAGTCTCGCTTCGAGGCTTGTGCCCGGTCTCCGTGCGTGGAATGATCAACCAGTCAGTTAATTGTGACGCTGGTGGAGGGCTCGCCAGGTCTAAAGGGGGAGTACAGGGGAATGTTCAATCGGTTCGGCTCCAAGGCCGCACGCACCCTTTCAGCGAGTGTGGCCGCGGTCACAATCGCGGGTGCGCTGGCCTCGTGCAGTTCGTCGAAGTCACCAGCCAGTACCGCGACCACGGTCGCGTCCAGCGGTGGGGGATCGACCTCCGCCACTACAGCGGGATCATCGGGGGCCTCTGCCGAGGTATCTGCCGCTCAGCAGATCGTCACCGCCGCCGAGCAGGCGCCCACCAAGATTCCGCTGACCACGCCGCTGACTTCGAAGCCTCCGACAGGTAAGACCTTCGTCTTCTTGCAGTGCGAGGTATCCCAGTGCACCGACATCGCCTCGGGTGTGAAGGCCGCTACCGACGCCATCGGCTGGAACCTCAAGACCATCCCGTTCCAGTCCGCCAACCCGGCGACTCTCATCTCGGCGTTGCAGCAGGCCCTTCAGTACAACCCGGTCGCAGTCGGCTTCTCGGGCCTGCCCGAAGCGGTGTGGCAGAGCGAGATCCCGGCTTACCAGAAGGCCGGAGCGATTCTGATCCCGGCGTTCATGGGGCCGCTCACCACCCCGTCGCCGCAGGTGCCGTACAACATCGCTGCTCAGTCGGGGACGGTCGAGGCGGCCAAGCAGATAGCGGCGTGGATCACCGTCGACTCCAACGGGACGGGCAAGGTGCTGCTCGTCGGGGTCCCCTCCTTCCCGCTGCTCGCGGTGTACTCGACGGCGTTCAAGGCGGCCCTGTCGCAGTCCTGCAGCGGCTGCAGCATTTCCAACATCGACGCCACCATCCCTGAGGTCGATGCCGGTCAGATCAACTCTTTGATCGTGTCAGCCCTTCAGAAGGACCCCTCGATCAAATATGTCTCGGTCGTAGACGGTGCCTTCATCGACGGTCTTCCGTCGGCGCTGGCGGCGGCCGGCCTCACCGGCAAGGTGAAGATCACCGGCATCGGCGCTGACGTGGCCAACGAGAGCAACATCCTCTCGGGTGGGGATCTGAAGGCCTTCACCGCCCTGGCGACCGTTTACTCCGGGTGGCTGATGGTGGACGCCGCACTGCGTAACCTGGAGAACATGCCGGTGGCGGATGTCGAGGACGGCGGCCTGCCGAGCCAGCTGCTGACCAAGGGCACGATGACGGCGGACAACATCCAGCCGGCCAACTCGTTCAACTATCCGACGGACTACGGACAACAGTTCAAGACCCTGTGGCAAGTGGGTTGACCGGTGAGGAGCACAGCGGGGAGACCCCCCGCTGTGCTCTGTCCGTGCAGGGACTGTCGAAGACCTTCGCCGGGTCGTTGGCCTTGGACAGCGTGGACCTCGAGATCGCGGCCGGCGAGGTCCACGCCCTGCTCGGCGAGAACGGGTCGGGGAAGTCGACCCTGATCAAGATCCTCTCCGGGTACCACGTGCCCGATCCGGGGGGACGGGTCCTGATCGACTCGCACCCGCTGGAGTTCGGCTCGCCGGAGACGTCGTACCATCTCGGTTGCCGATTCGTCCACCAGGACCTCGCTCTCATCCCGACGTCTTCGGTCCTCGACAATCTCTCGCTCAACGGGGGCTTCCCGACCCGGTGGGGGACCATAAGGTCGAGGTCGGCCAAGCAGTTGGCCAGCAGTGATCTGGCTCGGGTAGGGCTCGATATCGACCTCGCCATGCCGGTCGGCGTGCTGTCGCCTGCGCAGCGGACCGGCGTCGCCGTCGCCCGGGCGCTGCGTCAGTTCGGCCGGGACACCCGGGAGGTGAGGCTCCTGGTCCTCGACGAGCCCACCGCGACGTTGCCCGAGAACGAGGTGGAGCACCTGCTCGACATCGTCCGGCGGGTGGCGGCCCGGGGGGTCGGCATCCTGTACGTGACCCACCGCCTCGACGAGGTGTTCGGTCTGGCCGACAATGCCACGGTGCTGCGAGACGGACGCAAAGTGGGGACGTTCCCCGTGTCGTCGCTGGACCGGAGGAAGCTCGTATCACTGCTGATCGGCTCCGAACTCGACGAGGTGCGGGCGGCCTCACAGGCCCTCCACTCCGAGGGCGGTGATGCGGTGCTCCATGTCCAGAACCTCGAGGCCGGCCCACTCAGGAACGTCTCGTTCGAGGCTCGGCCGGGCGACATCGTAGGGGTCGCAGGCATCACCGGGTCCGGGCGGGAGATCATCCTCGGGGCGATCTTCGGAGCCACCGAACGCCGCGGGGGTACCGTGCGCGTCGGGGACGTACAGGTGCGGTCCTACCGCCCGAGGGAAGCGATGGACGCCGGTGTCGGCTACCTGCCGCCGGAGCGCAAGACGCAGGGCGGCCTCATGGAGTTCTCGGCCCGGGAGAACCTCACGGTTACGGATCTGGCGCCCTTCTGGCAGAGAGGTCTCCTCCGACGACGCGGCGAGACAGCCGAGACCAAGGCCTGGTTCGGTCGCTTGGCGGTGCGCCCGGCGGAGGGGATCGAGGCCCCCCTCATGACGTTCTCCGGGGGTAACCAGCAGAAGATCCTCTTCGGGAAGTGGCTCAGACGTAGCCCGAAGGTGTTCCTGCTGGACGAACCCACCCAAGGTGTCGACATCGGAGCCAAGGCGGCACTGCATCGCCAACTGCTCGACGCCGCCGCTCAGGGTGCGGCCGTGATCATCAGCTCATCCGACGTCGACGAACTGGTCGCTCTGAGCCACCGAGTGCTCGTCATCCGAGGCGGCCGAATCGTGGCCCACCTCCAGGGTGACGAGATCAATGTTGCAGCAATCTCACACCACGCGCTTGGTGCCGACGAGGAGGTAGCCGGAGTATGAGCCAACGGCGCAGATCCCTGAACCTGGGTTTGGAGCGGTTCAGCGGCGTGTACCTGTGGGCCCTGTTCATCCTGATCTTCGGGATCTGGAAGCCGCACCTGTTCCTCACGAGGGCCACCCTGCACTCGGTGGCCTCCTCCCAGGCGATAGCCGCCATGCTGGCGATCGCGGTGCTGGTGCCGCTGGCCACCGGGGCCTTCGACCTGTCGATAGGTGCCACCATCAACCTCTCCACGATCGTGGTGACCTGGTTGCAGACCACCCACCACTGGAACATGTGGCCGGCGATGATCATCGCCGTGCTCGTGACCTTCGGCATCGGCGTGGTGAACGGCTTCATCGTGGTCAAACTGCGCATCAGTTCCTTCATCGCCACCCTCGGTATGGCCACCGTGATCGCCGCGATCCAGACCATCGTCTCCGGCCAGAGCCAGCCTCTGCCGCCCACCGCGTCGGCGTGGAACAGCCTGACCCAGCGCACCGTGGGTGGCTTCCAGATCGTGGTGCTCTACCTGATCATCCTGGCGGTGTTCTTCTGGTGGTTGCTGGACCACACGCCGGCCGGGCGGTACCTGCACGCCACCGGAGGCAACCTCGAGGCCGCCCGCCTGGCCGGAGTGCGGGTCGACATGTGGACGTGGCTGTCGCTCATCATCTCGGCCACCGTCTCTGGGATCGCGGGCGTGCTCTACGGGTCTCTTTCGGGACCATCCCTGACCTTCGGTAGCACCCTGCTCCTCCCGGCGTTCGCCGCCGCCTTCCTCGGGTCCACGCAGATCAGACCAGGCCGCTTCAATGTGTGGGGAACCATGCTCGCCGTGTACGTCCTGGCGACCGGGGTCAAGGGCCTGCAGTTGGTCACGGGCGTGCAGTGGTTGAACGACATGTTCAACGGCGTGGCCCTGATCGCCGCGGTCGGGTTCGCAGTGTGGCGCCAGCGGACCTCAGCTGCCCGGCGCAGCCTCGCCGCCCCCACCGATCACGGCGACTCCCACTCCGACGACGAGGCTGTCGAGGTGGCGGGAGTACCATCGTCGGGATGAGGTCGACGGGCCGGCACCCGGTCCCGGGTGGGCGCCGGTGACGGGTGATCAGGCAGGTGATGCGCGCCTGACCGGAGTCATCGCCAGGGTCGAGGTGCGGGAACTGGTCGAAGCCTATGCCGACGCGGTGAACACCCGAGATGAGCAGCGCTGGGCCGCGACCTGGCATCCGGAAGCCGTCTGGGATCTGGGACGAGCACGGGTGGAAGGGCGACCGGCCATCGTGGCCCTCTGGCGGGATGCCATGGGCGCCTACGAGCACGTGATCCAGATGGTCGGGCACGGCGGCGTGACGCCGGATGGATCGGCCGGGCGGTGGACCATATGGGAACTCGGGCGCAAGGACGGGGCAAATACCCTGGTGGTCGGCTGCTACCGGGATCGGTACACCCATGACGGGACACGGTGGTATTTCGCCGAGCGCAACTTCACGGTCACCTATCGGGCCGAGATGCCTCCGGCCGACTTCGGAGCCTTCCCCCCCAACGGTATTCCGGGCTTCTCCTAGATCGCCGTCTCTCCTCCGTCGACGACCATCACCGTCCCCGTCACGAAACTGGCGTCGTCGGAGAGCAGGAAGCAGGCTGGTCCGGCGATCTCTTCGGGCTCACCCACTCGCTTCTGCAGATTGGAGGCGCCGAACAGCTCGGCTCCCTTCTCCAGGGTTCCGCCTCTCTCCAACATGATCGGCTCGGTCATCCCGGTGCGGATCCGCCCCGGGGCAATTGCGTTCACCCGGATGGCGGGGGCCCAGTCGGCGGCCAGCTGGCGGGTGAACGAGACGATCGCGCCCTTGGCCGCGCCGTAGACGGCGTTGCGGTGGGAACCGACCAGGGCGGCAACTGATGCGACGTTGACTATCGAGCCGCCGCCCTTCTCCCTCAACTGTGCGACTGCGTGCTTGCAGACGAGGAAGGTGCCCCCGGCGTGGACGTCGAGCATTCGCGACCAACGGTCGAACGACCAGTCTTCGACCATCCCGAACTCGGCGTGTCCGGCGGCGTTGAAGATGGAGTCGACGGGGCCGAGATGAGACCGCGCCTCTTTGAGCGCGGCCTGCACCGACGACTCATCGGATACGTCGGCCTGGAGACCTACGGCCCGGTCCAGCTCGGCGGCGATGGCCCTGGCGCGATCTCCGTCGAGGTCGACGACGGCTGCCGACCCTCCCTCGGCGACGAACCGTCGAGCGGTGGCCGCGCCGAGGCCGCTGGCGCCCCCGGTCGCGAAGAGTACCTTGCCGTGCAAATTCATGAGGACCCCCTACGTCCGGCTAGATCGGGTAACTGACCGAGCAGTTAGCTTAGTCCCCGGGTCGTGGCGACCGAGCCGGACCGGCCGCGTCAGGGGCTGGCGGCGGGCGGTGCGGGCCGAGCCAGATCGGTCAAGTGAGTGGATCCGAGGTCAGGGGCGGCGACCTGGCCAGCATAGGGATGCGACGAGAAGCGTATCGGGGCTCCCGGGTAGGTGGCGGAGGAGTGATCACGGTGGGTCACGTCCTCGAAGAACCGGCGAGCCAGGAGATGCTCGTCCACCAGGACGTCATCGGGCGAGTTGATCACGGCGATGGGCAGGCCCCGTGCCTGGCCCTCGTGGTAGGCCGAGGCGGCCTCTTGGACGAGGAAGAAGGACTCGAGCATCTGCTGGATGTGCGGGAAATTGGCCTGTCGATGGCTGAGGGTCCCGTATTCGGGCTCGGTGAGGTCGGCCGCCAGTCCCATGCTGTCCATCCATTCGACGAGGCTCTGCCAAGGCTTGGCGTCGGCGAGGATCAGGGTGAAATAGACGTAGCGGCCGTCGAGGGTCGGGAAGATCGCCGGCTGGGTCGGCGTCGGTTGGGCATGTCGACAGGTCTGCCTGTGGACCAGAGCTCTGGGGTAGAACCAGTACGGATTGGCCAGCTCGGGGCTGACGGCGACGGCGTCATGGACCGAGAGGTCGATGATCTGGCCTGAACCGGACCGGTTGCGACTGATCAGAGCGAGGAAGATCGAGATGAGGGCGAAGCTGGCGGCCACGTGGTAGGCCTGATTCTCGGCCGGCCTGATGGGTGGTATCGAGTGGTCGTCGTAACCGCAGCTGTTGAGGAGGCCCCCAGCCGCCAGGCTCACCAGATCGGACGTCTCATAGCGGGACCAGGGGCCGATGCGGCCGAACGGGGTCACCGAGACGACGATCAGCCGGGGGTGCTTCTCGGCGAGAGCCTCGAGGTCGAAGCCGAGCTGCTCCTGCTGGCTCAGCGACGCGGCGACGATCAGTACGTCGGCGTCCGTGAGGAGGTGGTCCAGGGCCGCCGACTCGGTCGGTAGATCCAGCACGACGCTGCGCTTACAGGTGTTGTAGTACCAGTAGGTGAGGCTGGTGTCGGGGCTGGCATTTCCCCCGGCGTAGGGACCTATTCGCCGCGTTGGTGAGCCTTCGGGGGGCTCGACCTTGACCAGATCGGCGCCGTACTGTCCGAGCAGCCGACCGGTCATCTCGCCGGCGGGATCGGAGGCGATCTCCACCACCTTGAGCCCGGAGCAAATGGTCATGGTCAGATCACTCCGGCGCCGAGCAAGTCGGCCCGCTCCTGCTCGCTGAGGCCCAGGATCTCACCGAAGACGTAGTCGTTGTCCTCGCCGACGAGGGGTGCGGACCGCCAGTGATCAGGATGATCCCCTGACATCAACGCCGGGAAACCCTCGAAGCGGGCTGGTCCAATTACCGGATGGTCCATCTCGAAGAAGGTGCCACGCATGGAGAGCTGCGGGTCTCGTTCGTTGAGGTCCTGCGGGTTCTGCACCGCGCCGGCTTTCACTCCTTTTGACTCGAGCAGCTCCATCGCCTCTATTGGGTCGTACTGACGGGTCCAGAGCGACAGCTGCTCGTCCAGCGCATCCTGGTGGGCGTGGCGGAGGTCCTGCGAGGAGAAGATGTCCAGATCGGTCCATGCGGGATGCCCGATGGCTTCGACGAGCCGTAGCCACTCAGAGTCGTCGAAGACGGCGATGGCCACCCACCGGTCGTCACCGGCGCAGGGATAGACCCCGTGGGGGGCCGCATTGGGGTGCTCGAGGCGGTTACCCGTGGGATAGTCAGGGCGCCTCGTGGTGTGCCCATTGACAGTGACATCGAGGAGGATGGGTCCGAGCAGGGTGACGCCGAGCTCCACCGCAGCCACGTCGATCTCGGTGCCCAATCCGTCGCTCTGTCGCTTCCAGATGGCCATCAGCAGAGCTGCCGAGTTGTAATAGGCCGCCATGTTGTCCATGTAGGAGAGTCCCCACCCTGAAGGCTCCCGTCCCGGTAGCCCGGCGACATAGGAAAGTCCACTAGCCGCCTGAACCACCGGACCGTAGCTGCGATAGTGCTGGTGGGGCCCGGAATGCCCGTACCCGCTCATACGGGCGTAGATCACGTCCGGGACCAACTGGCGCAGCCTCTCGTAGGTGAAGCCCCAACGCTCCATCACGCCCGGCGCGAAGTTCTCGGTCACCACCGAACTGACCGAGATGAGCTTCTCGGCCAGCTCGCGTCCTTCCTGGGTCCGCAGATTTATGGTGACGCCCAGCTTGTTCCGGCTGTAGTTGTTGAACAGGCCGCCGCGGTCGGGGTCGGGATCCGACACTTCCTGTCCGAAGCTGCGAACCTGGTCCTTGTACAAGGGCAGCCGCCGGGGCATGTCGACCCGCGTGCGGTCCTCGATCTTGATCACCTCGGCGCCGAAATCGGCCAGGAGCCGGGTAGCGACGGATCCAACGCCCATCCAGCAGAAGTCAGCGACCCGAATCCCGCTGAGCGGACCTCTCCGCTCGCGGGGGCGGCGGTCGGCACCTCCGTAGAAGGGAGGATCGGGATGGCCCGGGACTCCAGGACCCGGCTCGGTCATATCTCTGCCCAAGTAAAGGCCTCTTCCCCCACTCCCCGTGCGATGGGCCCGTTGGCCCATCGCCTGCGAATGATTATAATCGTTCCACGGTCGCCCTGTCCATGCTGGACTGGATGCCTTGCATCGGCGTTCGTGGAGTGGACACGATGTGGTGTGCGAGTCAGGCGAAGTTGACGGGAGAGCGATGAGCCAAAGCGACCGACCGCAGCCGAGCGTGGAGGATTTCGCAGCCGAGGCGGAGTCCTGGTTGGCCGAGCGCCGGGAGCCGCTACACGAGAGTGCGGTCACATGGGGCGAGGGGAGCGACGATGTCTCGGTGTTCCACCGGCTCAGTTTCGCCGAGGAGCGGGACCTGCTCCAGCGGGCCATGGGGTGGCAGCAGGAGAAGTTCGATGCCGGCTACGGGGCCATCACGTGGCCCGTGGAGTTCGGCGGGGCGGAGCTCACCTCCGAGCACGAGCGGACGTTCAAAGCCATCGAGTCGCACTTCAGCGTGCCCGCCGGACACGAGACATTCGCGGTCACCACCGGTTTGATCGCGCCGACCGTGCGGATCTTCGGCACCGACGAGCAGCGGGGTAGCTTCGTGCGACGGTTCCTGCGCGCCGACGAGCTCTGCTGCCAACTCTTCTCCGAGCCCGGTGCTGGGTCGGACCTGGCCGGACTCGCCACATCAGCGGTCCAGGACGGAGACGAATGGGTTATCAACGGGCAGAAGGTGTGGAGCTCGGGCGCCCAGTTCGCGGCGTGGGGGGAGCTGATCGCACGGACCGATCCCGATGTCCCCAAGCATGCCGGGCTCACCGCCTTCCTCGTGCCCATGGACACGCCGGGTATCGAGGTACGGCCGATCAAGCAGATGTCCGGGGGATCCTCTTTCAACGAGGTGTTCTTCAGCGATGTCCGCCTCCCGGATGCGCTCCGACTAGGGGCGGTGGGGGAGGGATGGAAGGTCGCGCTGACCACGCTCGGATTCGAACGGGGTGGCACGGGTGGCCGCGGCGTCGGCGGTTCGTGGGACCGTCTGCTCGGGCTGGCGCAGTGGCTCGGGCGCACCGGCGAGCCAGTGATGCGCCAGAAGCTGATCTCGGTCTACATCAATCAGAAGGTTCAGGGGTTCAACCGTTCCCGTTCGCACGCTCAGGCGGAGTCCGGCCGGCCCCCCGGACCGGAAGGCTCGATAGGAAAGTTGGCGTGGGTCCGGGGGATGACCGAGATAGGTGAGGTGGCCGCCGAACTGCTGGGGCCCAGGATCCTGGCTGACACCGGTGAGTGGGGGACGTTCGCGTGGACCGATCACCTTCTCGGCGCCCCCGGATACCGGATCGCCGGCGGTGCGGACGAAATACAGCGGAACATCATCGGCGAAAGGGTCTTGGGTCTGCCCGGAGAGCCTCGAGCTGACCGCGGGCCCTGGCGGGGAATTCCTCGGTGAGCGCGCCCCTCATGCGTAGCCATTGCGTTGGGGCGGTCGGCAAATTAACCTACGAGTCGATTATCTGGAAGGGCTTGACGCCGGGTCAGGTACGGGAGGGAAGTGCTGGTCCAGGGTGCGGCAATGGCGCATCGTTGGCCCGGGTGCCCCGGTTACCGCCCTCGGCTTCGGCTCAGGTCGGACCAGGAAGCCAGCTGAGACAGTTTGTCCAACTTGCTCGAGCAGTATCTCGGGCGTAACCAGGGGGTCGTCATGAGCGGTGCCGAAGACAGCTATGAGGATCTGACCGAGTGCGGGCTGTCCGCTGAACTCGAGCAGGAACTCGTCCATACCCAGCGCAACTGCGTGTTCATGTGGGTCAACTCCAAGAATGAGCCGTTCGGGGTGGTGATGTCCTACCTGCCCAAGGACGGGAAGTTCTGGCTGACGGCGGCGGAGCGGCGCAAGCGCATCCCGGCGCTGCGACGCAATCCCAGGGCCTCCATCTGCGTATGGGGCGCTGGTAGTGACCTCGGCAGCGGTCGGACCATCACATACAAGGGCAACTGTGTCATACACGACGACCGGGAGACCAAGGACTGGTTCTACCCGGAGTTCGCCGGCTACCTCCGCAGCGATCCCGATCAGGCCGAGGTCTTCAAGAAGTTCCTGGACTCTCCCGAGCGGGTGATCATCGAGTTCGTCCCCGACTACAAGCTCAGCTTCGACGG
>JAGWSF010000068.1 GCA_028876385.1 Acidobacteriota bacterium | reverse complement strand
GGGCACCGTCGAACACCGGCGTCGACACGATGGTCTCCGGGCCGGCTTCCAACAGCGCGTCGGGCAGCCTGGCCGCCCAGTCGGGCGTGCCGCTGGCGACGTCGACCTTCCAGCCGCTCTTGGCCACCCAGCCGAGGTGGGTCTCCAAGATCTGGCCGATGTTCATCCGTCGCGGCACACCGTGGGTGTTCAAGATGATGTCCACCGGGGTGCCATCCGGCAGGAACGGCATGTCCTCGACGGGCAGAATCTTGCCGATCACGCCCTTGTTGCCGTGGCGGCCGGCCAGCTTGTCGCCGTCGGAGATCTTCCGTTTCTGGGCGACGTACACCCGGACCAGCTGATTGATGCCGGGCGGTAGCTCGTGGGCGTCTTCCCGGGAGAACACCCGGACGTCGATGACCTTGCCCTCCTCGCCGTGGGGCACCTTGAGCGAGGTATCCCGTACCTCCCGGGCCTTCTCACCGAAGATGGCCCGCAGGAGGCGCTCCTCGGGCGTGAGCTCGGTCTCGCCCTTGGGGGTGACCTTGCCGACGAGCACGTCGCCCGCCCCGACCTCGGCGCCGATGCGGATGATCCCCCGCTCGTCGAGGTCCTTCAGGATCTCTTCCGAGAGGTTCGGAATGTCGCGGGTGATTTCCTCCGCACCGAGCTTGGTGTCGCGGGCATCGACCTCGTGCTCCTCGATGTGGATGGAGGTCAGGACGTCGTCGCGGACGAGGCGCTCGGACAAGATGATGGCGTCCTCGTAGTTGTAGCCCTCCCAGGGCATGAAGGCCACCAGCAGGTTCTTGCCCAGCCCGAGCTCGCCTTCCTGGGTGGAGGGGCCGTCGGCGAGGACTTCACCCTTGCGTACCCGGGCGCCTTCCTCGATGACGATGCGCTGGTTGAGGCAGGTGTTCTGGTTGGACCGGCGGAACTTGGCCAGCCGGTAGACCTTGCGGCCGAGCGGGGTGCCCGCCCAGTCGGTCTGTCCCGGCTCGTACTCCACCGTGACCAGCTCGCCGGCCGACTCGGTCACTATCCCGTCACCCTCGGCGACGAGCACGTCGCCGGCGTCGCGGGCGGCGCGGGCCTCCACGCCGGTGCCCACGAACGGAGCTTCGGGCTTCACCAGCGGTACGGCCTGCTTCTGCATGTTGGCGCCCATCAGCGCCCGGTTGGCGTCGTCGTGCTCCACGAAGGGGATCAAGGCCGTGGAGATGGACACGATCTGCTTGGGCGAGACGTCCATCAAGTCCACTTCGGCGGGCGGAACGAAGTCCACCTCCGACGTGGTGCCGTAACTCGTGCCCGTCGCACCGACCCGCACCCCCGGACCGACCGGGGCCCGACGGACCAGGACCCGGTCCTCGGTGAGGGTGCCGTCATCAGCCAACTTGGCGTTGGCCTGGGCGATGACGTACTCCTCCTCCTCGTCGGCGGCCAGATAGACGATCTCGTCGCTCACCCGACCGTCGGTCACCCTCCGGTAGGGGGTCTCGATGAAGCCGTAGCTGTTGATACGGCCGTAGGAGGCGAGGTGCCCGATGAGGCCGATGTTCGGTCCCTCAGGGGTCTCGATGGGGCACATGCGGCCGTAGTGGGAGGTGTGGACGTCCCGCACCTCGAACCCGGCGCGCTCTCTCGACAGACCGCCCGGGCCCATAGCCGACAACCGCCGCTTGTGGGTCAGACCCGACAGGGGATTGGTCTGGTCCATGAACTGCGACAGCT
Source organism: Acidobacteriota bacterium (assembly GCA_028876385.1). Lineage (GTDB taxonomy): Bacteria > Actinomycetota > Acidimicrobiia > Acidimicrobiales > Palsa-688 > JAKCDU01. The sequence goes on along the minus strand of JAGWSF010000068.1, from coordinate 8,808 downwards.
GCGAGGTCCCGAAGAACTCCTTGATGGCGGCCACGACCGGACGGATGTTGATCAGGGTCTGCGGGGTGATGGCCTCGACGTCCTGGGTGGTCATGCGCTCGCGCACCACCCGCTCCATGCGCGACAGACCCACCCGGACCTGGTTCTGGATGAGCTCGCCGACCGAGCGGATGCGCCGGTTGGCGAAGTGGTCCTGGTCGTCGAGGCGGTAGCCCGACTCACCCTTGGCCAGGTGCAGCAGGTAGCTGCACGCGGCGAGAATCTCGGCCCGCGAGAGCACTCCCTGGCCGTCCACCGGTCGATCCAGCTGAACGCCGAACAGCTCCTCGAGCCGGTCGATCTCGGGACCCAGCTTGCGGTCGAGCTTGTAGCGGCCGACGCGGGTCAGGTCGTAGCGCTTGGGGTTGAAGAAGGCGTTCTCGAAGTACACGCGGGCGGACTCGGCGCTCGGAGGCTCGCCGGGACGGGCCCGCTTGTAGATCTCGAGCAGGGCCTCCTCCTGGGTGGCGGCCAGCTCCCGCTCCTTCTCCCACTGAGCCTCGAGGAAGTCGAAGTGGCGGACGAAACGGTCGATGAACCCGTCGTCGTTGGTGTAGCCGAGCGCCCGCAGGAGCACGAAGAGACTGAGGCGGCGCTTACGAGCCACACGCGATCCGGCGGTGATCTCCTTACCGGGCTTGGCCTCCACGTCGAACTCGATCCACTCCCCGCGGTAGGGGTGGATGGTCCCGGTGACGACGGTCTTCAGGTCCCGGCCGGGCTGGAAGATCACCCCGGGACTGCGGACCAGCTGAGAGACCACGACCCGCTCGGTGCCGTTGATGATGAAGGTCCCCTTGTCCGTCATCATCGGGAAGTCCCCCATGAAGACGGTCTGTTCCTTGATCTCGCCGGTGTTGGCGTTCTGGAACTGGGCCCGCACGAAGATGGGGGCCGCGTAGGTCATGTCCTTCTCTTTGCACTCCTCCACGGTGAACTTCGGAGGCGGGCGCAAATCCTGATCGGTCGGATCGAATTCGAGAATCAGCTTCAGCGATCCCGAGAAATCCTCGATAGGAGAAATATCGCGGAACGTGTCGGCGAGTCCCTCCTCGAGGAACCACCGGAACGAGTCGCGTTGGATGGAGATGAGATCCGGCAAAGGCAGGACCTCATCGAGGTTGGCGAAGGAAAAACGCTCCCGGGACGCGGAACGAGTCGGCAAGACCTACTCCTGGGGCAGTGCGGTATGGATGATTGCCGCGAAGTCGCGCCTGACCCGCGTCGAAGAAGCTGAAGACGCAGAGCGGGGGACCACGGCGAAGCCAGTCTAGGACTGCTGGGGGGGCTAACGCAAGAAATAGCCGAGCCCGCGTCCGGAGGCACACGTGGTTTTGCGAGTTAGGGTACGGGACGAGACCGGGTTGGTCAAGAACTTCCGGCTGAGAAAAGCGCCGACGCCGCCATCGGCCGGCAGCTCGACCCCCGTCGGGAGTCCCTAACGCCGATCAGGGGCGTGGCCCGTCGCGTCGTCGGGGTCGTCGGGATGGCGCACGTTCACCGTGCGGTCGCGCCACTGGTCCCACTTTCCGACCAACGCCGTCACCTTGTCGGCCATCCCTCCGAGCGACAGCAGATGGGGGTGGGGATGGGACATGACCAGGGCGTCCTCCCCCTGCAGCCGCTCGGCCAGCGCCACCTGGTCCTGCTCGCTCAACCGCTGGCGCAGGCCCGGGAACAGCTCCCGACGGGACCGCTCGTCGTGGTCGGCCACGACCGACGCAAGCCGCGTCAGCAGCCCCGGGACGTCGGGCGAGTTGAACTTGCGGCGCTCGATCTTGACCATCAGCTTCTGCATGGTCTGATGGTCCTGTCCGATCTGGCGCTCCAGGTCGGCGTCGAGGCCGACATCGGCGATGAGGGGGACGACGGTGGCCCGCTCGGCGGCCACGTGGGCGGCGAGTTCCTTCAACAGGCGATTCAGGACTATGGGTCGGTCCTCGTCTGGGGCGCTGACCCTCTCGAACAACTCGGCTACCCGCTCGTGCTGCTGCTCGAGCACCTCCACCACGGAATCGGTCACGGGATGTAGCTACCCCGACCGGTCGCTCTCCCTTCTCACTTTTCCGAATTGAGCGGCTCGAGCCGGCGGAGGTGGCCGGCCGCTCCATTGACCCGGGCGGAGGGCCGACGTCATCAGGGTGTCGGACCCCCTGAGGATGCTGCTGGCCGAGGCCCGCTATCCGTCCGGGAGCCCCGACCACTCGAGGGTCGTGTCGGCGGCCTGCGCCGTCGGGTCGGTGAGCGACCTGGCCAGCCTGAGGTCCTTCCTGCACGGCCGCCTCTGGACCTTGGGGGCCATCTCGGCGGCCGCCGCGGCGGCGGTGTGCGCCCGCGCCGGCGAGGCCTCTGCGCCGGCCGCCCTGTTGCGGACCGTGGAAGCCGAGCTAGACGCCCGGCTGGCCTCTCCGGCTGTCCGGCGGGAGTCGCGCGACCGAGGCGGCCACGTGCTGAGCCTGGCCGCGAACTGCTCCCGTCACCCGCACCTGACCACCCTGGCCCGCGCCAGCGCGGGGCACTCCGGGCGACCCCACTACCCCGTGGTCATCGGAGTGATCGCCGCACTGGCGGGATGCGTGCCCTTCGACGCCGCCGAGGCGGCCGCCTACGAGTCGATCACCGGTCCGGCGTTCGCGGCCGGCAGTCTGCTCGGTCTGGCCGGCAGCACGGTGAGCGAACTCGGAATCGACCTGGCCCCCGAGGTGACCCGCCTGGCCCGCGCCGCCGCCGACTGGAGCGATCGGCCGTTCAGCGATCTCCCGGCTCCGGGAGCCCCGGCGCTGTTCTACCTCTCCGAGGAGCAACCCCTACGACCGGACCTGGCCCGTCGATGAGCCCGGCGGCCTCGGCCCCGCACGCCTCCATCAGCTTCCGCGCCGGCATCGGCGGTGAGCCGATCGTCACCGACGTGCAGCCGTCGGCGGCCCACACCTTCGCTCCGGACCGGTGGGGGGTCACGGTCGTCGGGTCCGCCGCTCACCCTGAGGGTGGCGACCATCTGCGGCTCTCGGTCGAAGTCGGGGTGGGTTGCGCCGCTGAGGTTCGCTCGGCTGCGGCCACTCTCGCCCGGGTCGGTAGCCGTCGTCCTCACTGGGCCGGTCCGGCGGGATCCTCCATGGACGTGACCGCCACCGTCGCCAGCGACGCCCTGCTCACCTGGCGGCCGGAACCTGGCGTCGCCACCGAGGGGTGCTCACACCAGCAGAACGCCACCATCGAGATGGCTGGCAGCGCCCGCCTGGTGTGGCGCGACGAGTTCCTGATCGACCAGCGGGGCGTGCCCCGCCCCGGGACCTGGGCGTCACGCATCCGCATCGACCGGGGTGGCTGGCCCACTTTCTGCAGCGAGCTGGCCGTGGGGCCGGGATCGCTGCTCTGGGAGTCACCCGCCGTGCTGGAAGGGGCCCGGGTGGTTTCGCAGATCGTGATCGTCGATCCCCACCACGAGCGGGGCTGGAAGGCCGCCCGGGCAACCGAGGGCTCGGCCTCCGGGGCCGCCCTTCCCCTCGCCGGGCCCGGGGTGCACCTGCTGGCGTGGGGCGACGACCTGCTGGAGTGCCGCGCCACCCTGAGGCATCTGGTGAACGCCGGCGGCGTGCCGTCGTGGGCGGCTGAGCGCTGGCACAGCTCGCCGGTGGTCCGCCCACCGGGGTAACCCGTCACGGCCCGTCGGCGTCGCGCCCGGCCGGGCAAAAGAGGCCCGGTCCTTGCGCGCCGGCCCCGCGTCTAGGAGTATGGGGGCGAGGGGATCGGGTCCCGACAGGAGCCGGCGGGTTGAGCCACGCCCGCCGCCTGTCGCGAGGAGCCGTAGATGGAATCCAAAACCAATGTCCCGTCCTTCACCGTCAGCTTGCGTGGCTATGACCGGATGGAGGTCGACGAGTACCTCGATTCTCTCGCCGAGGCCCTCGGCCAGGTCGAAGAGGCCGAGGACCGCAACCGGGCCATGCAAGCCCACATAGAGCGCCTGAACACCCGCATCGCCGACCTGGAGGAGCGGATCAGCAAGGACGTGCCGCGCACCGGGGCGGTGCTCGGGGAGAGGATCGCCATACTGCTGCGCGGCGCCGAGGAGACCGCGGCCGACACCATCGGCCGGGCCGAGGCCACCGCCGCGGGCATGATCGAGAAGGCCCGGGAGGAGGTGGCCTCGGCCGAGGATCAGGCCAGGGGGGCCATCGCCCGAGGCGAGGAACAGGCTCGCCGGATCGAAGCTGCAGCCCGGGCCGAGGCGGCGGAGATCGTGGCCGAGGCGGAGGCCCGGGCGACGGCCCGCACCCGCCAGATCGAACAGTGGGCCGAGCAGGTGATCTCCCACACCCGGGCCGAGGAGGCCAGGATGCTGGCCGAGCAGAAGGAGAAGCGGGAGCGAGGCGAGGCCGAACTGCGCGCCCTCGCCGACCAGCGCGACGCGGTCGCCGCCACCATCGCCGGCCTGCGGGAGTCCCTCGGCCAGGCCCTCGGTCTGGTCGGCCCCGTCGGGCGCGACCAGGCGGCCGGTCACGAAGCCCCGGGTGGCGCCGCCGATCCGGCGGCGGGGACCGGCCCGACCACGGGCGACCCCGCGGCGGAGGTGGTCGGGGCGGCCGAGGAGACCGAGGTGTCGACGAGTGACGGCGAGGTGGTCGTGACAAGCGACGGCGAGGGGGTCGCGGCGGGCGACCACGACGAGCCGGCCCGGGGGGCGGGCGCGACCGAGGTGACCGAGGTGACCGAACCGACCGACGAGCGTCACGCCCCGACCGTCGACGGTGAAGCCCACCAGGGTCACGAGCCCCACATGACCGAGGCGGAGTCGGTTGCGCCAACCGCCGAGGTGGCGACCGGCTCCGACCTTTCCCCAACCGCTCCCCCGGTGGCGTCGGAGCCGCTCGGCCCCAACGCTTCACCGGCCGGCGGGTCCCGCCCCCACGGCGTGGCGTCGTCGGTGGCGTCCGCGCCAAACCCTGGCGCGGTCGACCAGGAGATGCCCTGGCCGACGGCGTTCTCGCCCATCGCCCCCATCTACCGCACCGACGACACCACCGGTGAGATCGCCGTCGTATCGGGTCGGGGGGGAGTCGAGTCCAAGGACTTCAGCTCCAAGATCGACGCCTGGGTGAGTGGCAATGGCGGTCTCGGCCCCAGGCATTTCCGTCGCAATTGAGAGGTCGCGTCTGGCTGGTAGCCGGGGTGGCGGCGGGGGTGGCGGTAGCCGTCGGCCGCCTCCCCTACCTGGCCGGGGCCGGCAAGTCCCTGGCCGCAACCGCCGAGCGCCTGGTTCTGTCGCTGGCCGACCGGCTTATTTCGGGGGCGGCCCATCACGGCGCCCCTCAGCGGGTGGTGCTCGGCGTAGCGGGGGTTCTGGCCGTCCTGGTACCTGGTTTCACCGCGTTGTTGATGATCGTGGCCGCCCGGACGTCGCTGCGTATCCGCACCTTGATCTCCCTCCTGATCGTGGCCGTCGGGGCGGCCAGCTACGTCTACCAACCCCGCGGGGCGGCCACCGGCGTGCTGCTCCTGGCTTTGGCCCTGGCCGGGCTGGCCGTGGCCCTGACCGGGCCGCTGGTCGCCTTCCCGCTGGCCCTGGGGGCGGGTCTGATCGGCGCCACCTTCCTGCCGACCCTGTTCGCCAAGCACTTCGCCGCGACCCAGAAGGGGGTCAACGCTCTGCACCAGGCCATCTACGGACGCCCCGGTCAACCTCTGGCGCTGCAGATCGGGCTGCTGCTGGTCGCCCTGCTCCCCCTGGCGTGGGCCGCCCGGCTGGTGGCCGTGGGATAGCGGCCCCGCCGCCGTCGCGGAGGGCGCGAAATGGCCCCACCTCCCGTTCGGGGGGTGGGGCCATACCGTTTGGATTCTTTATCGGGGCCGGCCGCGCCGCCGCCCCCGAGGGGGTGGGTGACCACCGGCCACCCACCCGCCCGGTACGGGCTACTTCAGTTCGACGGTGGCGCCGGCGCCCTCGAGCTGAGCCTTGGCCTTCTCGGCGTCCTCCTTGGACACCTTCTCGAGGACGGCCTTGGGGGCGGCATCGACCAGATCCTTGGCCTCCTTCAGGCCCAGGCTGGTGAGCGCCCGGACCTCCTTGATGACCTGGATCTTCTTGTCACCGGCGGAGGTCAGGACCACGTCGAACTCGTCCTGCTCCTCCTCGGCGGCGGCTTCGGTCCCGCCGCCGGCGGGCGCAGCCACGGCCACGGCGGCCGGGGCCGCGGCGGTGACGCCGAAGCGCTCCTCGAAGTCCTTCAGGAGCTCGGAGAGCTCGAGGACGGTGAGGTTGGCGATGCTGTCGAGAATCTCTTCCTTGGTTGCCATCGGGCGTTTCTCCTGAGTGTTATTCGGTCTCGGTTGATTCTTGGTCAGTGGATTCGGCGGCCTCGTCGGCGGCCTCGTCATCTGCGGTGTCGGTGGCCGCAGCATCGGGCTCGGTGGCGGCGGCATCGGGCTCGGTGGCGGGAGCCCCGTCGGGCGCCGCAGCCGACGACGGCCCCTCGGACTCGAGCTTGTCGCGAAGGGCGGCCAGGCCGTAGGCCAGGTTGCGGGGCAGGGCCTGGAGCAGGCCGGCCATCTGCTGCATGGGGGCTGCGATAGCACCGGCGAGCTGGGCGAGCAGCACTTCACGCGACGGCAGATCGGCCAGCGCCGCGGTCTCGGGAGACCCGATGACCCTGTCCCCGAGGACGCCTCCCTTGATCACGAGCAGGGGGTTGGTCCTCGAGTAGTCCCGCAGGGTCTTGGCCACCGCCGCTGCGTCACCCGTGACGAAGGCGATCGCCGTCGGCCCTTCGAGCAGGGGCTCGAGGTCGGCCAGGCCCGACTGGCGGGCGGCCAGGGCCACCAGCGTGTTCTTGTAGATCTTGTACTCGCCGCCGTTGCTGCGCAGCAGACGGCGCAGGCCGGCGAGATCCTTGACCGTGAGCCCGCGGTACTCGGTGAGTATGGCCGCGTTGGCCTCGCTGAAGTGCTCCCGCACCTCCTCGACGACGGCTACTTTCTCCGGTCTCGGGTTATCCAAAGGTCACCTCCTTGATGTCCACACCGGCGCGCCGGGCGGTACCCACCAAAGGGAAGCACCACTCGCCTCGTCGGGCTGGGCCGGCGGCCCACTTAGACGCCTGTAAGGGCGTACCGGATGTCTACGGCTCGAGATCAGATTCGAATGTAGGACTTCCAGTATAGCCGGCCGGGGAGCCGCCCAGCCGTCGGGTCACCAGTCGCTCCACCACGAACGACACCAAGGGGCACCAACCCGCTACCACCATGCCGACGAAGTACCAGAAGCCCAGGCGGTAGACCAGCAACATCTGGACCACGGTGGCCAGATAGGCGATGTAGAGGACGCCATGGAGAGGGCCGATGACCTTCTCCACCGACTGGAAGGGGATGGCCACGAACACTGCGATGAGCATCGTGCCCACCACCCACGCCATGATGCGGTAGCGCCCGAGGGGCGTCGCCAGGCTGGTCACAGACCGTGAGGGTTGCGCCACGTCTTCGCCTTCCCTTTGAGGGCCAGGGTGGCCAGGTAACGGTTGTACTCGGACATCTCGTCGTCGGGCAGGTCGGAGTCCTCGGGCCCGAGCAGGACGGCTCCCCCGTCGGGACGCTCGGTCCGGGCGGCCACCCCCTGACCGGTGGCCACGAGGGCCGCTCCGCTCGAGGCGTCGAGCCGGCCACCCCCCGCCGGCGACCGCCCGCCGGAGGATTCCCGGGCCAGGGCCGGCGTCGACCCTCTTCCGAGGGCCCGGCCGGCGACCTCCGAGGAATCCACGGTGAGGGCCCGGGCCGATCGGGGCAAGGTGCGGGCCACCACCTCGGCGCTGGCGGCCCTCATGCGGCGGTGGTACTCCGAGCGTCGGGCGATGTCCTCGGGGGTGTCATGGAACATCTGCCACCACCCGATGCCCGCCACCACCGCGATGGCCGGCCACTCCACCGAGTACAGGTAGCTGAGGACGTTGCCCTGCATGGCCCGGTGCACCTGCCACCACATGGCTACCCCGCACCCGCCGGCGACGATGAGAAAGAGGGCGTGCAGCCCGAGGGACCTGGGTTTGGTCCACTGGTACAGCCGCGGGGGCATCCATTCGGGCTTGGCCATCTTTCCGGCAATGCTACGGAAGGCGGGGCCGCTAGCGCACGGCGCGCCGCGACCCCTCGGGGTCGCCCGTCGAAGCGGTCAGAGCGCGGCGAGCTCCTCGTCGGTGACCCGAAGCGAGTTGGAGTCGACGTCCACCCCGGGACCCATGGTGGAGCTGACCGCAACCGACTTGATGTACTTGCCCTTGGCCGCGGCCGGCTTGGCCCGCTGCACCTCGTCGACCACGGCCCGGAAGTTCTTCAGCAGGGCGGCCTGATCGAAGCTCACCTTGCCGATCGGCACCTGCACGACACCGCGCGAGCGGGTGTCGGCCCGGTATTCGACGCGTCCTCCCTTGAAGTCGGTCACCGCCTTGCCGACCTCGGTCGTGACCGTTCCGGTCTTGGGGTTGGGCATGAGCCCGCGAGGACCGAGCTTGCGCCCCAGACGCCCGACCTGTCCCATGAGATCCGGGGTGGCTATGGCCACATCGAAATCCATCATTCCCCCGTCGACCTGGGCCACCAGATCGTCGGCGCCCACGAAGTCGGCACCCGCGGCGCGGGCCTCCTCGGCAGCCGTCCCGGCGGCGAACACCGCCACCCGCACCGTCTTGCCGGTACCGGCCGGTAGCGACACCGTCCCGCGGATCACCTGATCGGCCTTTCGGGGGTCCACGCCGAGACGGATGGACATCTCCACCGTCT
>JAGWSF010000067.1 GCA_028876385.1 Acidobacteriota bacterium | reverse complement strand
TGAACTGCGCGCCGAGGAGGTCGGAACCGTTCAGCGAGTAGTTGGGTACGAAATGTCCCAGGTCCAGGAAGCTGCACTCCACCCCGCCGGTGTAGGGCCCGGACGGATAGTTCGGCGTGGCGTTCAGCGGGGTGATGGTGGTGTCGTAGCTCAGGCAGGAGCCCCCCGGCCCCTGGGTGCAGACGTTCGGGTCCACCGTGAACGTCGCCGTGAAGGTGCCGTTCCCGTTGTCCGTGCACGAGTCGCCCGCGGTGGACAGTACCGGCGACACCGTCGAGCGCGCGCCCACCGTGCACGAGGGGGCCGCCCCGGCCACACCGGCGCCGGAGATACCCGGCGCCACGATGGAGGCGGTGGCCAGAAGTCCCGCCACCAGAGCGCTGACCCCCAGCATGCTGATCACGCGGAGGGACCGGCGGGCGCGCTTTCCACGCTCGTCCGGGCGGGCAAGGGCACGGCGGGCCGTGCGGGCGCCTACCGATGACGGCTGTCCGCCCGTGGGGCCGCTCCGCTGATCCCCCGAGGTCCCCTCTTCAGCGCTCGCCATGTCCGTGCCTTCCTTGTCGACTTGGGCCGGCTCGGGCGTCGCTTCCCCTTCGCCGAGCGGGTCGACGGCACCGTACGACCAGGGCGTGAGACGGTCGTGAGACGGGCTCGGGTCGGGGGAGATCCGGCACTCCGGACCGCGGCGCGACGAAGGGCGAACGCTTCCGCTCGAATAGCAACCGCCGGCTCCGCTCCACTCTCGTCGACTCCTGATCGGGGTTGGCAGTGACCCACCCTGGGAGGCTTGGAGACAGACTCACGGTGGTTCAGTCAGGCCATTAGATGAACTCGTCGTCGCCGCGGCTGAGGGTGATCTCGCCAGCGGCGTCGAGGTCACGCACCATTTTGGCGATGGCGCTTTGGGCCGCTCCGACCTGCGACACCCGCATCGGACCCAAAAGTTCCAGTTCCTCCAGCAGGTCGGTGGCAGCCCGCTCGGACAGGTTGGCCTGAAATCTGGCGCGTATGTCGTCGTCCGCTCCTTTGAGCGCTACTGCCAGCTCGTGGAGTGGAACATGGCGCATGATGAGTTGCATGCTGCGGTCGTCGAGGCTGAGCAGGTCATCGAAGACGAACATCTCGTTGCGAATACGCTCGGCGAGATCGGGGTCGCGCTGTTCCAGCTCGCCCAGGATCTGCTGTTCGGTGGCTCGGTCGGTGTGGTTGAGAATGGCTACCGCCGGTTTGACCCCGCCTTCCGAGCCTGATGCGGTCGACCCGCCGATCACCCAGGAGGCGGCCCGCTGATCCAGAACCTGGGCCAAATGCTGCATTACCGTAGGACTGACCCGAGCCATGCTGGCGATCCGGTGGACGATTTCGACCCGTACCGTATTGTCCATGGCGGCCAGCACCTGGGCTGAGATGTCGGGTCGAAGCTGGGTGAGGATGACGGCGACGGTCTGCGGGTGTTCGTCGGCGATGAGGCGGCCCAGCTGCGGGACCTCGAGACGGTTCAGGAAGGCCAAGGGGTTGCTGTCCTTGGCCTCGTCGAACTGGTAGAGGACCTCTTCGGCTCGACCGTCGCCAAACCGTTGGCGCAAGAGCCGAGCGGCGATCTCGCGGCCGCCCTGGCCGACATGCAGCAAAGCGGCGGTCTGGGCTGCGAGGTCGGCCATGATCTCCTCAACCTGACTCACCTCCAGAGTGGGCAGGGTAGCCATGGCGGCCATCAGGTTCACCACCTCCGTGTCACTGAGAGACATGAGCAGCCTGTTTGCCCTCTGCGTGTCGAGCTGGGCCAGGACCACTGCGGCCCGTTGCGTTCCGTTTAGGAAAGTCGTCATGCCGACTCGTCCAGGGCTGGATGATCCGAGATGCCCGCACCGGGGCTGCTATTGGCCTTCGCTGATCTCTCGATGCCCGGGGTCGGGCGCTGGTGCTGGGGCAGCTCCACCGAGTGTGCTCCTTCTGTCTCCGCCGGCCTGACCAGACCCAGCTGGGCCCGGAGGGCATCGGATGCTCAGTGAAAGGACTCGACAACCCCGGCCCGCCAGTACATAGGCGGATTGTCATGATTGCCCCGACAGCTTCACCAATCCGTATGCCCGGCGTCAACGTTGCGCCCCGGGGACCCAGTTCACTCACCGCCGCGGCCAGTCTGGGGTCTGGCGTTACGCGTAGCATGGCCTCCGCAGGAGGGGGTTCGTGATGCCGGAGCAGTTGGTCAGTCGGCGGACCACCTACGGGTGGCTTTCGTTGTTGTCGGCGATGACCCTGGCCCAGTCCGCCGCCGACGACGTCGACAACCTGGTCGTCCTTTGTCCGCTTCCGGTGGGAATACTGGACCTGGCGGCTCGACGCCTGATCGTGATGAGCCCGGCCCTGGCCGAGCTGCTCGAAGTGGACTCCGGTGCCACAGAGGTGGACCTGGACGTGATGGTGCAGCAGCCCCCCACGCTGGAGGACCTCTTCGAGCTCGTCCGGGGGGGGACCATCGATGTCTACAGCGTCCGGCGCCGACTCCGCCGCCGCAGGTCAGGCCCTGTCGAAGTAGAAAGCTGGGTCGCCGTCACCGGCGTGGAGGTCAGAAACCGAGCTCTGTGGGTGGTGGTCCCCGCGGGCGAGGACGCAGGGCTACCGACGGCCGCGCCGACGGCCGAGACGTGGCCGCACAGCATCTCCGGACTGGTCGTCGGCAGCTTCGACGCCGAGTGGCGCATCCAGAGGGTGAGTGTCGATGTCGAGCGGGTGCTGGGCCACTCCGTCGAGGAAATGGTCGGCCGCAGAGTCATCGAGGAGGTGCACCCCGAGGATCTGCCGAGGCTGTTCGCCGCGGCGGCCCAATGCCTGGTCGATCTGGCTGGCGTGGGTGTGAGCCTCTCGTGGCGTCACCGTTCCGGCGACTGGGTCCAGCTCCAATGCATCATCACCCGGCTGGGCGATGACGGGCTGACGTTCGGATTCGCGTGTTCCTCGAAAGCTGCGGGAGGCGATGTCGGCGCCGGCCGCGCCGCCGCCCTGGAACGGCACTTGTGGCGTATTGCTCGGGAGGTCGAGATGTCCGGCGTCGTATCGGGCTTCAGTCGGGTGCCGGACCCGAAGGAGATCCCCGGTCTGAGCGAGCTGTCGGCCCGCCAGTGGGAGGTCCTGACGGGGCTGCTGCGCGGCGAACGGGTCCCCGCCATCGCCCGGGCACTGTTCGTGAGCCAGAGCACCGTGCGTAATCACCTCACCGACATGTTCCGTAAGCTCGGTGTCCACTCGCAGGCGGAACTGCTCGATCTTCTACGTTCCGATGACCGAGGCGCAGCCAGAAAGCGGTCCCGCGCCAACCGGACAGATCGATAGGGCCGCTACCCGGACCCCGCCGGCTGAAAGCACATCGGGATATTCCGCTGGTGCTGTTGTGATACTGCGTCCATGGCGGCCGCCGACGGGGGCGCCGATAGTTAGGCTGTGACTTCCGCCGAGAGACCGTCGTTCGACGCAGCGGCTCTGGGCCTGCCGCAGAGACTCGTGTCCCCCGATGACGCAGCCGGTTCGTATGGCCCCGTCGATGAGCACATGAAGTTGATCTTGGATTCCGTGCCGCATGTGGTGTGGACGGCGTCGGCCGATGGGGTGACCACGTCGTTGAACCGGCGAGGGATTACCTATACGGGCCGGCGGCCGGGTACCTGTAGCGACGGCGGCTGGTTGGGTCGGGCTCACCCCGACGATCGGGAGCGGGCTGGGCGGGCTTGGGCGGAGGCGGTGGTCACCGGGGCGGATTACGCGGTCGACTACCGGTTCCGCCGTTTCGACGGGGTCTATCGTTGGCACGCCTTCCGGGCCGAGCCGGTTCGTGGCGGCGGCGGTGAGGTGGCGTTCTGGATCGGGACGGCTACCGATGTGGACGATCAACGGAGCCTGGAGATGTCGTTGCGCCAGTCGGAGATGGAGGCGACACAGGCTCTGGCTCTGCTCGAGAGCATCGGCGACGCGGCCCCGGTCGGCTTCAAATTGGTCGACCGCGATTTGCGGATCGTACGGATCAACCAGCGGTTGGCCGACGTGGATGGCCGGGCCGTTTCCGAACAGGTCGGACGTACCGTCGCCGAAGCGTTTCCCGATCTATGGCCCGACCTGGAAGATGTCTACCAGCGGGTGCTGGCCGGCGAGGAGGTGTGCGACGTCGAGCTGACCCGGACCAGCGCGGCCTCCCCCAGGTGTGTCTCGCACTTCTTGGCCAGCTACTACCCGGTGCGGATCGACGGGGAGATCATCGGCGTCGGCAACGTCGTGCTGGACATAACCGAGCGCAAAGACGCCGAGACCTTCCGCCAGGTGGTCATGGACAACATGGCCGAAGGCCTCTACACCTTGGACTCGGACGGCCTGGTCACCTATGTCAACCCGGCGGCCTGCCGCATGCTGGGCTGGACCGAGCAGGAGCTGCGTGGCCAGCCCATGCACCAGACCATCCATTTCCAAGACGCCGACCACCAGCCCATCCCGGCCGGAGTCTGCCCGCTGCTGGAGGTACGCCTCCAAGGCCGGACCCTGCGCGGCTCAGACGAAGCCTTCACCCGCCGGGACGGCACCATCTTCCCGGTGGCGTTCTCCTCCGCTCCTTTACTCAGCGAAGCCAACATCACCGGCCTGGTCGTGGTCTTCCGGGACATCACCGAGGAGAAGAAGGAGCAGACCGCCCTTCGACGCGAACTGGCGGCTCTGACCTGGGTCGGCCGCATCCGCGACGCCCTCGACGAGGACCGCCTGGTGCTCTACAGCCAGCCGATAGTTCCCCTCGGCCACGGCCGTCCCACCCAAGAACTGCTCCTGCGCCTGGTCGGCCGGGACGGCGAGCTCATCGCCCCGGGCGAATTCCTGCCGCCCGCCGAGAAATACGGGCTCATAGCCGAGATCGACCGCTGGGTCGTCAGTCGGACCGTCGAGTTGGCCGCCACGGGACAGACCGTGGAGTGCAACTTGTCGGCCGCATCCCTCGAATCACCGGGGATGCTGTCGTTCATCGAACAGCAGATCGCCCGCAGCGGCGCCGCGCCCGCCGACCTGGTATTCGAGATCACCGAGACCGCCCTCATGACCGACCTCGCAGCCGGAGAGGAGTTCGCCCATGGCCTGGCCAAAATGGGGTGTGGCCTGGCCATCGACGACTTCGGCACCGGCTTCGGAAGCCTGCTCTACCTCAAGAAGCTCCCCATCACCGTGCTGAAGATCGACCGGGAGTTCATCCACGACCTGCCGACCAACCCGGCCAACCGCCATGTCGTCGACGCCATCGTCAGCCTCGCTCGAGCCTTCAACGTCCACACCGTCGCCGAAGGCATCGAAGACCAAGCCACCCTGGACTGTGTGCAAGCCGCCGGCGTCGACTACGGCCAGGGATACCACCTGGGCCGCCCGGCCCCAACGACAACAAGCCCCGCCTCCCCTCATCCCGAACAGACAGCCCCCGGGGCCGGGAACCCCAAGGCCACCGCTGCCCGACATTGAGCGAGCAAGACCGGCTCTTTAGGGGACCTCCGGGGAGTGGGCCGGGACAGTGATACGAACCGGGGACTAGCCGTTCGGTCTCCGCCGACGGAGCCCCACTCGTCGTATGGCGATGGGCTGGGGGAGATGCTTCGACAGCTGCTCCCTGGGGCTATGGGAGCAGTTCGAAGGCGGGGATGTGGGAGGGTCGCACGACTGCGAAGTGGCGGCGGTCGAGGGTGGCGATCTGGCTGAGCTGGAGCCTTTCTGCCGCGGCAACCACAGAGGCGTCGACGGTTCCAAGCGGCAGGTCCCGGTAGCGCCCGACGAGCTCCGCGATGCGAAGCCAGTCCTCGCCGGCCACGGCTTCGCTGATCAGATTGCCCGCCGCGAAGTCGCCCAGGAAGCGGACTTCGGCCTCAGCGCCGAGCCGCCTGGCCAATAGGTAGGCCACTTCGGTCACGACCAGTATGGGCACGACCAGAGGACCAGGGTGAGACTCGAGGAGCTCCAAGGACTCCATGTGGTGGTCATCGTCGGCGTCGACGTAGGCGTAGAGCGGTCCAGCGTCGACCAGGACCGCTATTTGGTCACCTCGTCGCGCAGGATCTCTTCGATCCGCACCGAGACGTCGTGGGAGCCGCTGTGACCTGCGGCCGCGGCGATCATGCGACGTCGTCCCGCCGGCCGGGGCCCCAGATGGGTCTCGATGGCTTCGCGAGTGAGTTCAGAGACGGTCATTCGTCTCCGCTCGGCCTCATGGCGGAGCCGGGCGTCGAGGTCATCGGGGAGCTTCACCGTGGTCCGCCTCATAGTATGCCAGCATACTGCGGCCGACGATCACGGCCAGCCCTGTCGCCGTCGCCGACTACGTCTAGGACATAGGGCCGGGAGGTTCTACAGATGAAGCTGGGGGTAGAGGGGGAACCGGTCGAGCAGTTGGGCCGAACGGCGCCGGCCGGTGTCGGCGATGGTGTCGTCGAGGATGTAGTGGGCTTTGGACGGCCCCGACGGCCCCGACGGCGCAGAGGCGGGTGAGGTGGCGGTGAGGGTGGCGGCGATGATGTCGGCGACCTCGTCCATCTCGGCGGGGCCGAGGCCGAGGGTGGTCAGGGCTGGGGTGCCGAGGCGTATCCCGGAGGTGTCGGCCGGTCAGGCCGTAGGAGGAGGCGACGTCGATGATCACCAGGTGGTTGTCGGTGCCGCCGGTGAGCAGGCGAACGCGTCGGCGGATGAGTCCCTCGGCCAGGGCCTGGGCGTTGTCGACGATGGCCTGGGCGTAGTCGGCGAAGGCGGGGCGGCGGGCCTCGGCCAAGGCGACGGCTTTGGCCGCCATGACGTGGGCGAGGGGTCCGCCGAGCACCATGGGGCAGCCCTTCTCTATGTATTCGGCGTAGTCCGGGCCGGACAGGACCATACCGCCCCGTGGGCCGCGCAGCGACTTGTGGGTGGTGGTGGTCACCACGTCGGCGTGGGGGACGGGGTCGTAGTCGCCGGTGAAGACCTTCCCGGCTACCAGGCCGGCGAAGTGGGCCATGTCCACCATGAAGGTGGCGTCCACGTCGGCGGCGATCTGGGCCAGGCGGGCGAAATCGATGCGGCGGGGGTAGGCCGAGTAGCCGGCCACCAAGATCAGGGGGCGAACCCGGCGGGCCAGGGTGGCGATGTGGTCGTAGTCCAGCCGTCCGCTTTCGGGGTCGACACCATAGCTGGACTGGTCGAACATCTTGCCCGAGATGTTGGGTCGGAATCCATGGGTGAGGTGGCCACCGGCGTCCAACGACATGCCCAGCATCCGCTGGTCGCCCAACTCGCGACGTAACTCCGCCCATGCGCGGCCGTCCAGGTCGTTGACGTGGCCGACCCCGGCCATCTCGAGAAAGGGGCGCTCGACCCGGCGGGCCAGGATGGCCCAGTAGGCCACCAGGTTGGCGTCGATGCCCGAGTGGGGCTGCACGTAGGCGAACGGGGCGCCAAACAGGGCCCGGGCGTGGTCGGCGGCGAAAGTCTCGATCCGGTCCACCACCTCGCATCCGGCGTACATCCGCCGCCCGGGTATCCCCTCGGCGTACTTGTCCGACAGCCAGTTGCCCATGGCCAAAAGGACCGCCGGTGACGCGTAGTTCTCGGAGGCGATCAACTTCAGCTGGCGACGCTGAGCGCCGAGTTCGTCGACGATGGCCGCCGCGACATCAGGCTCGCTGTCGGCGATGACCTCCAGAGCTGCACGGTAAGCGATGGTCGAGGGGCTATCTGGCACGGTACCTCCCAGGCGATTTGATGTTCTCGCCCAGGCGCCCGGCTCGACCGCCACGAACACTCCCGTGACAGGGTCGCTCCCCAGTGGTTGCTCCACCCGAACGCGCCAGTCGCGACCAGAACCGAGCCTAGTCACCCGGGCCACGACGCCGGGCCATCAAGCCGGCTGGCCATCGGTACAGGAATCACCTCAGGCACTTGGGCAG
>JAGWSF010000066.1 GCA_028876385.1 Acidobacteriota bacterium | reverse complement strand
TAGAAGGGGGCCACCAACTGGGTGTCGGCCAGGCCCTCCCGCTCCACCGCGTCGGTGTAGGCCCGCACGGCCTCCAGCGCCGGTGTCAACTCGCCGCCCACGACGAATATCTGCAGTAGCCGGTTGGGCCCGCCGGCAGGCGAGCCGAGCGGCATCGGCCCGCCGGTCGACGCCTCCTCCGAAGGGGTCGTCGGCGTCCACGAGGAGGCGATCTCGATAGGCGATCCGGAGAGAACCTCCGGCAGTATCCGACGGCTGACCTCCTCGTGCAGTCCGGCCGCCGGCCTACCGTCGCGCCCGTCCAGCCAGGCGATGATGATGCCCGGGTAGCCGTGGTCGAGGGCCAGGTCCACGGGCACCGGGTCCTCGTCCCGGTAAGCGGCGCCCAGGTGGTCCACGACGACGGTGTGGACGTGGGAGCGCTCGGCGAAGCCCCGCCCGTTGGCGTACAGCCAGTGGACCTGGGGTACCGACCAGTCGTCGAAGTGCTCCTTGTGGTGGCCCTTCTCGACCCAGTAGACGGCCACGTAGGAGCCGGCGTCGTAAGGGCTGGCCACCTTCTCGGTGGTGGGCCAGCGCAGATCCTTGAGGGGGCGTGGTGCGACCCACCTGCTGCCGGCGAAGAGGTAAGGGCCGATCATGCAGCCGCCGTAGAAGTGGTCCCGCTCGTACCAGCGGTTGTAGGCCTTCTCGAAACCGCGGTGGGGGTCCACCATCGTGACGAGGGCGCTGCCCACCTTCACGGGGTAGTCGTCCACCCCACCCGCATCCAACGGATATCCCATCGGCCCTCCCCTGGTCGTTCGATGGAAACCGCTCCTGTCTACCACGCCGACTACTAGTTGACTTGGGTGTCTCATGACCGTACCGTCGGGGTGGGGACCGGCGTGGTATCGCTCGGGGACCCGGGGGGTTGGGGGGCGTCGAGCGTCCCGAACATCGCAATGGTCCTAGTAGTGGAGGTGATCGATGAGCAATGCTCTCCGCTTCAACATGACCCTGCCCGGTCTAGACCCGGCGGACATGTCCAGTCGCTACCGTGCTGCGCTCGAGATGGGCCAGCTCGCCGACCGGGCCGGGATGCAGTCCATCTCCATCGACGAGCACCACGGCTCTGACGACGGGTGGATGCCGTCCCCCATGCTGCTGGCCGGCATGATGGCGGCGCGTACGGAGCGCATCGAGATCCACCTCCAGGCTCTGCTCCTGCCGCTCCACGATCCCCTGCGCGTCGCCGAGGACCTCATATCGCTCGACCTGGCGAGCGGGGGGCGGATCAAAGTCACCCTCGGGGTCGGGTACCGGCCGAGCGAGTACCTGGCCCACGGCAAGGATTGGGAGCGCCGCGGGGCGCTCATGGACAGCTGCGTGGCCGATCTGCTGGCCGCGTGGCGGGGACAGCCCATAGACCGCGGCGGGGCGACGGTGCACGTGACCCCGCGACCGCTGCGGACCGATCCCCCCTTCCTGATCGGCGGCAGCTCTGCCGCGTCGGCTCGGCGGGCCGCCCGCTTCGGTCTGGCGCTCGGACCACCGGCCAAGCTGCCCGACCTCGAGGACCGCTACCGGCGTCTGTGCGCCGAGTTCGGGGTCGAGGCGGTCGTCGACTCGCCGCCCCCTGTGGTCAGCCTGCTGTTCGTGTCGGAGGACCCCGAGCGGGCCTGGCACGAGCTCGGTTCCTACCTACTCCACGAGGCGACCACCTACGCGTCCTGGCAGACCGCCGACATCCAATCCTCGGTGCACTCCTACTCTTTCACCGCTTCGGACCTGAGAGCCGAGGGCATCTACGAGATCCTGACCCCCGACGAGGTGCTGGCCAAGTCGGAGAAGCTCGGCGAGGACGTCCGGTGGGTGCTCCACCCGCTCTGTGGTGGGATGCCGCTTGACGCCGCTTGGGAATGTGTGCACCTGTTCGTGGACCGGGTGCTCGCCCGTCAAGGTGAACGAGGCGCGGAGGCGGCTGTTTGAGCGCAGCATCCGGGGGCCGCCGCACGGCCAACCTGGCGGTGGTCAGCCAGGCCTTCGAGGCGGTGGGCCGGGGCGACGTGGACGCCCAGCTGGAACTGTTCGCCGAGGACGCCGTGCTGGAGCTTCCCTACGCCGACCCACCGGCCCGTCTGATGGGGCGTCCGGCCATCCGCTCCCGGCTGGAGCCGGCGCTCCGCCTGTTCGAGATCAGGATCGAGATCACCGACGTGCACGACTGCGCCGATCCGGATCACCTCATCCTCGAATACACCAGTCGAGGCCGGGTGACCACCACCCAGCGGACCTACCGCAACAGCTACGTCGGCTTCTTCCGACTCGGGGAGGGTCTCATCCGCTTCCAGCGGGAGTACTACAACCCGATTCCGGGGCGCGTGGCGCTGGCCGCCGACTGATTGAAGGGCCAGGTCGGATAAGTCGGCCCACTGAGCGAAACGGGGTGATACGTGACTGTCAGGCAACGTAGCGCCTCAGGAGTCCTGATGCTATGGTTCAGTTGTCCGGCGCTTGGCAGCAAGCACGCCGCTCAACAGGGGGGATTCGGTCTGTGAACCACACGCGACGTGGCAGGACCAGCGCTATGGTGCTGGTCGCGGCGACGGTGCTAACCGCATCGGCCTGCAACAGCAATCGCGGTACCTCGTCTACTGGCAGTACCAGTGCCGGGGCGACGACGGCCACTTCGGCGTCGGCGACGTCCTCGACGTTCGGCACGCTGGCGTCGCCGTGCGGCCCCGGGAGCGCCCACGGCGCCACCGAGCAGGGTGTCACCGACACGAGCATCCGTATCGGCTACGGCGACGACCGTGGTTTCAGCCAGTCGCCGGGCCTGGACCAGGAGATGGGCGACGCCGTGACGGCGCTCATCAAGTGGTGCAACGACCAGGGGGGCATCCTCGGCCGCAAGATCGTCGGCGATAACTACGACGCCGCCATCACCCAGGTCAACACGGTGATGCAGCAGGCCTGCAAGAGCGACTTCATGCTGGTCGGAGAGGGCTTCGCCCTCGACGAGGCGGCCGAGTCCACCCGGATCGGCTGCAATCTGGCCGCCGTGCCCGGCTTCACGGTGGGACCCGACGTGGCCAACGCCCCCGAGATGTACCAGGCGGTCCCCAACCCGGTCGACTACCTGCCGGCGTCGGTGTACTACGAGATAGCCAAGCTCTTCCCCCAGGACGTGACCGCGTTCGACGCTCTGCACACCACCCTCACGTCGGCGACCGAGGTCAGCTACGCCAAGGACATACTGGCTGCCCAGGCCGCCGGATGGAAGCTCGCCAACTGCGGCGTCAAGATCAGCTACTACGGGGAGCCCAACTACACGCCCTTCGCCCAGAAGTTCCAGGCGTGCGGGGCCAAGACCATCTACAACGACCTCGGCCCGGGCCCCGTCCTGTTCGGGATGATGACGGCCAACTTCCAGCTCGGGTTGAAGCCGCTCTACGTCATGGAGACCAACGACTACACCACCCAGATGTCGAGTTGGAACACCAACGGCATCGGCGACAATGTCTATGTCCGCGACGCCTTCGTGCCCCTCGAGGAGGCCGACATCAATCCGGCGGTCGCCAAGTACGTCAGCCTCGTCGGAGCGACCGGCGGCAAGGTCAGCCAGCTCGGGCAGCAGGCCGCCTCGTCGTTCCTCCTCTGGGCCACCGAGGCCAAGGCCTGCGGGTCCACGCTCACCCGTCAGTGCATGATCAACGACCTCTCCAAGGTGCACAACTGGACGGGTGGCGGACTGCACGCTCCGACCGACCCGGGGAACAACACGCCTCCCCAGTGTGGGATGCTCCTCAAGCTCACTGGGACGACTTTCTCCCAGGCCTATCCCTCGACCAGGGGTCAGTTCGACTGCAATCCCGAGTACCTCTTCAAGATTCCACAGTCGGCCTGGGGCACCACGCTCAACTCCGACCGGCTGGCCACGAAGTTCCTCTCGGCCAACGTGATCAAGCCCCAGTAGCCAAGCTGCTGCTCGGCCGAGCGGTCACAGGAAGGTTCGACCGGTGCACCTGTTCCTCACCTACACCATCTTCGGTTTGGTTCTGGGCGGCGTCTACGCCATAGCGGCGTCGGGGCTGGTCCTCACCTACAACACCTCGGGTATCTTCAACTTCGCCCACGGGGCGGAAGCGATGCTGGGCGCCTTCTTGTACTGGGAGGTCCGCTACGGCTGGGGTGTCCCCACACCGCTGGCCCTGATACTCGTGCTCGGGGTGTTCGGACCGCTCATGGGCGGGGTCCTCTACCTGGTGATCATGCGCGGGCTGCGAGACACCGCCGAGGTGACCAAAGTGGTCGTCACGGTGGCGCTCATGCTCGGCATGCTGTACCTGTCGGAGTGGTTCTGGAACCCCCAGGCGGACCGGACCGTGGTCCCCTTCTTCGGTATCACCAGCCAGGTGAAGATCTTCGGGGCCGACGTCACGACCCACGAGCTCATAGCCCTCGGCACGGCTGTGCTCATCGGTTTGGGGCTGCGCCTGTTCTTCTACCGGCTGCGCATCGGTGTGGCCATGCGCGGCGCCGTCGACGATCCGGGGCTGTTGGAGCTGAACGGCCACAACCCGGAGCGCATCGCCGCCCTGTCGTGGGCTATGGGTTCGTTCCTCGCGGTGCTGGCCGGGGTGCTCCTCACCCCCATCAGCGGGGGTGCCCTGCAGGCCAACTCCCTGACCCTCCTGGTGATCGACGCCTTCGCCGCAGCGGTGTTCGGGCGGCTGCGCAGCATCCCCCGGACCTACCTCGGCGCCCTCGTGCTCGGGCTGGCCGCCAGCTACGTGCTGGCCTACTTCCCCAAGACCTGGCAGTGGGCCAGCAACTTCAGGGTGTCGCTGCCCATGATCGTGCTGTTCGTGGTGCTCATAGTGCTCCCCCAGGACCGCCTCCGAGGGGCCTCGGTGGCCCGCACCCGGGAGCGGGCCCATCTGCCGTCGGTCCGCAGCGCGGTGATCGCCGGCGCAGCGCTGGTGGTCGTCGTGGTCCTGTTGCGGCAGCTGATGAACGATTCGGACATCACGACGCTGACCCTCGGGATGACCTTCGCCGTCATCGCGCTGTCGCTCACCCTGCTCACCGGTTACGCCGGCGAGATGAACCTGGCAGCCGTCTCTTTCGGTGCCATCGCCACCATGGTCAGCTATCACATCGGAGTCACCGGGCACGGTCTGGCGTCGCGCAGCACCCTGTGGGGGATCGTCGTGGGCGTCATCGTGACCGCCGTCGTCGGCGCCGTCGTGTCGCTGCCGGCGCTGCGCCTGCGCGGCCTGTATCTCGGTCTGGCCACCATGGCCTTCGGGGTCTTCCTCACCGACATGGTCCTGATGGACTCCAACCCGCACCGCATACCGCTGATCCACACCAAATTCTCCCTGTTCAGCGGTGGAGCCGGTATCAACAGCCTGGTGATTCCGCCGCTCAAGGTGGGGCCCCTCGACCTGCACGACGGAACCACGTTCCTGGTGACCGCGACGGTGGTCTTCGCCGTCCTCGGCATAGGGCTCGTGGCGTTGCGCAACAGCAGCTACGGGCGGCGCCTCACCGCCATGAAGGACAGTCCGGCGGCTTCGGCGACCCTGGGCCAGAGTCTCCTGCGCCTCAAGCTCAGCGTGTTCATGCTCTCGGCGGCCGTCGCCGGGCTCGGCGGGGTCCTGATGTCGATGGCGCTGGGCTCAGTCACCCCCGACAATTTCAGCATCTTCCTCAGCCTGTCGCTCCTGATGCTGACTGTCGTAGCCGGGATCAGCTACGTCTCGGGTGCCCTGATGGGGGGGCTGCTGTCGGGTGTGGGCTTCGCCCTGATCGTCAGCACCTTCCACGATCTGGCCTCCCGCCACGGCAGCGTCCACGGCCTCTTCTCCTTCGTGGCCAGCTTCGCCACCGTGACCCCCGCCCTCATAGGTATCGGGGTGGGTCGCAACCCGAGCGGCTCGGTGCACGACTTCGTGGACGGCTACCGGAGCCTTCGTCATCGCCCCCGGGTGTTGGTGGGAGGCGGCGCGGTCGAAGCGGTGCTGTACGTCCTCAGCCTGACCAACGTGATCGGGCATTGGTGGTTCGCCATCCTGACCGCCGTGCTGGTCATGTTGCTGCCGCTGGCCGGTCAGATGTCCGACCCGGCGCAACGCGAGCGGGAGGCTGCGGCGGTTCCCCTGGAGCTGGCCGGCATCGATTCTCCCTACAGCGACGGCCTGCGTGTCGAGCTCGACCGGGCCCTCGGCATCGAAGACCTGCTGCCGCCGGAGCGGTCGGCCCGCTCCCGGCGCCACGGCCGTCGGTCCGACGGGGCAGGGGACCGCTCGCTGGCTGAGCCTCTCGGCGCAGGGGTGGGCGATGCCGGCACTTGATGTGAGGGACGTATCGGTGCGCTTCGGGGGGACCCACGCCCTCCAGAACGTCACGATCACCGTCGAGGAGGGCTCGGTCACGGGGCTCATCGGGCCCAACGGAGCGGGCAAGACCACCCTGTTCAACGTGGTGACCGGTCTCCTGTCGCCCACCGGAGGCCGGGTGAGCCTCCACGGTCGGGATGTGACCGCCGCCGCGCCGGCGCGGCGGGCCCGCCTCGGCCTGGCCCGCACTTTCCAGCGCCTGGAGCTGTTCACGTCCCTGTCGGTCCGGGACAACATCCGCGTCGCCGGTGACATCCGAAACGGCTGGGGTCGGGGCCACCGCATCAACGTGGCCAAGGAGACCGAACGGATCATCGAACTGACCGGGCTCGGCGACATCGCCGAGCGCGACGTGGCCGACATACCCACCGGGCGGGCCCGGGTGGTCGAGGTGGCCCGTTCGCTCATGACCCAGCCGACGGTGCTGCTCCTCGACGAGCCGGCCGCCGGCCAGACCGAGCAGGAGACCGAGGTGTTCGGGGTGCTGCTCGGCCGGCTCGCCGATTCCGGCTTGGCCATCTGTCTGGTCGAGCACGATATGTCCCTCGTCATGCGGGTCTCGGCACGGCTCCACGTGCTCGACTACGGGCAGATTCTGGCCGTGGGCCGACCCGAGGAGATCCAGAACGACCCGGCTGTGATCGCCGCCTACCTCGGGGGGGCGGCGTGACGGTGCCGGTCACCGACGGCGGGCGGCCCCTCGCGGAGGAGGCCGAGCCGATCCTGGAGTTGGTCGGGGTGAGGGCCGGCTACGGCGCCATCGAGGTGCTCCACGGCGTGGACCTGGTCGTGCGGCGCGGTTCCCTCGTGGCCCTGCTCGGCCCCAACGGTGGCGGCAAGACCACCACCTTGCGGGTCTGCTCGGGTCTGCTCCGGGTCGCGTCAGGGGAGCTGCGGGTCGCCGGTCGCACAGTCAACGGCGCCGCGGCCCACGACCTGGCCCGGGTCGGCGTGTGCTCGGTCCCCGAAGGTCGCGGCATCTTCCCCAACCTGACGGTGAGGGAGAACCTCTGGCTGGCGACCGGTACCGGGGTGGCCCGCGAGAGGGTCGAAGCGGTGGCCTTCGACCGCTTCCCCCGCCTGGCCGAGCGACGCAACCAGTTGGCCGGGACCATGTCTGGGGGCGAGCAGCAGATGCTGGCCATCGCCCGGGCCCTCGCTACCGAACCGGTGGTCCTGATCCTCGACGAGCTCTCCATGGGCCTGGCCCCGCTCGTGGTGTCGGCGTTGTACGAGACCGTCGCGGAACTGGCCAGTTCGGGCATCTCGGTGCTCGTGGCCGAGCAGTTCGCCAAGACCGTCCTGCCCATCGCCCAGTCGGCGGCCATCATGCTGCACGGCCGGGTCGTACGGGTGGGTGATCCAGCAGCTATAGAGGAAGAGCTGGCTTCCGCGTACCTAGGTGGTTGAGATGTCCGAGAAAGAGAGCCTGGTGATAGGAGACATGGTGGCTACCAACAGCGCCGGTGCACCGGTAGTGACCGACGACAAGATCGAGGAGTTCCGCTCGGCGGTCAACGAGCTCAAGCTCAAGACCGGCCGCAGCCGAGGGGATCTGGTCCGTCAGGTGGTGGGCGCGCTCTTGATGGTCGGGGGTTTCGTCGCCGGCCTGATCGTCTACGAGCAGTCGCTCAGCCAGGGAAGCGCCCTGAACCTGGCGTCGGAGCAGATACTGGCGCTGGCTCTCCTGGGGCTGGTGGTGATCGGGGGGGCCCTGTTCGTGAGCGCGTCCATCAGTCGCTTCTTGCGCTTCTGGATGCTGCGCAACCTTTACGAGGGGCAGGCCCACATAGACCGTCTGGTGGAGAGCTACGGCCGCTCGGCCGGCAACGACCGCTAGTCGGCCGGCAACGGCCGGTAGCCATGTGTCGCCCCGGCGGACGGCCCCGCCGGCCCCTCAGCGGGTGGTGACGGTCGTGGTGTCGCGCCCCGACCGCAGGACCCGCCCGGGTAGCTCCCCGACGGGTTGGCCCGAGCGGATCACCGGTCGGCCGTTGACGAAGACCCGCTCCACCCCGGTCGACTCGGCCGTCAGACGCAGGCTGTCGCCAGGCAGGTCGTAGACCCGCCGGGCGGGACCGCTGTCCACCGTCGCCGGGTCGAGGACGACGAGGTCGGCGTAGGCGCCCTCGGCGATGCGGCCCCGGTCGACCAGACCGAACAGCCGCGCCGGGGCGTCGGTCATCAGTTCGACGGCCCGTTCCACACTCACCAGCCGCCGGCCCCGGAGGGAATCGGCGAGGAAGCGGGTCGGGTAGGGCGACCCCAGCATGCGGTCCAGGTGGGCTCCCGCGTCGGACCCACCGATGAGCACGGTGTCTTCGGCCCACAGCCGCCGGCGGGCCTCCCAGTCCTCCGGGCCGTCTCCGGCGGGCAGGGGCCACAGCACCGTCTTGAAGTCGTCGGCGCTGGTGATGTCCACGAGGGCGTCGGCCGGGTCCACGCCCATTTCGGCGGCGATCTCGGTGATGAGCCTGCCCTCGTAGCGGCGGTTGGCCGGCGAGACGGTGTCGCCGATGCGGTACTTGGAGAAGTCGGCCAGGCGCTCGAACACCGTCCCTTGGGCCGCCGCCCGCATCTGTTGGCGTACCGCCGGGTCGCGGAGCTTGGCGATCTTCTCGTCACGGGGCAGGGAGAGGATCTCCTGCCAGCCGGGGATGAGCCAAAGGGCGCAGAAGGTACCCAGGCTCATGTTGTTGTCCGCGAAGATAGGCATGGTGAGTGCCACTACACGACCCCCGATCTCGGCGGCGCGGGTGGAGGGACGCAGCTGCTGAGCGGTGCGCTCCTCCTGGCCGGCCGCCACGCCGAGCACATTCCAGTTGAGCGGTCGGTTGGCGCGGGCGCTCATCTGGGCCATGAGCTCCACCTCGGCGTCGGAGAACCCTCGCAGGCATCCCTCCACGATCGCCTCGAGGGTGGTGCCGGGATGGCGGCCGACCACGTCGCACAGCTCGAGAAGCTCGGCCTCGGAGGCGACGCGACTCGGCACGGGATGATTGTCCCCGTCGTTGTGGGTGGACGAGCGGGTGGTGGAAAGTCCCAGCCCTCCAGCCGTCAGGCACTCCTCGAGGAGTCTCACCAGCTGCTCGACTTCTCCGGGTTCGGACTGGCGTTCGCTGGCTTCGGCGCCGAGCACATAACGACGCAGGGCGCAGTGACCGACGAGGAAGCCGGCGTTGACCGCGATGCGCCCTTCGAGCCGGTCGAGGTACTCACCGAAGGACTCCCACGACCAGTCGATGCCGTGCTCGAGAGCCTCGAGGGGCATGCCCTCGACCTTGGCCATCATGCGCCGGGTGTAATCGGCGTCGGCGGCCTTGAGGGGGGCCAGCGTGAAGCCGCAGTTGCCGCCGATCACGGAGGTGACGCCATGAAGCGACGACGGCGTGGCGTAGGCGTCCCAGTGGAGCTGGGCGTCGTAGTGGGTGTGGGGGTCCACGAATCCGGGCGTGACCATCAGCCCGTCGGCGTCGACGACCTCGCGAGCCGGCTCATCGACGGCACCGATACTGACGATGCGGTCGCCCCGGACGCCGATGTCGGTCACCCGCGACGCTGCACCCGTGCCGTCGACGACGTTGCCACCCTTGATCAGGTAGTCGAGCACCGATCCCTCCCTTCGTTGCCGCCCTCGGAGCATAGCAACGGGTACCGATCGCCGACCGGGCCGGCGGCGGTGGTGAGACAAAGCTGTCATACTCGGAGGGCAAGTGATGGGGGAGCGGTCGTTTCGGGTAGGGGCCCCGGTTCCGGGTCCACGGCCTCGTGGGCGGCCGCCGAGCGACGGGAGGACCTATCGATGACCACTGCGGCGGTGGACGTGGGACGCGAGTACCACCTGTGGATCGGTGGCCAGCCGGTCAAGGGTTCCAGCGGGAGCTACGAGGTGGTCAACCCGGCCACCGAGGAATTGGTCGGCACCGCCCCGGAGGCTTCGGCCGACGACGCCGCCGAGGCGGCGGCCGCGGCGCGGGCCGCCTTTCCGTCCTGGTCGCAGACGACCCCGGAGGAGCGGGCCGCCCTGCTCAACCGGGCCGCCGACCTGCTCACCGAGCACTACAACGAGTTCGTGCCCCTCGTGCAGGCCGAGACCGGCTCCACCATGGCCATGGCCCAGATGGCCCAGGTGGGGGGCACCATCGCCCGGATCCGCCGGTATGCGCGAGGCGCCCTCGAGCCACTCGACGTCTCGTTCATGCCCGTACCCAACCTCGGGGGCGGCCCCCATGCCACCTCCGGCGGGGTGTTCAACGCCGCCGCCGTTCGGCTTCCCGTCGGGGTGGTGGCCTGCATCAAGGCCTACAACGTGCCGATGAACAATGTGATGGGCACCCTCGGGCCGGCCCTGGCCACCGGGAACACGGTCGTGGTCAAGCCGGCCGGCCAGGATCCGCTAGCGGTGATCCGCCTGGTCGAACTGTTCCACGAAGCCGGCTTCCCCCCCGGTGTGGTCAATCTCGTGGTTGGTTCGGGCCCCGATTCCTCCCGGGCTCTGGTGTCGTCGCCCGATGTGGACATGGTCAGCTTCACGGGTAGTACGGGCATCGGGACGCAGATCGCCGAGGCGGCCGGGCGGGACCTCAAACGGGTGTTGATGGAGCTGGGGGGCAAGGGGGCGGCTTTGGTGTTCGACTCGGCGGACATCGACCGCATGGCCCAGGACACGGCCAGCACCTTCACCTACCACGCGGGACAGATCTGTACCGCTCCGACCCGCCTGATCGCCCAGCGCAAGGTCTACGACGAGTGCGTTGAGAAGCTGGGCCGTATCGCCCGTTCGGTGCCCGTCGGGGACCCGACGGATCCCTCCACGGTGGTGGGCCCGGTGATAACCCGCGCTCATCAGGAGCGCATTCTCGGCTACGTGCGCTCGGGCGTCGAGGAGGGGGGAACGCTCGTCGCCGGCAGTGCCGAGCCGGCCGCATCGCCGGGGTTCTACGTCAGCCCCACGCTCATCGCCGACTGCCGGCCCGGCATGCGGGCGGTGCAAGAGGAGATCTTCGGGCCGGTGGTGGTGGCCATGCCCTTCGACGACGAGGAGGAGGGGATCGCTCTCGCCAACTCGACTGATTTCGGGTTGTACAGCTACGTCTGGACGGGCGACACGGCCCAGGGTATGCGCGTGGCCCGACGGATCCGGGCCGGCAACATCGGTCTCAACACCGTCGGGCGGCACATGGAGGCGCCGTTCGGTGGCTTCAAGAAGAGCGGTATCGGTCGCGACGGAGGGTCCTACGGCCTGCTGGCCTACACCGAACTGCAGAGCATCGTCTGGCCCGGTTGACACCGGGCGGCCCACACCCAACTGATCCCGAGGAGGAAGCGACTATGGGGAAACTGGACGGCAAGGTGGCGTTCATCACCGGCGCGGCGCGCGGTCAGGGCCGGGCTCACGCCCTGCGCTTGGCCGAGGAGGGAGCCGACATCATCGCCGTCGACATCTGCGCCCAGATCGATACGGTCGGCTACCCGCTGGCCACCCCCGAGGATCTTGACGAGACCGCCGCCCTGGTCGAGAAGGTCGGTCGCCGGATCGTCGCTTCCATAGCGGACGTGCGCGATCTCGAGGCCCTGCGGGCGGCGTTCGATGCCGGGGTGGCGGCCCTCGGGCCGTGCCAGATCGTCGTGGCCAATGCCGGCATCCATCCCATCGGGACCATGGGGGACCGGGCTGCAGCCGGGTGGCGCGACGCCCTCGACGTGATCCTGACCGGGAGCTGGAACACCCTCCAGGTGAGCATGCCGCAGATGGTGGAGGCCGCTAAGGGCGGCTCGATCATCCTCATCAGCTCGTCCAACGGCCTGAAGGGCCATACCGATGGCTCCGGGGGCTGGGACGGCTATGTCGCCGCCAAGCATGGGCTGGTCGGTTTGATGCGCGCCTACGCCTGGTACCTCGGTCCGCACCACATCCGGGTCAACAGCATCCACCCCTCGGGTGTCCCCACCCCCATGACCATGAACCACCTCTTCGGTGAGTACACGGCCAGCACCCCGCCCGAGCGTCAGTGGCGCCTCGGCAACGCCATGCCCGTCGAGTGGCTCCAGCCCGAGGACATCGCCAACGCGGTCCTGTGGCTGGCCTCCGACGACGCCCGCTACGTCTCGGGTGTGACGCTGTCGGTGGACGCCGGCTCGAACGTGCTCTGATCCTCGCCGCCGGCCCCGGGATCGGCCGGCCCGGCCTCCCGCCTCCACGATGCGTCGACAGGGACGATGCCCTGCCGTCTCAGCAGGTCGGCGAAGCCGTCGGGGTCGGCCGGCACCGGGGTGGGGTCCCCTGCGTACCACTCGAGGATCTCGGTGCCGGAGGAGCCGGCCACGAGAGGTCCGAACACACATCCTCGGTCGAGCACGACCAGCGTGCCCGGCCCACAGAGGTCCTCGCCGACGGTGACCGAGCCGTCCAGCACGTATATGGCGTGGTCGCTGGCATGGCCGTGTCTCTCTATGGTCATGCCCGGGTCGTAGCGGCAGTGGATGAACACCTCGTCCGTGCTTTGGTGGAGGAAGCGCAAGTGGACGCCGACGCGTCTCGACCCGTGCCTCTGGGCCTTCACCTCCACGGCGGGGACGTCCTCGATGCGCACGATCTTGGGTCCCATCCCGCCGCAGTCTAGAGGCCGAAGCCGTAGCGTGGGCCGGGTCGGCCGTCGCCATAGACGCTTCTGTCAGGTACTGGTACCGTTACAGGCGGCGCGGGCGCATGCCTCGACCGGGGGGGACCTCTATCGATCCGGCGCTGACCGGGGAAGTCGCAGAGCGTCAGCGGCTGGTTCGAACGACGAAGGAGTTGCCATGTTGGAGATACCTCGGATCATCTCGGTGGACGATCACGTGGTGGAACCGCCGGAGCTGTGGCAGAGCCGGCTTCCCGAGCGGTTCAAGGAGAGGGGTCCGAGGGTGGAGCGCAAGCGGATCCGCTTCGGCACCGATGGCAAGGGGGGACAGGGCGCACTGGGCTTCTCGGAGTCCGACGACGGGGACTGGTGCGACGTTTGGTACTACCAGGATCTCGCCTCACCTTTCATGATGCTGTCGGCGGCGGTCGGCTTCGAGGAGGTGGGCTTCGCGGTGACGACCTTCGACGAGGTCCGGCGGGGCGCGTGGGAGCAGTCGGCCCGCCTGGAGGACATGGACGCCAACCACACCGAAGCGGCCATCTGCTTCCCCAACACCCTCCCCCGGTTCTGTGGCCAGACCTTCCTCGAGCAGCCCGATAAGGAGCTGGGCCTGCTGTGCGTGCAGGCCTACAACGACTGGATGATCGACGAGTGGTCGGCCGGCGCCGGGCAGGGCCGCCTGATCCCGCTCACCATGGTCCCCCTGTGGGACGCCGAGATGGCGGCTGCGGAGATCAGGAGGTGCGCCGCCAAGGGATCCCACGCGGTGACCTTCCCCGAGAATCCGGTACCTCTCGGGCTGCCGTCCGTCCATGACAAGGATCGCTTCTGGGACCCTTTCTTCGTCGCCTGCCAGGAGACCGAGACGGTGGTGTGCATGCACATCGGGTCGTCGTCGAAGATGCCCTCGACGGCCCCCGACGCCCCGTTCATCATCTCCTCGACGCTGACCTTCCAGAATGCCATGGGGTCGCTCTGCGACTACCTCTTCTCCGGGACCCTGGCCCGCTTCCCGGAGTTGACCATCGCCTACTCCGAGGGCCAGGTGGGGTGGATGCCCTACATCCTCGAGCGGGCCGACAAGCTGTGGGAGGAGCGCTCCGACAACAGTTTTGGCACGTGGCTGCCCGAGCCGCCGTCGAGCTACGTGCCGGGCCGGGTCTACGGCTGCATATTCGACGACCGCACCGGCCTGCGCAACCGTGACGTGGTGGGCATGGACCAGATCTGTTTCGAGACCGACTATCCCCATGCCGACTCCACCTATCCCCACTCCAAGGAGACCCTCGCCAAGATCGCCGAGGAGGCGGGACTAGACCAGGACGAGCTCTACAAGCTGGCGAGGGGCAACGCCATCAAGGCGTTCGGTCTCCAACGGTGGGGCATCACCGAGTAGTCAGCCATGGTGTCGCATCAGAACACGCCCGGCGAGGTCCATGACCGGCTCCTCTCCGCCGCCCAGCAGGTCTTCGCCCGCGGCGGATACGCCGGAGGGACGGTCGACGACATAATCGCCGCCGCCGGCACCAGCCGGGCGACCTTCTACCGGTACTTCCGGAGCAAAGAGCACCTCTTCGACGAGTTGAGCCGGGCCTGTTTCAAGGAGATGCGCTCGATCACCAAGGAGTTGGCCGCCGACGACCCGGTCGTGACCGACCCGGAGCGGCTCGAGCAGCTGGTCGCCGCCTTCGGGGCCATGCAGGAGCGCCAGCGTGGCGTCATCCGGGCCTGGTTGGAGAAGGCCGACCGACCCGGGTCCTCGGTTCGCAAGGAGGCGGCCCAGACCTTCAATGCGCTGCTCCAAGGGTTGGAGCAGCGCATACAGGCCGTCGGCACTCCCTCGGAGGTCGATGCCGAGGTCCAGGCCGCGCTGCTGTTCATCCTCCTGACCCGCTCGACCTTCTACGTCCGCCATCGCCACTCGCGGCTGAACCCCGACGATCTGACCCCGACCCTCGCCACCATGATCCAACGGGCCTACCTGGGGGGCACCCTCGAGCGACGTGGCCGCCTGAGGGTGGCCGCGGGAGGATGAACCTGGTGCCGCCGGGCGGCGACCACCCCGACACTGACGACGAAGCAGAGCCGGCCCCGCAGAGGTGGCCGCGGGCCGTGGCCGAGCGCTCCACCCGGGCCCACGGAAGGAGGACCCTCGTGAAGGTCCTGGACGCCGCCGAAGCGGAGTTCGCCGCCCACGGCTGGCACGGAGCCCGGATGGCCCGTCTGGCCAAGCGGGCCGGTACGGCCCACGGGACGGTCTACGCCTACTTCGCCGACAAGGACGACCTGCTGTTCGCCATGTGGGCCGATGTCGGTCTGGAGCTGAACTCCATCCTGCAGGAGATGCCCTCTCTGCGGCCCGACGCGGACGGCTTCTCGTCGCTGCGTGACTGGGTGGCATCGGTGTGCGGGTGCTTCCGTCGGCACGCCGCGGTGTCGCACGCCGTCGGGGAGGCGCTGACCGACGAGGAGAGCCTACGGGGCGGTAAGGCGGCGCTCAGGGAGCAGCGCCGTGTGCTCGCCCGCTGGGAGAGCCGAATCCGCGAGTGCGGCGCGGCCGGCATCGACCCGGCCATGGCGGCGCTGGCCGTCTACGCCGTCATCGAGGGGGCCAACGAGTCGGTCTACAGAGGCGAGCTTCTCGTCTCCGAGGAGGAACTGGTGACAGGGATCAGCGAGTTCATCCAAAGGGCCGTCTTCGGATCCGGGGTGGCGCGGGCGTGAGGTGCCGCTACCGCGCCGAGCCGCCGACCTTCCTGCGGTTGACGGCCGGGCGCCCCTCGACCAACATGCCAGCATGACCACGCTGGCGTTTGGTGTACAGCTCCCCGTGCAGGCCCAGTCGAGGATCATGGCCGACGAGTGGGAGCACGGTGCCGGGCCGGCCGAGATCATGGAGGTGGCG
Organism: Acidobacteriota bacterium; assembly: GCA_028876385.1. Classification (GTDB taxonomy): domain Bacteria; phylum Actinomycetota; class Acidimicrobiia; order Acidimicrobiales; family Palsa-688; genus JAKCDU01. The sequence goes on along the minus strand of JAGWSF010000066.1, from coordinate 12,185 downwards.
CAGGCCGCCGACAGCAACGGCTACGACTACGTCGGCGTCTGCGACCACGTGGCCATCCCCCGCGACCTGGCCCCGCGCATGACGACCACCTGGTACGACACGGTTTCGACCTTGTCGTGGCTGGCGGGCATCACCCGCAGGGTTCGACTGGCCTCGACCGTCCTGGTCGTGGCCTACCGCCATCCGCTGGTCACGGCCAAGGCCTTCAGCACTCTCGACGCGCTTTCGGGGGGCCGGGCCGTCCTGGGAGTGGGAGCGGGCCACGTGGCCGACGAGTTCGCCGCGCTCGGCGTTCCTTTCGCCGAGCGCGGCAGGTTGACCAACGACGCCATCGTGGCCATCAGGGCCGCCTTCGGGGACGAGTGGGGTGCCGGCGACCTCGGCCAGGCGCCGCGTCCGGTTCAGCCGGGAGGGCCGCCCATATGGGTCGGGGGATCGACCCCGCCGGCCCTGCGGCGGGCCGCTCGCCTCGGAGACGGCTGGCTGCCCCAGGGTCCGCCACCACAGGGCATGGCTGCCGCCATCCGGCAGATCCGCGACGACCGGGACGCCGCCGGCCGGGACGGTCCGTTCGCCATGGGGGGAATGACCCGCATATATCTCGGTGAGGCGACGTGGGAGACCGGTCCCTGTATCAGCGGCAGCTCCGACGAGGTCGCCGCCGCGGTGGCCGAGCAGGCGGGCTGGGGCGTCACCCACCTGCAGGTCAAGTTCCCGGCCCGCTCGGTTGGGGAGTTGACCGAACAGATGGCCGGCTTCGCCGAGGAGGTCGTGCCCCGCCTCTAGCGGGGCGGCCGGCCGGCGGGCGGCGGTCCGCCGTGGCGGTGTTCCCAGGTGCGCCTCAGTCCCTCTTCCAGTCCGACCCGGCAGGGTCCCGTCAGGGCCCGGCGACGGCTCACGTCGGCGACCGAGCCGCGCAAGGTGTTGGGTGTCTCTGTGACCACCACATCGGGCGCTGCACCGCACAGCTCACCCATGATCTGCGCCCACTCCTGCACGCTCACGGCCTCGTCCCCGGCCCAGTTGAGGATGGTCGCCGGGACTGTGGCGGCGTCGAGGAGCGGGGCGACCTGCTCGTTGATGTCGTCCTCGAAGATGGGGCTGTACATGCACGGGTCCCACCTGGTGTGGACCGGCTGGCCGGCGGCCACGGCATCGAGGTGGTAGGCGGGCAGACCCCCGTTGGGGCCGTAGGAGGCGTTCATGCGGGCGATGGTCACGGGCAGGTCGAAGGCCCGGGCGCAGAATCGGGCGACGGCCTCCTCGGCGATCTTCGATACCGAATAGGTGGGGGTCACCGCCGAGTTGACGTCGCCCAGGGCGTCGGTCTCGACGAAGACGTGGTGGGGGTCCGGTTGAGGTCGGTACACCGAGTGGGTGGACATCACCAGCACCGCCTTGGCCTTGCGGCAGTGGGCCAGGAGCAGGCCGGTGCCCTCGGCGTTGACCCGCAGGGCGTGGTCGTAATCGGCTCCGGACATGTGGGCTGCCAGGTGCACGACATGGGTGAAGTCGTCGGGCAGATCGCTGAGGTCGTCCACGCCCAGTTCGGCCCGGAAGGGGACGACCCCTGCGTCCTCGAGCCTGGTTCGGTCGGACGGAGCGCTGAAGCGAGCCAGGCCCCACACCTCGTTGGTGGCGGCCAGGTGGGTGGCGAGGGGCCACCCGATCTGTCCCGCCGCGCCCGTCACGAGAATCTTCTGATCGGACAGCATCCCAGCGGTCACCCCCTCTGCTCGCCGGTCTACCAGCAAAGGACCGTCCGCTCAAGCTTCGACGCGTTGAGAGCGGCGCGAGACAGAGCTATCATTTTGCCATTCCCTGACGGTCCCGTCGGGGAGTGCGCTGCTTGGAGGGGGGTCCATGGCTGTCGCAGACGAAGCCGATCAGGAAACCACCAATTGGGGTCGATGGGGGGACGATGACGAGCGGGGCGCGCTGAACCTGCTGTCTCCTGAGATCGTCTTGGCGGCCGCCGCCTCGGTCACCCGGGGGCGGGTCTACCCGCTCGGCATCCCGATCCAGCCCGACGGCGTCCCGTTGCTCGACTACCGGGGCAAGCCGATGCGCCTCACCCTGCAGGACAGCACCGACGAGGGCATCTACGACGTGTACGGCGCCAAGCCGGGCACGGGAGCGCACGAGGACGTGATGATCTTCGCCTCCCACACCACCTCGCACATGGATGCGCTGATACACGTCTACGAGGACGGCCATCATTACAACGGGGTGCCGAGCGGGGCCATGAAGGCCCTCGGGGGGGCGACCCGCCTGGGTATCGAGAAGGTTGGGGGATTCGCCTCGCGAGCCGTCCTGCTGGACATGGCGCGCCATTTCGGCGATCCCCGCTGGGTCGAGCCGGGCCGCAACATCACCGGCGCCGATCTGGGCGCCGCCGCCGACGCCCAGGGTGTCGAGGTCCGCGCCGGCGACGTGGTCCTCATCCGGACGGGCTATCTGCAGATGTGGTACGAGCAGGGGGGCGAGACCGGCTTCGCCCAGCCCGGTATCGGCCTCGACGCGGCCGACTGGCTGGCCTCGCGCGACGTCGTCGCGGTCGGGTCGGACAACGCCGCGGTGGAGGTCATCCCCTTCGACGAGAACGACTTCCTGGGCGTGCACAAGGTTCTCCTCGTGCGGCGGGGCATCTACATGCTCGAGTTCCTCGATCTTTCGGTCCCGGCGGCCGACGAGTCCTGGGAGGGGCTGCTCGCCGTCGCTCCCCTCAAGGTGACGGGCGCAACCGGCAGTCCGGTCAACCCCATATTCATCAGCTGATCGCAGTTTTTCGTTCCAACGCCTTCCGTTTGGCGCCCCGAGAAAGGACCTAGTCACCGTGGAGTTCGGACTTTTCATTCAGATGTACACCCCGCAGTTCCGCCGGGATGTGGACCCCGACGCCGAGCACCACGCCTTGATGAACGAGCTGGAGCTGGTCCAAGCGGCGGACCGGGCCGGCTTCAAGTACGTGTGGGTCACCGAGCACCACTTCCTCGACGAGTACTCGCACCTGTCGGCCAACGACGTGGTGCTCGGGTACCTGGCGCACGCCACTGAGCGCATCCATCTGGGCTCGGGCATATTCAACCCGCTGGCCCAGGTCAACCACCCGGCCAAGGTCGCCGAGCGGGTGGCCATGCTCGACCATCTCTCCGGGGGTCGCTTCGAGTTCGGCACCGGCCGGGGAGCCGGGAGCCACGAGATCCTCGGGTTCTTGCACCGCGACGGGGTCACCGACACGACGGCGACCCGGGCCATGTGGGAGGAGACCATCGGCGAGTTCGCCAAGATGTTCACCCAGGACGAGTACGAGGGATTCGAGGGCAAGTGGTGGTCGCTGCCGCCGCGCAAGATCCTGCCGAAGCCTTGGAAGAAGCCTCATCCGCCCATGTGGTACGCCGCCGGTAACACGAGCAGCTACGCCATGGCGGCCCACAAGGGTCTGGGGGTACTGGGCTTCTCCATCGGTGATATCGATCAGTTGGCCCCGATCATGGAGGTCTACAAGAAGGAGGTCGCCAACGCCGAGCCGGTAGGAGCCTTCGTCAACGACAACATCATGGTGACGTCCACGGCCTTCGTCTCCGAGGACCGGGAGAGGGCCTACCAATCGGCGGTGAACTCGTCCATGAGCTACCTGCAGAGCAACGTGTTCCGTTACCACGACACCTTCCCCCGGCCGGACGAGGTTCCGGCCTGGCCCGGTCTGATCCCTCCGGACACCCGCGAGTCGATCGAGATGCAGGCGGCGGGTGGGCTGGTGGTCGGTGATCCCGGCGACGCATTGGAAACGTGCCGCAAGTGGGAGGCCGCCGGCGCCGACCAGCTGGTCTTCGGGGTGGGGATGTCCGAGCAGGCCGAGATGCTCGAGACCATCCGCCTGATGGGGGAGCACGTGATTCCCAAGATCGACACGGACCCGGTGCACCGCACCACCCGCATGCGTGAGGGGGCGGCGACCCACCAAAGCGCCTGAGCCGCATGACGACCGCGCCGACCGCGACCCCTGCCGACCGGGAGGGGCGCCTCGAGGCGCCCGGGCCCATCCGGGGAGCCGCCACCTTCTGGGAGCTCGTCGAGCGACGTGCCGACCGGTCCCCGCACGCCCGGATGCTGGTGGACGAGCAGGACCGGGAGCTCACCTACGGCGAGTTGAGGGACGCCGCCTCGACCATGGCCGCGGGTCTGGCCGAACTGGGGGTGGGCCCCGGCTCCGCGGTGTCGTGGCAGATGCCGAGCACCATCGACACGGTCGTGGTGATGGCCGCTCTCTGCCGGCTCGGAGCACTGCAGAACCCGATCATCCACCTGTACCGCGAGCGCGAGGTCGGCTTCGCCCTGACCCAGACCGGCGCCACCCACCTGATCGTCCCCGGTGTGTGGCGAGGCGTGGACTACGTCGACCTGGCCCGCCGGGCGTGCGGGACCAGCCGGGACCTGCCCGTCATCGTGGACCTCTCGGCCGACCGGCCGGGCGGTGATCCCGCCGTCCTCCCCCCACCCCCGGCTGCTGCCACCGACGACGACGCTCCGGTGCGGTGGATCTTCTACACGTCGGGGACCAGCGCCGATCCCAAGGGGGTCTGCCACACCGACCGCACGCTGATCGCCGCCGGCTGGGGGCTGGTGGTGGCCTCGGGCAACGGGCCCGACGACGTGGGCACCATCGCCTTCCCCATCGCCCACATCGGCGGCGTCGACGCCCTGGCCAGCATGCTCATGATCGGTTCGTCAGCGGTGATGGTCGAGGCCTTCGACCCGTCCACGACCATCCCCTTGTTGCGCCGCCACGGGGTCACCCGCTTCGGCGGAGGACCGGCGTTCTACCTGGCGTGCCTGGCCGAGCAGCGCAAGAATCCCGGCCAGCCCATCCTCCCGGCGCTGCGCTCCATGTCCGGGGGAGGCGCCCCGAAGCCGCCGCAGCTGCACTTCGAGGTCCGCGACGAGATCGGGGGTCGGGGGATAACCCATGGCTACGGGATGACCGAGGTGCCGATGATCGCCTCGGGCCGCGTCGACGACACCGACGAGCAGTTGGCCTACTCCGATGGCGCGCCCGTGGAGGGCGCGGTCGTCCGCATCGCCCGCCCGGACGGCACCGACGCGGCCGTCATGGAGGAGGGGGAGATCAGGGTCAAGGGCCCGATGGTCTTCCGGGGCTACACCGACTCCGCCCTCACCGCCGAGGCCTTTGACGCCGACGGGTGGTTCCGGACGGGCGATCTGGGCCGGTTGCGGCCCGACGGCCACGTGCAGCTCACCGGCCGGCTGAAGGACGTCATCATTCGTAAGGGGGAGAACATCAGCGCCAAGGAGGTGGAGGACCTCCTCTACACCCACCCGGCGGTGGCCGACGTGGCGGTGTTCGGGGTCCCCGACCCGGCCAGAGGCGAGATGGTCTGCGCGGTGGTCGAGTGCAAGCCGGGGGTCGGGCTGACCTTCGAGGAGATGACCACCTTCCTCCGAGGCGCCGGGCTCATGGTGCAGAAGATCCCCGAGATGCTGGAGGTGCGCTCGGGCCTGCCGAGGAACGCCACGGGCAAGATCCAGAAGAAGGACCTGCGGGCCGAGTACGTGGCCCGCCTGACCCACTAGCCCCGGCGGACCGAGCGCTCCCTCACACCCCGGTCAGCTGCCGGCCGCCCGGATGGCCCGCCACACCCGCTCGGGGGTGCAGGGCATGTCGATGTGGTTGATCCCGAGGTGTGACACGGCGTCGACGACGGCATTCTGGATGGCCGGCGTCGAGCCGATGGTGCCGGACTCGCCAATCCCCTTGGCCCCGAGCGGGTTGCGGGGGCTGTCGGTCTGGGTGTTGGACGTCTCGAAGCTGCAGAACTCCGACGCCGCCGGGATGAGGTAGTCCATCAGGTTCCCGGTCAGCGGGTTGCCAGCCTCGTCGTACTGGACCCATTCGAACAGGGCCTGGGCCGCCCCCTGGGCGATACCGCCGTGCTGCTGGCCCCGGACCAGCAAGGGGTTGAGGATACGCCCGCAGTCGTCGACGGCGACGTGGCGGACCATGCGCACCCCGCCCGTCTCGGTGTCGACCTCCACCACCGACACGTGGGCGCCGAAGGGGAAGGTGGAGTTGCCGCCGTCGAAGTCCCCCTCGTGGCGCAGGACGCCGGGCTCCAGGCCCTCGGGCAGCTTGGCGGCGTCCTTCGAGGCGGCGGCCAGGTCGGCCCAGCTCACCATCCGGCCGGGGACACCGGCCACGTGCAGGCCGCCGTCGCCGGTGACGATGTCGTCGGCGCTGGCCTCGAGGGTGTGGGCGGCGATCTTGCGGGCCCGGTCCAACACCTGCTCGGACGCCGCCAGGACGGCGTTACCCGCCGTCTGCAACGACCGGGACCCGAGGGTGCCGGCCCCACGGGGAACCGCCGCGGTGTCGGAGTTGACGAACTTGATCTTCTCCATGGGGATGCCGAGCACCGAGCTGGCGACCATGGCGAAGGCCGTGTGGTGGCCCTGCCCGTGGACGCTGGTGCCGGCGGCGATGGTCGCCGTGCCGTCGTCGTTGATCTCGGTCGCGCCGTACTCGGTGTGCAGACCGAGCGGGGCGGTGACCTCGACGTAGGCCGAGACCCCGATCCCGAGCAGCTTGGTGTCGCCCGCCTTGCGGCGACGCTCCTGCTCGGCCCGCAGGCCCTTGTAGTCCGAGGCCTCGAGCACGGCGTCGAGGGCCTTGGCGTACTCCCCGGAGTCGTAGGAGGCGCCGGTGATCGTGGTCACCGGGAAAGCCGCCGGGTCGATGAAGTTGCGGCGGCGGATCTCGGCGGGGTCCATCCCGATCTGGTCGGCGGCCACGTCGAGCACCCGCTCGATGAGCTGGGTGGCCTCGGGCCGGCCGGCTCCCCGGTAGGCGCCGACGGTGGTGTTGTTGGTCACCACGCTGGTGGCGTTGAAACGGACCTTGGGGATGTCGTAGACGCCGACCGACATCATCTGGGTGAGCATGGGCAGGATGGCCCCGATGGCCGGGTAGGCACCGGCCGCCGCGGTGACGCTGGCGTCGAGACCGACGATGCGCCCCTCACCGTCGAGCCCGAGGGTGGCCTTCATGGCGAAGTCGCGCCCGTGGACCAGCGAGACCATGTCCTCGGAGCGGTCCTCGATCCACTTGACCGGCCGGCCGAGGGCCCGGGCCGCGGCCGCCGCCACCAGGTACTCCACGTACACCGCCGCCTTGGGCCCGAACCCGCCGCCCACCCACGGGCAGACGATCCGGACCTGGGCCGGCTCCAGCCCCAGGGCCCCGGCCACCGCCGGCTGGACCGAGTGCGGCGCCTGATGCGACAGCCAGCAGGTGATCCCGCCGTCGGGCTCGCCGGGAATGGCCAGGCACCCGTTGGGCTCCATGGGGACCCCGGCCAGGCGCTGACTGACCATCTCCACCTCAGCGCGCACCTGGGCCCCCTCGAGGGGGTCCTCCTCGCCGAAGGTGGTGTTGAAGCAGATGTTGCTGCCGGCCTCGGGGAAGATGACCGGGGCGTCGGCAGCGGCGGCGGCGAGGGGGGTGACGGCGACGGGAAGGGGGTCGATCTCGACCACGACGGCTTCCGCCGCGTCGTAGGCCTGCGCCGAGGTCTCGGCCACGACGGCGGCCACGATGTCACCGACGAAGCGGACCCGCTCGCCGGCGAAGATGGGCCGGTTGAACGTGGCCGGCAGCATCGGGAACCCCTGGAAGGGGGCCAGGCCGAGGTCGTCGCCGGCGGCGCTGTAGACGGCGACCACCCCGGGCATGGCCCGGGCTTCGTCGACGTCGACCGACACCACGGTGCCGTGGGCCACGTTCGAGCGGACGAAGACGACCGTCGCGGCGTCGGCCGACTCGAGGTCGGCTACGTACTTACCGGCGCCGGTGAGGAGCGTGGGGTCCTCCAGGCGGACAACAGAGTTACCGAGGATGGAACCGGACTCGGACATTTGGCGAGAACCCCCTGTGGGTGAACGACTTGGTGAAGGCGGCCACACGGACCCTACCGAACTGGCGGCCTCACCGCTCGGAGGGTGGCTCTCGCGGCGGCTAGCGTCTCCCGGGCACTGGAACGGTACGGAGGAAAGGGACCGGCGATCTCGTCCGACTGGGACTCATGGGTGCACGACCGGGTGGCAACCATCGAGCAGGCCGACCGATGGCGCCGCCTGAATCCTCAGGGGTCGGCCGGTCCGGTATTCGCCGACGGGTCGGGGAGCCGCCTGGTCTCTTTCGCCTCCAACGACTACCTCGGTCTGGCGTCGCACCCGGCGGTGGTCGCGGCGGCCGCCACCGCCCTCCAGCGCTTCGGGGCGGGGGCCACCTCCTCCAGGCTCATCGTCGGTGACCGGACCGTCCACCATGACCTCGAGGACCACCTGGCGGCGTGGCGGGGAACCCAGGCGGCGCTCGTGTTCCCCACCGGGTACCAGGCCAACCTGGCCGTCCTGTCCACCCTCGGGGCGGGCGCCCGCATCGTGTCGGACGAGCTCAACCACGCGTCGATCATCGACGGCGCCCGCCTGTCGCGCGCCGAGGTCCGGGTCTACCGCCACGGCGACGTCGATCACGCCCGGGCCATGATGGCCGGGGCCCCGGGGCGGGTCCTGGTCGTGACCGACAGCGTGTTCTCCATGGACGGGGACGTGGCCCCCCTCGGAGAACTGAGCCTTCTGTGCGCCGAGCAGCGAGCCCTGCTCGTGGTCGACGATGCGCACGCGGTGTTCCCCCTGCCCGAGCTCGACCCGGGGGCGCTCAGCCTGAGGGTGGGCACGTTGTCCAAGACCCTGGGCTCGCAGGGCGGATACGTCACCGGGGAGCGTCGTTGGATGGACCTGCTCGTGAACCTGGGCCGATCGTTCATCTTCACCACCGGTCTGACTCCGGCGGCGGCCGCGGCGGCGATGGCCGCCATCGAGGTGGTCCGCTCGGGCGAGGGCGCCACCCTCCTTGCCCGCCTCAGGGCCAACATCGACCGCGTTGCCGACGGTCATCCGTCGCCGATCGTCCCGGTGGTCCTCGGCGACGAGGCCGCCGCCCTGGCCGCTTCGGCCCGCTTGCGCGCCCACGGCTTCCTGGTTCCGGCTATCCGGCCTCCCACCGTTCCGGTGGGCTCCAGCCGCCTCCGGGTGTCCCTTTCGGCGGTGCACGACGAGCGGGACGTGGCCGCGCTGGGGCAGGCCCTGGCCGCCCTGGGAGGTGAGGACGGAGGCGGCGAGGCGGCGCCGACGCCCTCCCCGGACCGGGGGTCGTCGGACCGGGGGTCGTCGGACCGGGGGTCGTCGGACCGGATGTCGTCGGACCGGATGTCGTCGGCCCCCCGATCAGGGTCTCGTTAGCCGGCCAGGGCCACGCCGAGCACCACTGCGGCGACGGCGGTGGTACCCCCCAGCGAGCCCCACACGGCCAGGCCGAGCGGGCTCTTGGACCGCTGGTGGAGGGCCACAGACAGGCCGGCGATCACGACCACGGCCATCTTCACCATGAAGACGGCCTTCCAGGCCCCGCTCTGCTGGGAAAAATGGACGGCCGCCACGTTCCAGAAGCCCGTCGCCACCAGGACCACGAACGCCGGCCAGGCCAGAACAGCGAACCGCCGGGCCACGGCCTGGACCACGGCCCGGTCGGCCTCGCGGCGCAGCGTGGGCACGAGGCCGGCCAGTGCGATCTGGCCACCGACCCAGACGGTGGCGGCCGTGATGTGGAGCGACAACCGCACGATGTCCAGAGCCGGGGCCAGCACGGGGACGGAGTGTAGAGCCCGGAAATGGAACCTTCCCGCCCCGTGGTGCGTCAAGCTGTGCATGGGTAGCGCGATCGGCGGAGGTGAGGCCGGCCCATGGTGACTCGAGTGAGCAACCCGCTGAGAGCGGGACTGGCCCTGGCCTTCTCCGTGCTCGCCGTCTCCTGCCTGATCGTGAGCCAGATGGGGGGCCGCCCGGCGACCCTCGTGGTCGCCGCCCAGACCGGCCCCGGTGTGGCCGCCGCCGGATCCGGTCCGGCCGCCACTGGTGCCGGTCCGGCGGGCACGGGTTCCGGTCCGGCGGGCACTGGTGCCGGTCCGGCGGCCACGGGCTCCGGTCCTGGTCCGGCGGGTTCCGGTCCGGCGGGCACGGGCGGCCCTGGTTCAGGCCGTCGCCAGGTGACCCCGGCCTGTGCACTCTCGCTGGATCCGCACGCCGCCACCGTGGCGCCCGGCACCTGCACCGTCCTCGAGGTCGGCGACTCGCTCGGCAACGATCTCGGCTTCGGCCTCAGGCGACAACTGCCCTCCAGCTCGGGTCTGACCCTGGTCCAGTTGGACAAGTCCTCCACCGGGCTGGCCAACCCGGGCTTCTGGGACTGGCCGGCAGAGATGGCCACCTACCTTGCGCAGTACCACCCGCAGCTCGTGGTCATATGCCTCGGCGGTAACGACCAGCAGGGCATAGAAGTCTCGGGAACGGCGCTGCAGTTCCCCTCGGCCTCCTGGCAGAGTGCCTACAGTGCCCGTATCAGGCAGATGCTGAACGAGGCGACGAGCGCGGGGGCCTACGTGGCGTGGGTCGGCCTGCCGGTGATGCAGCAGCCCTCCTACGCCCAGGGCGCGGCCCTCCTCGACTCGCTCTACCAGAAGGCCGTGGCCACCGACGCCGACGCGATCTTCATCCCCACCTGGTCGTACATGGCCGGGCTCGGCGGGGCCTTCGCCTCCAGCGCCGCGGTCAACGGGGTGCGCACGACCATCCGCGCCGCCGACGGCGTGCACCTCACCTACCCCGGCGAGGACGTTCTGGCCACCTACGTGATCCAACAATTGGCCTCGGCGATGCACGTGGCCCTCGCCCCGGCCACTCCGGCGGTGATCACCGGTCGCTACTGAGATGGCTGCCCTCACCGGGGCCGCTCCCGCCCGCGACGGGGAATCGTCGCCTGCGGGGGTGGCGCCCCGCTTCCGTCCCGACGTCCAGGGCCTGCGGGCAGTGGCCGTCCTTCTGGTCATAGGCAATCACGCCGGGATACCGGGCCTGTCCGGCGGCTACATCGGCGTCGACGTGTTCTTCGTGATCAGCGGCTACGTCATCACCCAACTGCTGCTGCGCGAAGCCGACCGAGGACTGCGCTCGGGATTGGCCGACTTCTACTCCAGGCGTATCCGCCGTATCGTCCCCGCCGCCAGCCTGACTCTCATGGCCACCGCCATCGCCGCTCAAGTGGCGCTGGGTGCGGGTATAGACCCCAACCTCCCGGGGGATCTGCGATGGGCGTCGTTGTTCAGCGCCAACCTGCGGCTGATCCACACCGGTAGCGACTACTTCATACCCGGCCTGCACCCCTCCCTGGTCACGCAGTTCTGGTCGCTGGCCGTGGAGGAGCAGTTCTACCTGATCTACCCGTTGTTCGTGTTCCTCGTCGCCCGGTCGGCACCCGAGGGCAAGCGGAACCGGATCCTGTTCGTGGGCGTCGGGGCCGGCGTGCTGCTGTCGGCCTGGTACTCGAGCCACCTGACCGCCATCAACGCCCCCGAGGCCTACTACTCGCCGCTGAGCCGGTTCTGGGAGCTGGGTCTCGGGTGCCTGCTCGCTCTGGGATCGACGCAACGCCCGATCCGCACCCGGCGCGCCGAGCGCTTGGCGGTCGGTGCCGGCGCGGCCCTCCTCCTCGCCGCCCTGGTCGTCCTCGACGCGCGAAGCGCCTACCCCGGCACGCTGGCCTGGCTTCCCTGCGGGGCCGCCGCCCTGATCCTGTGGGCCGGTCGAACCGGGCGTCCCAACCCCGTGACCCGACTCCTCGGTCGAGACCCGCTCACCTATCTGGGGAACATCTCCTACTCCCTCTACCTCACCCACTACGTGTGGCTGAAGTTGCCCGAGATGGTGTCATCGCCGATGACCGGCCCCGGCTGGCGGGTACTCGAGCTGATGGGAACCTTCCTCAGCGCCGCCGCGTCCTACCACCTCGTGGAGGACCCCATCCGTCGCTCGAAGGCACTGGCGGGCGACCGGGTGGCGGCGGTGCTGCTCCTACTCGTCTGCGTGGCGGCGGTCTGGTTGACCGCCGCGGTCGTCGCCCACTCGGCCTTCTAGGAGACTCCTGACGTAATGGCCTTTGCGTCGGGGGGCGGCGGGCCGCTAGGACTCACTGTGTCAGGAGTGGCTGCTGTTGGTCCTGTGGTTACTGGGCTTTTCACTTCTCCCAGCCGCTCTGATTGTCCTGCTGCCCG
>JAGWSF010000007.1 GCA_028876385.1 Acidobacteriota bacterium | reverse complement strand
GCCTGGCGCCAGGCCCGCTGCCGGCTCCTGCCCCGCCTGTCGGGCGTGGGCCGTGCCGACCACGTGGCTCTCACCTTCGACGACGGGCCCGACCCCGTGGCCACGCCGCGGGTCCTCGACACCCTCGACGCCCTCGGCTGGCGGGCCACGTTCTTCTGCCTCGGCGCCCAGGCCCGCCGCAACCCCCGGCTAGTCGGCGAACTGGTCCAACGGGGTCACGAGATAGGCGTCCACGGAGACACCCACCGGAGTCATCTGCGGCGGGCCGCGCCGGGAGTGGTCAGCGATCTGCGGGCGGCGCGGGACCTTCTGGAGGACCTGAGCGGCGGCCCCGTCCGCTGGTTCCGCCCGCCCTACGGCGCGGTGTCGGCGGCCACTCTCCTGGCCGCCCGGCGCGTCGATGTGGACCTGGTCCTATGGACCACCTGGGGCCGGGACTGGCGCTCCGATGCCACCGGCGCCACGGTCGTCGGCCACGTGCGCCGCACCTATGTGCCCGGGGCCACCGTGCTCCTGCACGATTCCGATATCACTTCGGCGCCGCGCAGCTGGACCGCCGCCATCGACGCCCTGCCTCTGCTGGCCGGCGAATGGCACGACCGCAACCTGGCCGTGGGGCCACTTCGAGAGCACTTCTGAGCAGCTTCTGTGAGAACCGCCAAAGCAGGCACCGTCAAGTCCCGTTGTCCCCGCCTGGTGCTGGCTGCGCTGGCCGTGGCCGCCACCACGGCAGGCTGCTCCTCCTCCCTGCCGAGCTCGGTGGCGACGGCCCCGGTCGAATCGGTGGTCACCGGCCTCTGGCCACTCGCCGTGGCGGCCCAAGCCATCGGTGGTGACAAGGTGGCCGTCGACGACGTGGTGCCGGCCGGGGAGAACCCGTTCACCTACCCCCTCGACCCAGCCCGGCAGCGCACCGTAGCGGCCGCCGGTCTCGCCGTGGAGGTCGGCGGCGGCTTCCAACCTGCCTTCGAAGAAGCGGCGCGCCACGCCCCCCGGACTGTTGCACTCGACCAGGTGCTGCGGCCCGCCAGCCCCTACGTGTGGTTGAGCCCGACCATGATGGAACGAGCGGTCAGCGCCCTCGCCGACGCCATGACCAGCGCCGACCCTCCGGCCGGTCCGCTGTTCCAGCGCAACGCCGTCGGTTTTCGGGCCGAGATCGAATCCCTGCGGATCGACTACTCGAGCACGCTGTCGGTCTGCCCCGGTACCGCCGTGGTCGCCCCCGACCGGGCCTTGGCCGACCTGGCCGGGGAGTTCGGGCTGACCGAGACGGTGGTCACGGCCTCGGCCAGCGCGGCATCGGTGTCCGCCGCGGCGCGGGTTCTGGAGTCGGCCAACGCCGCGGCGCTGATCCGCCAACCGTGGGTCGATGACTCCGGCGTCGAGCGTGTGGGCGCCGCCGCAGGTATCCGGCCCACCCAGTTCGACACCCTCGCCGGGGTACCGGCTGTGCCCGTGGCGGGTAGTGGCGACCCCTACATCCAACTCATGGAGAATGACTTGAACGTGCTCAGCCGGGCCCTCGGCTGCAACAACAACGAGCAGTGACCATCGACGGGCCACTCGCTGTCCTGGACCGCTGGGGGGCCCAAGCCTCGGCCGGCTACACCACGGTGTCACCGCGCGGACCGGCGGGGCCGTCCCGCACCGCCGGTCCGGCCGACTTGGTGATGCCCTGGGCGTCGGTCAGCAAAGTCGTCACCGCGGTGGCCACCTGGGTGGCCGTGGAAGAGGGAGTGACGGGGTGGGACGAGCCGGCGGGCCCACCCGGATCCACCCTGCGCCACCTGCTGGCCCATGCCTCGGGCCTGGCCCCCGACTCGGACACCGTCCTGGCCCCACCGGGACGGTCGCGCGTCTATTCCAATCGGGGCATAGAAGTCGCCGCCGATCACGTAGGGCACGCCGCCGGAATACCGTTCACGGACTACGCCACCGAGGCCGTGCTCCAACCGCTCGGGATGACATCCACCTCCCTCGCCAACCCGGCCCACGGCGCGGCCGGGACCGTCCACGACCTGCTACGGCTGGCCGCCGAGCTGCTACAGCCCACCCTGGTCGATCGGGCCACCCTGGCCCTGGCCACGTCGGTCGCCTTCCCCGGTCTGCGGGGCGTGCTGCCGGGCTTCGGTTCCTTCCCGGATAACTCGTGGGGCCTCGGCGTGGAGATCCGCGACCACAAGACACCCCACTGGACCGGGCAGCAGAATTCCCCCGCCACCTTCGGCCACTTCGGTCGGTCTGGCTCGTTCATCTGGGTGGACCCCGTCGCCGGAGTGGCCGCCGCCTCCCTCTCGGATCGCCCGTTCGGGCCGTGGGCCGTGGAGGCCTGGCCGGCCCTATCCGACGCCATCCTGCTGGCGGCCGCCCGCCCGGGCCCGGCCGGAGGCGTCAGCGCTCCTCGTTGAGCAGCTCCTTGAAGGCGCTGAACGCCCGCGGCCCCCAGACCGTGGCCGGTCCCCCGTTCAACACGACGGCGACACCGATGGCTTCGGCGACCTCTTCCTCCGTGGCGTTCTGACGGGCCGCACCCCGGGCGTGGGCGGATATGCACCCGTCGCATTCGCGCGTCACCGCCACCGCCAGAGCTATCAGCTCTTTCACCTTGGCCGTCAGGGCCCCGTCGGCCATGGCCGCCCGCTGCATCTCGGCGTAGGCGCCGATGACATCGGGTATGTGGTCGCGCAACTCGCGCGCCGGCTGACGGAGTTCCCCCAGTACCTCGTTCGGGTGGATCATCGGACCATTGTGATCGTTCCGGGACCGGCGGTCGGGGATGGCCCGACCCGCAGCCGTCCCCGAGGTATGGGTAGAAGGTCCGGTTGATTCTCCCTGCACCGACTTCACGAGTCGTCCAGGTAGGCGACCCGGACGGGGGTCGCAGCCCCGAATCGGGTTCGTCGAAGAAGACGATCTCGGGATCGACAAGCAGAGGCCAGGCCGAAGTACTTGGGTAGCACGGACCCGCCCCTTCCCGAGGGGCCCAGCACCGCCTAAATGCGGCCCCGGGGCACGACCTGATCGGCCTGCCCACCCCGGCGGGGCGGAACTCCTTCTATGCGCCGTCCACCTTCGGCGTCTACACCTCGAGCTAGACCGGGCAGGCCGACCGGCCGGTTCCTGGCCCGGCTGCTCCTCGCCGGCTTCGTCGTGGCCGGCCCGGCCGGCCCCGTGGCGTTCGGCCAGGGTCTGGTCGCCGTCTACGGTCACATGGCCCAGCTCGCCGGGGTGGCCGACCCGCACGTCGCCGAGCAGATACTTTCCGACTACGTGAACTTCGCCCCGATCCTCATCGACCGGGCGCCGGTGGCGCTGCGCCCGGCGGCCACCACCTACATCAGCGCCGTGGCCGCCTATCTGAGGCAGTTGGTCGCGGCCCGCCTCGACCCCCGCCGCCTGCCGGCGGGGGCACTGGCGGCGTTGGGCGCCCCGCCGGTGAACGCCGCCTACCGGGAACTGGCCGGGTTCTCCCGCAGCGCCTGCCGCTACCCGATCGGGCCGTCGTCGGCCGACTGAGACCTGGAGCCCCGATCCATGCTGATCCCCGAGACGGCCGCCCTCGCCCGGGCCGGGCGGCGCCTACCCACCGAGGCCCGAGCCCTGCTCACCCTCACCTCCTCGGGCCTGGTCGGCCCGGAGCGACCCGACCGACTGTGGTCCATGCTGCGGGCCCTGCGGCGCTACGGGCCCGTGGGGGCGGCCGTGACGGTGGCCGCCATCCGCCACGCCGGGAGGGCCGCTCTCATCGACGAGCTCGGAACGCTCACCGGCGCCGACCTCGAGCAGCGGTCCAACGCCGTCGCCAACGCGCTGCGCGCCCGGGGGGTGGGCCCCGGCGACGGCGTGGGCGTCCTCTGCCGCAACCATCGGGGCCTGATCGACGCCAGCTTCGGTGCGCTCAAGGCGGGAGCCCGGCTGGTGCTGCTGAACACCGACTTCGCCGCCCCGCAGGTGCTCACCGTCTGCGATCGCGAAGGCGTCGACGTCCTGGTCTACGACGGGGACACCGAGGGGGCCGCCGCGGCGGGATCCCTGCGGGACAGCTTCGTGGCCTGGGGGGCGGCCGCGGACGGCCGGAGCGGTTCTCTCGAGGAGCTCATCTCCTCGGGGAACCCGGCGCCCCCTCCACCGCCGAGCCGTCCCGGGACGGTCGTGATCCTCACCAGCGGCACCACCGGTACGCCCAAGGGAGCGCAGCGGGGGCAGCCCGACTCGCTGGCGCCTCTGGCCGCCATCCTGTCGAGGATCCCCTTCCGGGGACGCCAGCCGACCTTCGTCGCCCCACCCCTCCACCACGCCTGGGGCCTCGGGGCCGCCCTGCTCAACCTGGCGCTCGGCTCCCCGCTGGTGATCCGCCGCCATTTCGATCCGGAGCGGACCCTGATCTCGCTGGCCGAGCACCGCTGCCGGTCCCTGGTCGTGGTCCCGGTCATGCTAGACCGGCTGCTGTCGGTGGACGCCGAGCGCCTCGAGGCACTCGACCTGTCCCATCTGCGCATCATCGCCACCAGCGGATCACAGCTGAGCGGCGCCCTGGCCACCCGGGCCATGGAAGCCTTCGGTCCGGTGCTGTACAACCTCTACGGGTCGACGGAGGTGGCCTGGGCGACCATCGCCGATCCCGAGGACCTGCGCCGGGCCCCCGGCTGCGCCGGGCGGCCGCCGCTCGGCACCACCGTCCGGGTGGTCGGCCCCGACGGTTGTGCCCTGGCCGCCGGTCGGACCGGTCGCATCGTCGTGGGCAGCGGCATGGAGTTCACCGGGTACACCGGTGGGGGTACCAAGGCGGTGGTGGGGGGCCTGATGGCCACCGGAGACGTCGGCCACTTCGACCCCAGCGGTCGACTGTGGGTCGACGGGCGGGAGGACGAGATGATCGTGTCGGGCGGGGAGAACGTCTTCCCCCGGGAGGTGGAGGAGCTTCTCTGCGCCCATGAGGCCGTCGCCGACGCCGCCGCCATCGGGGTCGACGACGCCGAGTTCGGGCAGCGCCTGGCCGCCTTCGTGGTCCGCCGCGCCGGCCGGGACATCGACGAGACCGGGGTGAGGGAGCATGTGCGGGCCAACCTGGCCCGCTACAAGGTGCCTAGGGACGTGGTGTTCGTCGACGAACTTCCCCGCAACCCCGCCGGGAAGGTGCTCAAACTCGAGTTGGCCCGCCAAGCCGCCGGAGCGCGGCGATCAGATGATGCCCCCCGCTGACCCCGCCGCCCGCCGCGGCGGTGACTTCGGCCGGGCGGCCACCTTCAGCCGGTTCCGGGGGCCCTACGCGGGAGGTCCGCCGGCCGCGGACCTGGTGGTGGAAGTGCCCCCGATAGGAGCGTTCGGGTGGCGGGAGATGGCTCGGATGGTCGTGGTGTACCTGACCCTGAGCCTGAGCGTGGCCCGCTCGGTCACCATCGGGTGGTTCCGGCGCCGGCGGCGGAGCGCCTTCGCCGCCGCCTGCGAGGGCGCCATCGAGGGCTTCGTCCGTCTCGGGCCGACCTACGTGAAGGTGGGGCAGATCATCGCCTCGTCCCCGGGGTTGTTCCCCGAGGCCCTGACCCGGGCTGCGGAGCGGTGTCTGGACGAGGTTCCCCCCTTCGACTCGGCCACGGCGCGCGAGATGATCCGCCAGGACCTCGGGCACGCCCCGAGCGCCCTCTTCAAGCGTTTCGACGACGCCCCGCTGTCCGCCGCGTCCATCGGGCAGGTGCACGCCTGCGTGCTGCCCGACGGACGGGAGGCGGTCATCAAACTGCAACGGCCGAACATCCGCCGGCGTATGACCACCGATCTGCGCATCGGGCACCGCCTGGCCAAGACCCTCGAGAAATACTTCCAGTTCGCCCGCAACGCCGCCGTGGTCGCCCTCGTCGAGGATCTCCACGAGGTGACCCACCAGGAGCTCAACCCGGCACTGGAGGCCTATCGCCAGGACCGTTTCCGCGAGAAGCTCTGGGCCTTCGGCGACAATCAGTGGATCACCGCTCCGGAGGTGTACTGGGACTACTGCGGACCCCACATGATCTGCATGGAGCGCATGACCGGAATACCGATGGACGAGTTCGAGGCCATCCGCGACCAGGGCTTCGACGGCGAGTTGATCATCCGTCGGGGGGCCAAGACGTGGCTCGAAGCGGTCATGGTGCACGGGCCTTTCCACGGCGACATGCACGCCGGCAACCTGTGGGTGCTGGAGGACGGCCGGACCAGCTACCTCGATTTCGGGATCATGGGTGAGGTCCCCGACGAGTACAAGGCGCTGATCAAGGACCTCTTCTACACCTTCATCTTCGACCAGAAGTTCGCCCGTATCGCCCGGGCCTACAAGAACCTCGGCATCATGTCCGACGAGATGGGCACCGACGAGGAGGTCGGCCAGCGCATACAGATGGTGGTGGCTCCCATGCTGGCCCGCTCGTCGAGCATGAGTCTCGGCGACTTCATCATGTCCTCGCTCGAGATGATGAAGCAGTACGGGTTGACCGCCCCCAAGGAGATGGTCCTGTTCTCCAAGCAGATGCTCTACATGGAGCGCTACATCAAGGGCCTGGCCCCGGACTGGCAGTTCGGGGCCGACCCGTACCTGCTGAAGAACATCTTCCCCGCCGAGTCCGCGGCCAAAGCCGTCGAGCTCGGGATGACCTTCCCCGATTGACCCCGACCCCGCCATCCCGGGCCGGCCGTCGGCTGGCGCCCCGCCGGTGTATTTTCGGTGCCATCAGCCGGTTGATGTCACGGTCGAGTTCCCGGA
Source organism: Acidobacteriota bacterium (assembly GCA_028876385.1). Classification (GTDB taxonomy): domain Bacteria; phylum Actinomycetota; class Acidimicrobiia; order Acidimicrobiales; family Palsa-688; genus JAKCDU01. The sequence goes on along the minus strand of JAGWSF010000007.1, from coordinate 16,204 downwards.
GAGGCCGGCGCGCTGGTGCGACCAGCGTGGCGGTCCTAATTGGCGCGCTCGGCCTGAACGCCTGCAGTTCCTCCACCCCCACCGTCAGCGCCGCCACCCTGCTCCAGAAGGCCAAGGCCACCGCCGACTCGGCGTCTGCGGTGCACTTCGTGCTGTCCTCGTCGGGGGTGTCTCTGAGCGGGACCAACCTGGTCAACGGGGAGGGTGACCTGGTGCGCCCGTCCTCGATGCAGGGAAGCTTCGGCGTGGCCATAAGCGGGTTCACGGCCAACGTGAAGGTGGTGTCGGTCGGCGGCGTGTTCGAGGCCGAACTACCCTTCACCGGCCACTACACCAAGACCGACCCGGCCAGCTTCGGGCTCAAGAACCCGGCGGTCCTGCTCGACCCGGCTCAGGGTCTGACCCGGCTGCTTACCCTCGCTCAGGCCCCTACCCTGGGGCGGAGCGTCCGTCAGTCGGGGGAGCTGCTGGAGACGGTCTCCTACTCGGTTCCCGGCTCCGCCGTCCCGGTGATCCCCGACATCAACCCGTCCAAGCCGGTGCAGCTCACCGTGGCCATCAACCCCAAGAGCTACCAGCTGCGGACGGTGACGCTAACTGGACCCTTCACCAGCGCCACGTCCAACAGCACCTACGTGGTGACCCTCAGCAACTACGGCGAGCACGTGAGCATCACGCTTCCGGCCGCCTCCTGACCCTCCCCGACCAAACCATGCCCATCCGCAGGTCGCCGACGGTGGGGGACTCGGGCCAGGTGGTCAGCGCGGCGAAGGTGACCGCCGCCGATCGTCGCCGCCTGGCCCTGGCCTGCGTGGCGGTCCTGCTGGCCGCCGCCGACACCTACGTGGTGGTGGTCGTCCTGCCCAACATCATGAACGGGGTGGGCCTCGGTCTCGACCGCCTTCAGAGGGCCACGCCGATCATCTCCGGCTTCCTGCTCGGCTACACCGCGGTCCTGCCGTTGATCGGCCGCATCGCCGACCTGGCCGGCACGGCACCCACGTTGGCGTGGTGCCTCGGCGCCTTCGCCACCGGCTCGGTGGTCACCGCCACCGCCCACACCCTCCCGGTGGTGGTCCTCGGTCGGGCGGTGCAGGGCATCGGCGGCGGCGGCCTGGTGCCGGTCACGCTGGCCATGGTCGCAGCCCGCTGGCCACCCGACGAGCGAGGCACCGCCCTCGGGGTGGTGGGCGGCCTGCAGGAGCTGGGTAGCGTCGTCGGCCCGCTCTACGGTGCCGGGGTGGTAGCGGTGGCCGCCTGGCGGGCCATCTTCTGGGTGAACGTGCCGGTCACCGCGGTCCTCGCCGCCGGGCTCTGGTGGATCGCCCGCTCGGATCGTACCGGCGAACCCGACGCCACGGGGTCCGGGTCCTCCGTCGACAGGGCCGCCCCCGGTGACCGCCGAGGGGGCGACGTCGGGCGGCCCCGCCGGGACCTGGTGGGACCGATGCTCGGTCTCATCGGAGTGGCCATCTTGATGGTCGGACTGGACGCGCCGGCCAGTTTGGCCACCAGTGCATCGTGGGGTCAGCTGTACAACCCGATGGTCAGCGGGCAGTGGGCCTCATTCTCGACACCCGTCGTTCTCATCGCCTTCGGTTGCCTGGTGGCCGCCGCCGGGTGGGAGATCATCGAGCCGGCCGGTATCCGCCCGGTGGCCCCGCTGCGCCGGGCCCCGGCGCTGCTCGCCCGCTCGGATCTTCCCGGAGCCGCCCTGCTGGCCGGGGTCCTGGCCTGCATCGTGATCATCTTCTCGACCGCCGACCCCAGCCGGCAGATCGTCGCGTCGAGCGCCCCGCTCGTGGTGCCACTGGCGGCGGTGCTCGCCCTGGCCTTCTGGTGGCGTCAGCGCCGGGCGGCCGCCCCGCTCATCCAGCCCGGCGCCTTCGCCCGCCGGCCGGCCTGGGGTGGCTTCCTCGTCAACCTGGCTCTCGGCGGGGGGCTGATGGCCGCTCTCGTCGACGTCCCCCTCTTCGCCCGTTCGACGGTCTACCCGAACTCGGAGACCTCCGCCGCACTGGTGCTGCTGCGCTTCCTCGTCGCCGTTCCGCTGGGGGCGGTGGCCGGCGGAGCACTTTGCCGCGACCGGAGCCGGGCCGCGTACGTGGCCGCCGGCGGCCTGGTCATCGCCACCGCGGCGTTCATCGCCATGACCTCGTGGTCGGCGACGGCGCTGGGCGGCGGGCCCCGCTACAGCGACATCGAACTGGTGATCTGCGGGCTGGGTTTCGGCTTGGTGATCGCTCCGGTGAACGTGGCCGTACTCGGCTCGGTCGAGGCACGCCATCACGCCCTGGCCGGAGCCCTGGCCGTAGTGGCCCGCACCATAGGGATGTTGGCCGGACTTTCGGCCCTGACCGCCGTGGGGTTGCACCGCTTCTACCAGGCGTCGGCTCGGATCGGCTCCCCGCTGGCCCTCTGCCCGACCCATCCCGAGACCTGCCCGGCCTACGACGCCGCGAGCACCCGGGCCATCCTGAGCGAGCTGCACACCGTCTTCGCCGGCGCCGCGCTCTGCACGGCGATAGCCGCGGTGCTCGCCGTGGTCCTCCTGCGCAGCCCCGCCCTCAGGGGCCAACCGCAGCTTTCGGCTTCGTGACGGGGCCGCCTACTTCTGGTGGCGTGGGCACCACCAGGTGGTCCGCCCGCCGACCGTCGCCCGCCGAAGGGGCGTCGCGTCCCGTGGGCAGAGGCCCCCGGGCCGGCGTTCGACCATGAGGTCGCCGGTGTGCGAGCCGCCGCGGGCGACCAGTTCGGCCAGCCCCGAGGTCAGGTGGAGGTGCAGGCGCCGGACGGCGGCGGCCCCGAGACCCCCCGCCGGTCGCAAGGGCGACAGACCGGCCCGCCAGAGCACCTCGTCGGCTATCAGGTTGCCGATGCCGGCGATGCGGGACTGATCGAGGAGCCGGGCCTTGAGGGCCACCTGGGCCCCCTCGAGGGCCCGGCGCAACTCCGCCACCGTCAGACCGAGGGCGTCGGGACCCATCCGTGACAGGTCCGGGTCGAGCTCCACCCCACCGAGGCGGCGCGGGTCGCTCATCGACAAGCTCCCGCCGTCGGCGAAATCCACCCTGAAGCGGTCGTAGCGGTGCTCCGGCGCGGCCCGGCCGTGAAGCAGGCGGTCGACGCCGACCGCCCCGTCGACCACCAACCGGCCGCTCATACCGAAGCGCAGGCCGAGGACCGCTGAGCCGTCTCCGGCCAGGTCCAGGATCATCAGCTTGCCTCGGCGCCGGGCCGCCACGAAGGTCTCCCCGACCAGGGTCGAGACCACCTCCTCCGCAGTCAGACCCCGCTTGAGGTACCACGCGTCGGAGGCCTCGACGCCGACTATGTGGCGCCCCAGCGCGGCCCTCTCGGCCAGTTGGCGGTAACGCTCCACTTCGGGCAGTTCAGGCATCGGCCCCCGGCCCGAGGCCGCCTGGGTACATCGCCGGCCCGAGGCCCGCCAGGTCCATCGCTTGGGCGAAGACCGCGTCGGTCATGGCCTCGGTCAGCTTTCCGGTGAAGGTGTTCTGCTGGCTCGGATGGTAGGAGCACACGATCGATAAATCGCCGGGCCCGTCGACGATCACCCCGTGACCGAATCGCGGCCGGGGCCGCACGCCGAGCATCCGGCAGGTGACGTCATAGGCGAACTGGCCCAGCACGACCAGGACCCGCAGCGGACCGATCAGATCCAGCTCGCGCCGCAGGAACGGCTCGCAGCGGTCCCGCTCGTCGGGTGACGGCCGGTTGGCGGGAGGGGCGCAGCGCACGGCGGCGGTCACCCACACCCCCGATAGTCGCAGCCCGTCAGAGCGCGAAACCGACACCGGCTGGTTGGCCAGTCCCATCCGGTGCATGGAGCCGAACAGCCAGTCGCCCGAGCGGTCCCCGGTGAAGATACGGCCGGTGCGGTTGGCGCCGTGGGCGGCGGGGGCCAGACCGACCACCGCGATGGGGGCTCCCGGATCGCCGAAGCCCGACACCGGCCGGCCCCAGTACTCCTCGTCGCGGAATGCGGCCCGCCGGGTCGCCGCGACCTCCTCCCGCCAGGCGACCAGGCGGGGGCAGGCCCGGCACGACTCGATCTGGCGTCCCAGTTCGGCCAGGGAGTCAGCCGCCCCCCGGGTGCCCGGCGCGTCGGGCCGGGGGCCGCCCGTCTCACCGGACCGAGGTTCTAAACCGAACCGCATCTGTCAGACACTAGGTTGATCGCCAGCAATGCCAACGACGCCCGCCGCCAAGAGCCCTGCCAGCCGTGCCCGCCCGAAGCCAGCCGCTCCGCCACCGACCCTGGTGCTGCTGGTCCGCCACGGCACCACCCCGACCACCGGCAAGGTCCTGCCGGGGCGAGCCCCCGGGCTCCACCTCGCCGAGACCGGCCAGGAGCAGGCTTCGGCCGTGGCCCGCAGGCTGCTCCGCTGGTCGGAGGCGGCGGCCGCCCGCCCCGCGCCCCGTCGGGGCACCGGCGGCGACGCCCGGCGCCTGGGTGGCGGCGGGGACTCCCCTGGTCGGGCCGGGATCGCTGCGGTCTACGCCTCGCCGCTGGAGCGGACCCGCGAGACGGCGGCTCCCATCGCCCGGGAGCTCGGCCTGAAGGTGCAGACCCACAAGGGCCTGATCGAGTGCGACTTCGGTGAGTGGACCGGCGCCGAGCTGAAGGACCTGATGAAGCGCCCCGAGTGGACGACGGTGCAGCGCTATCCGAGCGGTTTCCGCTTCCCCTCCGGAGAGTCGTTCACGGCGATGCAGGCCCGGATGGTCGACACCATCGCCGAGTTGTGCCGCGGCCACGTCGGGCAGACCATCGTGGCGGTTTCCCATGCCGATCCCATAAAGGCGGCGGTGGCCGATGCGCTCGGTTCGCACCTCGATCTGTTCCAGCGCATCGTCATCTCCCCCTGCTCGGTGACCGCCATCTCCTACGGTTCGGTCGGCCCGACCGTCCTCGCCGTCAACTCCACCTCGGACCTGACCGATCTGGTGCCGTCATGAGCCGCTCCTTCGACCTCCCCGAAGCCGAATGGGCGACGGTGGGCGCCGTCGGCGAGCCGGGGCAGCGGACGTTCTACCTCCAGGCCCGCCAGGACAGCCAGCTGCTCACCCTGAAGCTCGAGAAGCAGCAGGTGGCTGCCATCGCCCAGTTCCTGGCCGAGATACTCGCCGACCTGCCGACCCCCGACCCGTCGCGGCAGGCTTCCCCCGAGCTGGCCGAGCCGGTGTTGGCTGAATGGCCCGTCGGCAGCATCCAGCTGGCCTACGACAGCTCCGCGGACCGCATCGTCATCCTGGCCCAGGAGGTCTCGGCCGCCGACGACGAGGATGACGCCGACGAGGACGACGATCTGGCCGCGGTTCTAGCCTCGGAGGGCCCCGGCGACCCCGACCGGGGCGCCGCCCGCATCGGGATCACCAGGGATTCGGCTGCGCAGATCGTGAGGGTCGGAGCCGAACTGGTGGGCGCCGGGCGGCCCACCTGCCCCCTGTGCGGGCGCCCCATGAACCCAGAAGGCCACTCTTGCCCGAGAACCAACGGTCACAAGCCGAACTGATCGAGCTGCTGACCTCCGGCGCCATCGAGATCGAGGGCCGGATGCCGTGGAGCAGCAACAACACCTTCCTCGTGACCGTCGCCGGCGGGGCCGACGGCGCCGAGCCCGTGACGGCCATCTACAAGCCGGGGCGAGGGGAGCGGCCCCTTTGGGACTTCCCCGACGGTCTGTACCGGCGGGAGGTCGCCGCCTACGAGCTGTCCGAGGCGCTCGGCTGGTCGGTCGTGCCACCGACGGTGGAGCTCGCCGACGGTCCGCTCGGCCCCGGATCGCTCCAGCTGTTCGTGCAGGCCGACTTCGAGCAGCACTACTTCACCCTCCTCGAGGTGGAGGCCCACCACCGGGCCCTCAAGCGGATGGCGACCTTCGACGCCGTGGCCAACAACGCCGATCGCAAGGGCGGTCACTGCCTCATCGACGCCGCGGGGAGGATATGGGGCATCGACCACGGGCTGTGCTTCCACGTCCAGGAGAAACTCCGGACGGTGATTTGGGACTTCGCCGGTGAGTGCGTAGAGGGTGACGATCTGGCCGATGTGGCCCGCCTGGTCGAGGGGGGCCTTCCCGAAAGTCTGGGGCGCCTGCTCCATCACGACGAGTGCCGGGCCCTCCTGAGGAGAGCCCGGCACCTTCTCGACGATCCGCGCTTACCCGAACCGCGGACCGACCATCCCTACCCCTGGCCCCTCGTATAGGAGCCGGGAGGTCAGCCCCGCTTCTGCAGGGCCTCGATCAGCTGCGGCAGCACCTTCTTGACGTCACCGACGATCCCGAGGTCGGAGATGGCGAAGATCGGAGCCTCCTGATCCTTGTTGACGGCGATGATGTTCTTGGCGCTCTTCATGCCGACCATGTGCTGGGTGGCGCCCGATATCCCGCAGGCGATGTACACCGTGGGCTTGACCGTCTTGCCGGTCTGGCCGACCTGGTGGGAGTAGGGGACCCATCCGGCGTCGACGATGGCCCGCGACGCTCCGGGGGCGCCCTTGAGCAGCTTGGCCAGATCCACGATCAGCTTGTAGCTGTCGGCGTCACCGAGGCCCCGGCCGCCGGAGACGACCACGGCCGCCTCGTCCAGCTTGGGACCCTCGGTCTCCTCGGCGTGGGAGGACAGGACACGGGCGGCGCCCGCCGCTCCGAGATCGGGGACCTCCCAGGTGTCGACAGCGGCCGCCGCGCCGCCCGACTCCTCCGGAGCGAAGGACTTGGCCCGGATCACGTAGATCGCCGGGCCGGAGCCGGTGAATCGGGCGTTCAGGATCTCGGTGCCGCCGAAGATGGCGTGCTCGGTGGCCAGGCCGTCGTCGCTCAGGTTGACGACGTTGGTGAGCACGGGGCGGTCGATACGCGCCGACAGGCGCCCGGCGATGTCACGGCCGTTGTAGCTCTGGGCCAGGAAGATGGCGTCGGGAGCCGAACCGGCGGCGATGCGGGCGGCGATGGCCGCGGCCACCGCCGGGCCCGGCAGGCCGCCACCGAGGTCGCCGACGGTGTGGATGGCGCTGGCTCCGTGCGCTCCCACCTGGTCGGCGATGCCAGAGGCGTCGCCCCAGGTGATCGCCTCCACCGAACCGGCGACTTGGTGGGCCTTGGTAAGCAGCTCGAAGGCGACCGAAGCCACCTTGTCACCGGAACGGTCAACCACTACCCAGACTGAATTGAGTGCCATATCTATGTTCGCTTCCGTTCTGTGAGGCGCGGGCTCAGATAACCTTGAGCTGCTCGAGGTAGTTGATGATCTGCTGGTAGGCGTCGCCCTCGTCGACGACGATCTCGCCCGCCTTGCGGGCTTCGGCCGGGACCACGCTGGTGACCTCCTGGCCGGCGCCGGCGGCGCCCACCGAGGTGGCGTCGAGGCCCAGGTCGGCGACCTTCAGCTCTTCCACCGGCTTGCCCTTGGCGGCCATGATGCCCTTGAACGACGGGTAGCGGGGCTCGACCACCCCGGCGGTGACGCTGATCACCGCCGGGAGCGGTACCTCGACCTCGTCGTATCCCTCCTCGGTCTGGCGCTCCACGGTGACCTTGTCCCCGTTGACGGTCACCTTCTTGGAGAAGGTGACCGAGGGCATACCGAGGAGCTCGGCGATCTGTACCGGGATGGTGCCGGTGTAGCCGTCGCTCGACTCGGTGGCGGTGATGACCAGGTCGGGTGCGGCTCGCTTGATGGCCGCGGCGAGGACCTTGGCCGTGCTCAGCGCGTCGCTACCGGCCAGAGCCGCATCGCTGACCAGGATGGCCCGGGCCGCGCCCATGGCCAGTGCGGTTCGGAGCCCGCTGGTCTCGGAGTTGGGCGCCATGGATACCAGGGTCACCTCGCCCCCGCCGGCCTGCTCGGCGAGCTGGAGCCCCATCTCGACGCCGTAGGAATCCGAATCATCGAGGATCAGCTTCCCGTCGCGAACCAGGTTGTGCGAGGTAGGGTCCAGTTTGTAAGTCGATTGGTCCCCATCGGGGATCTGCTTGACGCAGACGACAACGTTCATGAGATCCATTTTCCTTCAAGCAGGCTCCTATTCGCCACTTGAGCGCTCCCGCCCAGGGTGCCTGGAGGGGTGGGACGGGGTGGTACGGGGTGGTACGGTCCCTCGACAGTGACTGAAGCTGACGAAGTCCGCCTGGTGGTGCCGGCCCGACCGGAGTTCCTGCGGCTGGCCAGGGTCACCGCCGCCGGCCTGGCGGGACGGCTCGGCTTCAGCTACGACGAGATCGAGGACCTCCGCCTGGCCATCGACGAGCTGTGCTTCGGCCTCACCGGTCCGACGGGACGCCACGGGACCGTGGAGCTGGTCTACACCGTCGGGGACAGCAGCCTGGAGGTCGCCGGTCAGGGGCGCTTCTTGGAGGACATCATCCCTATCGGCCTCACCGACCTGTCCAGGGTGATACTCAGCGCCCTGGTCGACGAGCACCAGCTCACCTCGGGTCCGGAAGGTCCCCGCTTCCGACTGGTGAAGCGTCGCCACTCAGACGCCCCTGTCAGTGGCGACTGACCGGGAGTCGCTCAGGGCGACCTTCGTCGAGTTCGCCCGGACCCGTGACGTGGCCCTGCGTGACCAGTTGGTCGGGGCCCACATGGGCCTGGCCGCCTACCTGGCCCGCCGCTTCGCCAACCGGGGCCAGCCCCTCGAGGACCTCACCCAGGTGGCGGCTCTCGGACTGCTCAAGGCGGTGGAGCGCTTCGACCCCTCGCTGAACATCGAGTTCTCGACCTACGCCACGACGACCATCGTCGGCGAGCTGAAGCGCTACCTGCGGGACAAGGGCTGGGCGGTGCGGGCCCCGCGCCGCATGCAGGAGCTGTATCTCAGCCTGAGCCGGGTGGTGGACGCGCTGGGTCAGGAGCTCGGGCGCTCCCCCACCATCGCCGAGCTGGCCGCCGAGATAGAGGCTTCGGAGGAGGACGTGCTGGAGGCCCTGGAGGCCGGCCAGGCCTACCGCTTCGCCTCTCTCGACGCCCCCCGCGGCGACGGGGAGGGCGACTCGGTCGGGGAGAGCATGGGCCGCGAGGACGAGGAGCTGGCTCGCGCCGAGCAGCGGGCCATACTCACGCCGATGCTCGAGCAGCTTCCGTTGCGCCAGCGCCAGATAGTCCACCTGCGCTTCTTCGAGGGTCTGACCCAGTCGGAGATAGCCCGGCGCCTGGGGATCTCCCAGATGCAGGTCTCCCGGCTGCTGACCCGCAGCGTGGCCCAGATGCGGGCGGTGGCCAACCCCACCGCCGAGGACGGTTGACGGGCCGGTCTTGCGGCTGCTGCTGATCGTCAACGCCTCGGCCTCGTCGGTGACCGCCCGGGCCCGGGTCGTGATCCAGAAGTCCCTGGCCGCCGACCACGACGTGTCGGTGGCCGAGACCAGCCGCCCCGGCCACGCCACCCGCCTGGCCCAGGGTGCCGCGGCCAAGGGCACCGACGCGGTCATCGTGCTCGGCGGGGACGGCACCTTCAACGAGGCGGCCAACGGGCTGGCCGGCACCGACACCGCTCTCGGGGTCCTGCCCGGCGGCTCCACCAACGTCTTCGCCCGGACCATAGGCATGACCAACGACCCCATCGAGGCGACCGGGGAGCTGCTCGCGGCCCTCGGCGGCGGTCCCGGCGGGATCGACCGGGTGGGTCTCGGTAACGCCAACGGACGGCGCTTCCTGTTCCATGTCGGCATCGGTTTCGACGCCGCGGTGGTGTCGATGGTGGAGAAGCGGGCCGCCCTCAAGCGCTACCTGGGCCACGCCTTCTTCGCCTACTGCGGCCTGCGGACCTGGGGGTTCGGCTACGACCGCCACCATCCCCACTTCTCGGTGAAGCTGACGCGCGTCGACGGCGAGGAGGTGGTCGTCGAGGACGGCTACTTCGCCATCATCATGAACAGCAATCCGTACACCTTCGTCGGCGAGCGGCCCTTCAACCTGGCCCCCGGTACCGACCTGCACTCGCCGCTCACCGCGGTGGTGCTGCGCTCGATCGGCGCGCTCACCGTCGTGGGTATGGGGGCGGCGGCGCTGCGCACCCCGGCCGACGGCCGGCCGCCGCACGGGCGGCGCAGCCTGGTGGTCCCCGGGGTGGTCGACGCCGTCGTCACGGCGCGCGACCAGGTGCCCCACCAGATGGACGGCGAACCGCTCGGCGACAGCTCCACCCTGCACTTCAGCTGGGAACCCGACAGTCTCCGACTGGTCCGGCCCGGCACCCCTTCCCCACCATCCGGTTGACCACCCCCGTGTCTGGGGGCGCAGCCCGGCGAATGTGACGGGCACGTTACGGGAGGTTGAAATTTGCTGGCCGAAAGCCTTGATTCGTCCTCTAGTGGGACTTACTCTGAATCCCCGCGTACCTGAACGCACGTTCCGGCGTTACAGGTCACGTGATTCTTTTCACAATCTCCCCCGGAAAGGCTGTGCGAGTGGCGCTCACCTGGAGCCGCAGTATCGAGTGGGACGTCGGCGACTGGCGGGACCAGGCCGCCTGCCGCGACACCGACCCCGACCTGTTCTTTCCCATCGGCAGTACGGGACCGGCCATCGAGCAGATCGAGTCGGCCAAGTCGGTCTGCTTCCAGTGCGAGGCGCAGCGTTCGTGCCTCGAGTTCGCTCTGGCCACCAACCAGGAATCGGGGATTTGGGGAGGCACCTCCGAGGACGAGCGGCGCAAGCTGCGCAAGGCGTGGCTGGCCGCCCAGCGGCGCGCTTCCTGACCGCCTGACGCCCACAGTCGCCTGACGCCCACAATCGTCGGTAGCCCTGGCCCAGCCGACCCGTATCTGTCTGATCACGTGACGCCCGGCCCACCCGGCCGGGCGTCGTCGCGTCCAGCCGGCCCCTAGAGGCGGGCCAGGTCGTCGCTCACATGGGCGACCGGAATGGACAGCTCCACCACCGCACCACCGTCGGAGCGCACCGCGATGGTGCCCCCCAGCTGCGATCCCACCAGGTCCCGCACGATGGACAGACCCAGGGTGGTGGTCTGGGCGATGGCGAAGCCGGGCGGGAACCCGACCCCGTCGTCGCGAACGACGACGCGCAGCTCCAGGTCGTGCCGGTGGAGACTTACATCGACGTGCAGCACGGCCGGCGCCCCCGGCCCCTCGCCGGAGTCGTCGGCCCCACCCGGGCAGGCGTGCTCGGCGGCGTTTTGGAGCAGCTCGTTGAGGACGACCGCTAGAGGCGTGGCCACCGACGCCTGGAGGCGGCCGGCCTCCCCCCGGTAACTGATTCGCACGGGCCGCTCGGAGGTGCCCATGTCCTCGGCCATGCGCACCAGGGAGGGAAGAATGTCGTTGAAGTCCACCTCGTCGGTGGTATCGCGCGACAGGATTTCGTGGACCAGGGCGATGGACCGCACCCGCCGCTCGGACTCCTCGAGGGCGTGCCGGGCCTCGCCTACGGCCACCCGCCGGGCCTGGATGCGCAGGAGCGACGAGATGGTCTGCAGGTTGTTCTTCACCCGGTGGTGCACCTCCCGGATGGCGGCGTCCTTGGACAGGAGCAGCCGGTCCCGGCGCCGCAGATCGCTGACGTCCCGCAGAAGCACGAAGGCGCCGGTCACCGCGCCCTGGTCGAGCAGGGGCACGCAACGGATGATCACCGAGATTTCTCCCGCCCCCGCCTCTTCCACCTGCGGCAGATGGGTCTGATAGGCGAGTGACACGGCCATCTGCTCCAAGCCGGCCTCGTCGAGGCGCAAGCCGTCGATGCCGGCGTAGAGCCCGAGGCGGTGCAGCGCGTTGACCGCGTTGGGCGAGGCGTACTCGACCCGGGCGCTGGCGTCGAGCACCAGCACCCCGTCACCGACGCGTGGGGTCTCGGTGACGTGGCTCTCGTCCACCGGGAAGGGGTACTCCCCGCGGGAGATCATCCGGGCCAGCCGGTCGAAGACCTCGACGTAGACCCGCTCCATCACCCCCGGCCGCCGTCCCACGGTCAGCGCCGACTCGCGGGTCATTACGGCGACCAGCTCCCCTTGCCAGCGGACCGGGATGCACACCAGGCGGGCCTGCTCGCTGCGACTGGCGATGCGGACCTCGTCCTCGACGACACTGCCGAGGGCCCACGCCCGGGCCACGATCTGGCGTTCGTCGGTGTCGACGACATGGCCGACGAGGTCGTCGAGATGCAACGTCTGGGAAGTGGTCGGTCGGACCTGGCCGACGACCACGAACGACTCCTTGGACTCCATGACGGGCACGAACAGCAGCAGGTCGGCGAAGCACAGGTCCGACAGCACCCCCCATCCCGCGACCAGGCGCTGGAGGTGGGTGATCACCATCTCGTCGAGGTTGGTGTGCTCGGAGACGAGCTCCGCCAGGGTGGCCACTACTGGCCCCAGATCCGCTCGCCGAGGCGCAGCAATCCGGCCAGGTCGTGGATGTCGCCTTCGAACTCGGGGACCGTCGCCACCACCTCGGGCGAGCTGCGCAGGTCGCGTTTCAACCCGGCCTCACGCCGGGCCACCCTGGCGAAATTCCTGAAGTTGGCGGCCACCTCGGCCAGCACCCGCTCGAGTTGGTCGGCCTCGGTGGCCAGGGAAGCGGCCAGATCGCCGGCGCGGGCTACGGCCGGGGCCTCGTCGCAGAGCCGGGCAGCCCGCTCCTCGGCTTCCTCGTCGAGAAGGTAGTCGGGGAGGACCTTGTTGAGCACCAGGGCCCCGAGGTGGAAACGCTTGGCCGTGAGCACCTCGATGAAGAACTCGGCCTCCCGGACGGGTGCCCCCTCGAGGGTGCTCACCACCACGAAGGTCGTCCTCTTGTCCCGGAGGAGACGCTCCACCGCCGTGGCCCTCTCCACGAAGCCGTCGTACATGGTCTGGAAGAGGATGAAGAACTCGGCGATGTCCTCCAGGAACTGCGAGCCGAGGACCCGGTCGGCGACCTGGTAGAACGGTTTGGAGGCCAGGTTGACCATGCGGCTGCGGTAGGGGGCGATCAGCAGCCGGAGCAGCTTGGACGAGAAGAATTCGGCCATCCGGCGGGGCGCTTCGATGAAGTCGATGGCGTTTCGGGTGGGCGGGGTGTCCACCACGATCAGGTCGAAGTCACCGCTCGAGTGGATCTCGTAGAGCCTCTCCATCGCGATGTAGTCGTGGCTCTGGACGAACTTGCCCGAGATGTTCTGGTACAGGGGGTTGGAGAGGATCCTCTGCTCGGTGTCGGGATCGGGGGCGTGCCGGCGCACCAGGTCGTCCCAGCTCTGCTTGGTGTCGAGCATGGCCGCCCACAACTCGCCGCGGGGCTTGACTCCCGTACCGGCGAAGGCCGCGGCGTCCACCTGCTTGACGTCGTTGCCAAAACCCTGCAGGCCGAGAGCGCCGGCCAGGCGGCGGGCCGGATCGACGGTCACCACCAGCACCTTGCCCCGGTGACGGACGGCGGCCATGGCCGCGATCGCCGCGGCCGTCGTGGTCTTGCCCACCCCTCCGGAGCCGCACGCGATGACGATCTCTTTGGACGACACCAGTTCCTCGAGTCCGGTGCCGGCCATCAGCCGTCACCGTTCCCGGAGCGGCGCCGCTCGACCGGCGCCCATCGGGGCGGGGACGCCCCGGCTTCTGAGGCGGGCGTGGGCTCGAACGTCATGGCTCGCACTCAGTAACCCAGCTCGGCCGATAGGGCGTCGGCGATCTGATGGGTGGCGCGCAGGCCCTGGGCCCGGAAGAACAGGTAGGGCATGTACAGCATGGGTATGGCCGGATCGACGGCCTCCCGTAACCGTTCCAGGTGCTCGGTACGGGACCGCCGCATGCTCACCGTCAACCGGGCCGCCTCGAGCAGCGGGTCGATCGGTCCCCCCAGGCGCTCCTCCAGGCCCCGGCGCGCCGGTGCCCCCGAGTCGGCGGCCAGCCGCTCGAACACCTCCTCCTCGCCCCGCCCGAACAGCTCCGGTAGCACCCGGTTGACCACCACCGCGGCCAGATCCACATTGGTCTCCCGCTGCAGCGCGTCGGTGAGCTCGAGGGTCTCGCTCACCGGCATCTCAGCCGGGGTGGCCACCACCACCACGCCGGTGGTGCGGGCATCGCCCAGGATGTCGAGCATCCAGCCCGTCTGCTGGCGGACCAGGCCGACCTGCACCAGCTCGTTTATTGCCTGCGGGGCAGCCAGCTGGCTGACGACATGCCCGCTCGCCGAGGCGTCGGCGACGATCAGGTCGTAGTGGCGCTCGCGCACCTCCCAGCAGAGCTTGCCGACGGTGACGATCTCCTTGACCCCCGGCGCGGCCGAGGCCACGAAGTCGAACATCTTGGCCAGTGGGCCCACACGCGAGACCAGGGGAAGCTTGAGCTGCAGCGACAGGTACTGCTTCAGCGAGGCTTCGGTGTCCATGGACATGGCCCACAGCCGCGGTGCCACCTCGCGCTCTTGGAAACGGGTCGGGCCCGTCTCGTAGAACGAGGCCAGATCGCCCTTGGCGTCGATCTCGCACACCAGGGTCTTCTTGCCCCGCTCGGCGGCCAGCCACGCCAGGGCGGCGGCGATGGTCGTCTTGCCGACCCCGCCCTTGCCGGTGACGAAGACCAGCTTTCGGTCCAGAAGGTCAGCCACGCACCGCGGCGCCGAATCCGACCCGCCTCTCGTCAGTCGCCGTGTTGAGCTCGATATAGGCGATACGGGCGGCGGGCACCCCTATACGACGCCCCTTGCGGTCGGTAAGCCACAGCACCGCCGTTTCCGATCCGAGGACCTCTTCCACCTGAGCGGTGATCCTGTCGGCCTCGGTACCCTCGGGCAGCTCGACCTCTATCTCCTTGGGCGACTGCACCACACCGATACGCACGTCCACGTGGACTCTCCCTCGATCATCGTCTCTGACCGCACCATCGTAGGCGCCCCTTGCCCTCCAACCGGCTCGCCGTCCCCGCCGTCCGCGCCCGTAGTCACTGCCCCCCGCTAGCTTGGCAGCGTGTCGGTGGAGCGAGCCGAGAGATGGGCGGCCACCATGTCCGGCCACCGGCAGGTGGCGTCGGCCGTCCGCCAGGCCCATCGCGACGACGACCGGGTCCGGGTCGGCGTCGCCGCTGCGCTCGACCGCCCGGCCCGCCAGGCCGAAGAGGACGAGTACCTGGCCGAGGGGGCGACCCGTTCGGGCCCGCAGCCCGGCCGGCGGGCCGTGGAGGAGGAGCCCGACGCGCTGCGCACCTGCTTCGAGCAGGACCGCGACCGCATCCTCCACTCCGCGGCGTTCCGACGCCTGGCCGGCAAGACCCAGGTGTTCATCTTCCCCGCCGATCACCAGCGCACCCGACTCACCCACGCCCTCGAGGTGGCCCAGGTGGCCGTCGCCATCGCCCGGGCGTGCCGGCTCAACGTGGCCCTGACCGAGGCCATCGCCCTCGGCCATGACTGCGGTCACGGCCCTGGGGGCCACGCCTCCGAGGACGCCTTCTCGGTGTTCGTGCCCGGCTTCGACCACGCCGTGTGGGGCGCAGACGTCACCGCCGCTCCGCTCAACCTCTGCCGAGAGACCCTCGACGGGATCCGCAACCACTCGTGGTCGAGGCCGGCGCCTTCGACCCCTGAGGGCCAGGTGGTCGGGCTGGCCGACCGGGTGGCCTACTGCGCCCACGATCTCGAGGACGCCGCCGCCACCGGGCTGGTCTCACCGGGCGAGCTTCCCCCCGCAGTGGTCGAGCGGTGCGGGTCGGACCGCTCGAGCCAGCTGCACGCGTTCATCACCGACATCGTGGCGACGGTCACCACCACCGGTCTCATCGGCATGTCCGAGCCGATGGGCGAAGCCCTCGCCGCGCTGCGAGCCTTCAACCATGAGCGCATCTATCTGCGCCCCGAGTCGGTGGCCCAGGGCCGGACCGTGGTGGCGCTGCTGCGCGCCCTGGTGGAGCACCTGAGCGAGCGCCCCGAAGCCATGGCCTCCGAGCCGCTGGCCGACGACCCGCTGCTGGCCGCGGTCGCCTACGTGGACGGCATGACCGACAGGTACGCGTGCACGGCGGCGGTGAGGCTGCTCGGCTGGGATCCCGACCAGCTGCCGCGCGGTCAGGACACCGGCACCGGTCCGTGGTGACCCCCGCGGCGCCAGCAGCGCCGTAAGGGTCGTGCCGGGGACCGGCGGTGGGGCCCGGCCTCAGTCCTTCTCGTCCAGCCAGGCCCGGGCGTGTCGGGCGGCCCACTCCCGGCTGATACGACCGGTGAACATGGAGACCAGCGCGTCCCGGTCG
>JAGWSF010000065.1 GCA_028876385.1 Acidobacteriota bacterium | reverse complement strand
CGTCCCGGTGATCACCACGCCGGAGCCGTGGGCCCGCACCGCCTGCACCTCGAACCCGGTACGTACCTCCAACCCGTGGGCCAGCGCCCCGGCCACCGCGGCAAAGTCGGTGATGGCTGTGCGGGGGGAGTGCAGGGCCGCCACCCCGGCCGCTGCGGGCTCGACGCCGAGGAGGGATCGCCGATCGAGTCGACGCAGGTCGGGCACGCCGTTGGCCCGGGCCCGGGATTCGATGGAATCGAGAAGGGCCACCTGGGCTGCGGTGGAGGCGATGACCAGCTTCCCGCACTCCTCGTAGGGGAGGTCCCGGGCGCGACAGAACGCCTCGAGCAGGGTCCGACCGCGGCTGCACAGCCGGGCCTTGAGGGAGCCGACCGGGTAGTACAGGCCGGCGTGGACCACGCCGCTGTTGTGGGACGTTTGGTGGCGACCCACGCCGAGCTCCTTCTCGAGGACCGTCACCGTCGCGCTCGGGTGGCGGTGGGACAGCTCGGTAGCGGTGGCCAGGCCGACGATTCCGCCCCCGATCACCGCGATTCTGTGGGCCACGGCCCCATACTGGACCACCGATGATCCCTGTCGCCGCCTCCGACCGCCTGTCCCCCTACGCCGACGCCTTGGAGGCGTCGCTGCCGGGCCGCCTGGCCGGTCTGTACGTGGTCGGGGGACTGGCCCTCGGGGACTTCAGCGCCCGGCAGTCCAACCTTGATCTGGTCGTGGTCTGCGACCCGCCGCTCACCGCGGCGGAGGCCCGGTCCCTGAGCGGCGCCGAACGCCGCCTCGAGCGGGCCCGACGGCCGGCGGCCATCTGGCACGCCGGGTGGGATGATCTGGCCGACGGCTCGCCCGGTGATCCGGCCGCCTGGCCCGAGCTGGAGACCCCCCTGACCAGGGCGCTGCTCCGGGAGGAGGCCATCGCCTACCGGGGGCCGGACTGGCCCGTGGTGGCCTTTGACGAGGCCGAGTACCGCCGCTGGTGCCGTGGCGCTCTCACCGACCTGGCCGGCCGGGTTCGAGGCCCCATGGTGATGAGGAGGGGGGTGGCGTCGCTGGTCCTGGGGGCCGCCCGGCTGGCTCTCGGTGCGGTCAACGGCCGGGTTTACTCCAAGTCAGAAGCCGGTCAGGCCGCCCAGGCTCTGGTGCCCAACCACTTTCGGCGCATCCTCCTCGACGCCGAGGGCTTCCGCAAGGGGGCGTCGGCCTCGATGTACTGGGGACCGTTCGAGCGTAAATACGACGCCCGCCAGCTGATCCGGAGGCTCATCGAAGCCGTCGACGGCTCGTAGTGGCCGGGTTGGCCGAAAAGCCGCCGATTGTTCATTCCGTCTTAACCGTGCGTCCATCGGGGACGGGTAGAAATGAGTTGTCAAAGAACAGTGCGCCCCGGTGAGCGGGGCCCCGGCCTTCCCCCCGGCCGCGGCCCTGCCCGGGGTCACTGGGGTTTGGCGGCGCATCCCTGGTCAATGGTCGGTATCTCGGGGCCGGGCGAGGACAGAGGGCACGGCGGGCGCCTCGCGGAAGTTTCGCAAAGCGCGACCGGGGCGCGTAGCCTGACGGCGTGGGGATTGTCTACATGTTCGCCGCTCTGCTGGTCGTGCCGGGCCTCCTGGTGCTCTTCCACAGCCTGAGCCGCAACCCCCTCCCTCCGAGTGAGGGACCCGGCCTTGCCGCGGAGCCGGCGACTCCGGCCGGTCTCGGCTACGACCCGGCCGGTCGGGCCACCCTCGAGCCTTTCCCGACGCCCTTGGGGGCGCCGGCTTCGTCGGTGGCCGACGAAGCCGAGCGCTGGCTGAACAGCCGTCAGGACTGACGCCGCGTCCCAGGCTGATCCGGTAGCAGGGGTCGGACCGGCGGGGGGCGGCTACCAGCCGCGCATGTCCACCGGCCAGGATTCGAGCACCGACTCGTGGTCGGCGTCCACGACGTGGAGCCACTCGTGGTAGGCGACGGTCGGATCCACATGGGCCGGCAGCAACTCGATCCGGGCGCCCACCTCCGGTAAGGGCCGGCCGTCGGGAGGCGAGAAGGTGACGTGCTCGTCGGAGCAGAACCACACCAGGCCTTCGGCCCACGGTCCGCGGAGGCCGGGGTTGCCATGGTCCATCCCGAGGGCCTTGAGCCCGCAGTCGGCGACGGCCCATCCGTTCCGGTTGACCGAGACCACGGTGGAAAGCACCGACAGGGCGGCTCCGAAGCCGAGCCCCAGCTTGGAGTAGGCGGTGTCCATGAGCGCGTACGAGCCGGCCTGAATCTCGGTGGCCACGTCGTTCAGGTCGTAGCTGCCGGTCCCGCCGGCCGATATGACCTCGCCGCCGACCTCGACGCTGGCTTCGGCCAGGACGGCCATGGCCGCTGCCACCTGGAGTTGGCGTTGGACCCGGTCCTCGATGCCCACGGCGTGGCCCTCGTAGCCCATGACGCCCCGCACCACCAGCCCCCGCCGGCGGGCCAGGTCGGCGATCCAGGCGGCGTCGGCGGGGTCGCAGCCGCAACGGGGCAGGCCCACATTGACATCGACGAGTACCTCGGGCACGCCGGCCGAGGCGGCCGCCTCGACGGTCGCCTCCGAGTCCACGGCCACCGAGATGCGGTGACCGGCGGCCACCAGGGGCGACAGGCGGCGAGCGTCGACCACCTCGTTGGCGAGGAGCAGGTCGTCTCCGAGCCCGGCGCGGGCCATGACCTCCATCTCCCGCAGAGTGGCGCACGTGAACCCGGGGTGGCCTACGGCCCGCTGGTGGCGGCCCAGCTCCGAGCACTTGTGGGCCTTCACATGGGGGCGCAAGGCGGCCCCGGGACGGACCGCGGCCATCATGGCCAGGTTGGCCTCGAGGACGGCGGCGTCCACGAGCAGCGCCGGGGTCGTGAGGTCGGCCACTCTGGTGGGCGGCCCGGCCGGGTCGGTCAAATCTGGCCCTCGTCCTCGGCCAACCGGCCGAGGACGTGGCCCAGGGCCGGCTCCAGGTCGGGCCAGCGGAACAGGTGCCCGGTCGCCGCCAACCGGGAAGGCAGGACCCGCTGGCTGGCCTGGGCCACCTCGGAGGCACCCTCCCGGCCGAGCAGCAGCGCCGGGCCAAAAGCCGGAACCGGTATCAGCGCCGGCCGATGCAGGACCCGGGCCAGGGCCTTGGTGTACTCGGAGTTGCGCACCACACCCGGGGCGACCGCATTGACCGGGCCCTCCATGACCGGGTCGAGCAGGGCCCGCAGGTAGATGTCCACCATGTCGTCGATCCCGATCCAGGCGGTCCACTGCCGACCGTCACCGAGCCGGCCGCCGAGGCCGGCCTCGAAGAGAGGCCGCTGGAGGTGCAGGGCTCCGCCGTTGGGCGACTGGACGATGCCGGTGCGGACCAGGACGACCCGGCTTCCCGCTGTCGCCGCGGGGGCCGTGGCCTCCTCCCACTCGGCGACGACATCGGCGAGGAAGCCGTCGCCGCGCTCGCTGTCCTCGGTGAGCTCCTCGTCGCCGCGGTCAGCGCCGTAGAAGCCGATGGCCGATGCCGATACGAATGTCGCCACCCCGTGGCGCCCGGCCAGTTCGGCCAGGAGCCGGGTCGGGGTCACCCGGCTGTCGCGCACGTCCCGCTTGTGGCTCTCGCTGAACCGCCCGGCGATGCCGGCTCCGGCCAGGTGCACCACTGCGTCAACCCCGGAGAGCAGATCCTCGGCGGGGGACGACGGGTCCCAGTGACGGGCGTCGACCGGCCCGGCCCCGTTGGCGGGTTGGCGCGCCAGGCGCACCACCCGGTGGCCGCCGGTGGTCAGGAAGGCGCACAGAGCCGTGCCGATCAGACCGCTGGCGCCGGTGACGGCCACCGTCAGGACCCGGCCGTCGGGATTGAGCCGGGCATGGCTGGCCAGATCGCCGGCCAACTGCCGGGTGCGGTAGGCGAACATCGGGCGCAGCAGCCTGGTCGGTACCCGGGTATCGACCCGGTCGGTGACCCGGGTTCGGGCGCCATCCAGCCCGTCGAAGGAGTGGGTGTGGCGCCAACTGAGCAGGGGTGAGAGCACCGGGGTGGTCAACTCGTCGGTGAAGCGCCGACCGGCCTCGTATCCGTCGGGCCGGTGCGTGGCCACCCACCGGATGCCCCCAGGAAACGCGAGCACCGCCTGACCGTCGCGAAGCGAGGTGGCCTCGGCCGCCACCCGTACCGGTTGCCACGGCGGGGTCAGCCGATGGATGGCCCCCGGTCGCTCGTGCCAGGCGTAAACCTGGTCCAGCGGGTGGTCGAAGACCGCGGCGTGCTCATAGGTCATGGACTCAACTTAGGTTTCTCCGGCTCCAACCGGGAATAGTTGCGCATGCAACGATGTTGAACGGGGGGTAAACCTCTCTAGAAGGAGCACATACATGCCCGACACGACTGTCCAGACCGGCGAATACAGCGTCGACCCGACCCACACCCGGATCGGGTTCGTGGCCCGTCACGCCATGGTCACCAAGGTGCGGGGCGCGTTCAACGAGTTCGAAGGCAGCGGCTACTTCGACGCCGACGACCCGACGCAGTCGAAGCTTCAGCTCAACATCAAGGCCGCGAGCATCGACACCGGCAACGCCGACCGTGACGGCCACCTGCGCGGCAACGACTTCTTCGACATGGAGACCTACCCCGAGATCACCTTCGCCAGCACGTCGGTCCAGAAAGTCGACGAGAGCAACTACAAGGTCACCGGAGACCTCACCATCAAGGGCCAGACCCATCCCGTCACCATCCCCTTCGAGCTGTCGGGCCCGGTTCAGGACCCCTGGGGTAACCAGCGCATCGGCCTGGAGGGCCGCACCGAGATCAACCGCAAGGACTGGGGGGTCAACTTCAACGTGGCTCTCGAGGCCGGCGGTCTCCTGGTGAGCGACAAGATCACCCTGGAGTTCGACGTTTCGGCCATCAAGTCGGCCTGATAAATCCGAAGCGGGCCCCCCGCCGACGGTAGCGTGCGATCCATGGGTCGTTTCCAGTTACCGGCATGAGGATCGCCAACCTCGGCGGGCGGGCCAAGCTCGTCGTGGCCCCGGAGGCCGCACTCGACATAGAGACGGCCACAGGTGGCCGCTTCGGTCCATCACCCCAGGCCGTCTACGACCGATGGGATGACTTCGTAGCCTTCATGGGGGGCGGCGACGCCCTCGACGGCCCGACCGAGCCCTGGTCGGCGGAGCGGTCCGGGCCGCCTTCGCCCACCCCCCGACAGGTGTTCGCCGTCGCTCTCAACTACCGCGACCACGCCGCCGAATCCGGCTTCGAGGCGCCGCCGAGCCCCCTTTTTTTCACCAAGTTCGTCAGTGCCTTCAGCGGACCGGTGAGCGACGTGGTGCTGCCCGAGGGCAAGGTGGACTGGGAGACGGAACTGGTGGCGGTCGTCGGTCGGACGGCCCGGCGGGTGGACCCCGCCCAGGCGTGGTCCCACGTCGCCGGACTGGCTGTCGGGCAGGACCTCTCGGAGCGGGTGCTGCAGCGCAGCGGGCCGGCCCCCCAGTACTCGCTCGGCAAGTCACATCAAGGTTTTGCTCCTCAGGGACCCTTCCTGGTCACCCCGGATGAGTTGGCGGCACCCGACGACCTGGCCATCGGCTGCGAGCTCAACGGCACCCCGATGCAGGCGGCGCGCACCTCGGACATGATCTTTCCCGTTCCCGACCTGATCTCCTACCTGTCGCAGGTAGTGACCCTCCTCCCCGGGGATGTCATCTTCACCGGCACCCCGCCCGGGGTGGGCATGGGACGCGACCCGCAGGTGTTCCTCCGCCCCGGTGACCGGCTGGTCAGCCGCATCGAGGGCATAGGGGAGCTCCACCAGACGTTTCGGGCCGCCGGCGGCTGAAACCACGACCGCTGGGCGGCGGCGCGGGCGGCGACGGTCAGATCGACGAAACGGCGTGGAGGACCAGGCCGGCTAGGGCGCCGACCACCGTGCCGTTGATGCGTATGTACTGGAGGTCGGGGCCAAGGAGCAGTTCGAGGCGGTCGGCGGTGTCCCGGGCGTTCCAGCGGGCGATGGTGCCCGTCACCAGCCCCACCAGCTCCTCGTCAAAACTGGTCAGACCCGCTTTCAGGGCGGCGTCGGCGGCGCTCTCCACCGCCGCGGCCAGGGTGGGGTCGGTCGCCACCCTCCGTCCCGCCTGGCTGATGACTGCGGCGAGCCGTTGGCGCAGCTCGGAGCCGGGCTGGGTCGACTGGGCGCGCAGCTCGCCCTTGACCTCGGACCAAAGGGTGGCGGTCAGCTCCCGGATGGTGGGTTGGGACAAAAGCTCGGCTTTGAGCTGCTCCCCCCGATCGTGCAGGCGGGGATCGGACTGCAGGTTGGCGGCCAGCGTCACCAGCGAATCGCTCAGATGGACCCGCAACGGGTGCCCACGGTCGGCGGCCATCTCGGCGAGTACCGACCTGGAGCGGTCGATCAGGCGGTGGACCACCCGGTTGCTGACCGACCCGGGCAGCCACCACGGCGACCGGGCCCCGAGGCGGCCGTGCATCTCCTCGCCGTGCGCCGAGATGTAGCGGCTGGCGGCGTCGAGGGCGGCGTCGAGCAGCGGCTCGTGGCGTCCGTCGCGCGTGACTCGCTCCAGGACCCGCCCGCCCAGGGGGGCCAGAGGAGTCTCCTCGATGCGCCGGCGTACCACTCCGTCGAGCAGGTCGTGCACGTCGCTGTCGCGGATCAGGTCCATGAGGGCGATCAACCCCTCCGTCGCCCGCCCCGAGAGCATTTCGGCGTGGCCCTCGTCGGCCAGCCAGGCGGCCGCCCGGGGCAGGGCACGGGAGGCCCGCAGCCGGGCCCCGATGGCGTCGGGGGTCAAGAAGCTCTCCTGCACGAACGACCCGAGGGTCTCAGCGAAGCGGTCCTTGCGCTCCACCACGATGGCGGTGTGCGGAATGGGTAGACCGAGAGGTCGCCGGAACAGGGCGGTCACCGCGAACCAGTCGGCCAGCCCACCGACCAGAGACGCGACCGCGGTCGCCTGGACCCAGAGCAGCCAGCGGGCGTCGTGGGCCAACGCCGTGGACAGGGCGAACACCACCGCCACCGCGACCAGCAGACCGGTGGCCCTCCGCCTCGTCACCACCAGCTGGCGGGCCCGCCGCTGCTCCGCCGGGGAGAGGGGACGGTCGGGACCCATGGACGCGACCATGACGGCCCAAGGTACCGGCAGACGGGCGCCGCGCCGGCCGGGTCGCCTCGGCGCTGGTGGGCCGCGGCGGGAGCCGATAGAAAGGCGGGGGAGTAGTCCGGCAGTGGGTGGATGCCCGTCCGGGGGAGGGAGAGCGAAGGTGGCAGTGGCTGACCCGGGTCTCGGGCCACGCCTGGCGGGCCGGGCGGCGATCGTCACCGGTGCCGCCCGCGGTCAGGGCCAAGCCATCGCCCGGCTGTTCGTCCAGCACGGCGCCGGCGTGGTGATGGGCGACATCCTCGACGACGAACTGCACCAGGCGGCGCAGTCCATCGGACCCGGGGCGGTGGCGGTGCCCCTCGACGTGACCGACGAAACCGCCTGGGCGGGCGCCGTGGCCCGCTGCGAGTCGGAGTTCGGCGGCGTGGACGTGCTGGTCAACAATGCCGGGGTGGTGGCCGTCGGTACCGTCGCTGAGACCCCCCTCGACGAGTACCGGCGGGTGGTCGAGGTCAACCAGGTGGGCTGTTTCCTCGGGATGAAGGCGGTGGTACCGGCCATGCGGCGGCGTGGCGGCGGGTCCATCGTCAACACGTCGTCGGTGGCCGGCCTGCAGGGAGGCGCCGGGGTGATCGCCTACACCGCGTCCAAGTGGGCGGTGCGGGGGATGACCCGCGCCGCGGCCATGGAGCTGGGCGGCGACGGTATCCGGGTCAACTCCATCCACCCGGGCATCATCGACACCCCGATGATCAACGGTCCGGAGTTCGCCTCCGTCGACCGATCGGCCCACGTGGCGTCCCTGCCCGCGGGACGCATCGGGCAGGCCGCCGACGTGGCCTGGATGGCCCTGTTCCTGGCCTCGACCGAGAGCTCGTACTGCACCGGATCGGAGTTCATCGTCGACGGCGGATCGACCTGCGGGGCGCGGCGGTGACCCCGACCGGGGGTCAGACAATGCCGACGCGACCCGACGGCAGCACCGCCGACAGCACCGCCGTCAACACCGTCGGCAGCACCGCCGACAGCACCGCCGACAGCACCGCCGACCTCACCACGAGAAGGAGTCAGATTTGACCCACACCGCCAGGTTCGAGTCGAAAGTGGCCATCGTGACCGGAGCCGCATCGGGTATCGGCCGGGCGGCCGCGCTCGGCTTCGCCCGGGAGGGCGCAGCGGTGGGTCTGGTCGACATAGACCTCCCCGGTATCGAAGCCGTGGCCCGATCCATCGAAGCGGCGGGAGGGCGCGCCGAGCCGGTCTTGGCCGACGTGTCGGACCCCTCCGCGGTGTCAGCCATGGTGGAGCAGGTGGTCGGCCGATTCGGCGGGCTGCACTACGCGTTCAACAACGCCGGCGTGGTGGGGGCCGGGGCGCCCATCACCGAGATGCCGGTGGACGCGTGGCAGAGGGGCATCGGGGTCATGCTCACCGGGGTGTTCCTCTGCCTGAAGTACGAGATACCGGCGATCCTCGCCAGCGGTGGGGGGGCCATCGTCAACACCTCGTCAGGGGCGGGGCTCATCGGCTTCCCCGGGATGGGCGACTACGTGGCGTCCAAGCACGGGGTGATCGGCCTGACCCGGACGGCCGCCCTCGAGTACGTGGGCTCAGGGATACGGATCAACTGCATCTGCCCGGGCACGGCCCGCTCCCGGATGGTCGAGGACTGGATGCAGGGAGACCCGGCGGCCGAGGCCCAGGTGGCCGGAATGCACCCTATCGGGAGGATCGCCGAGCCCGAAGAGATCGCCCACGCCGCCCTGTGGCTGTGCTCTGACGAAGCGTCGTTCATGGTGGGGCATTCCATGGTCATAGACGGGGGCTACACGATCCAATGAGCGGGGCCGGGCGCCTCGGCCCGGCCGGGCGTCACCGGGGCCCGTCGGTGGCGGTCACAGGACGGCCAGCGGGTTCACCGGGCACCCCGTGGCCCGGGGAAGGCGCAGCGGGGCCATGGTGAAGAGGAACTCCCACCGGCCGAGGTCGGCGCAGGCGTCGGCCAGCGTATCGAGCGCCATGTTGTCGATGAGGCAGAGGCCGATGGCGGTGATGCCGATCTGGTGCACCGGGAAGGGCCACTGCTCGATGCCCAGACCGGGCATCGGGTCGCTTATCCCGTCGCTGCCGAGGACCGCCACCCGGTGGTCGTGCAACCAGGTCAGGCAATCGGGGTGCAGCCCGGAGAACCCGTCGAATGCTCTGCTCTCCCGACGTCGGGGGACCCTGCCCCAGCGCACCAGCACGACGTCTCCCGGCTGAGGGTCGACTCCTTGACGCTCCAGGGTGGTTTCGAGATCGGCGCGGGTCACGACCTCCCCGGAGCCCAGGTAGGCGATCCCGAGAGCCCGCGGTACGTCGATCAGAACACCGCGCCCGACCACTCCGTCGGCCATGGTCATGACCGTGTTGGACGTCGCCCCGTCGCTCCTGACCTCCGAGGCGGACCTCCGGCCGTACATGTAGCCGTCGACGAACATGTGCGACAGGGCGTCGACGTGGGTCGTGGTGAGGCCGTGCACATCGAGCCCCACGTAGTCCCGGGCCGCCTCGTAGCCGGCGATGCCGTTGGCCGATCGGGCGTCGCCGGCGGCCAGCATGTGGTGCTGCACCGGGAAGGGATTCTCCGGGGAGGGGTCGGAGCGAAGATCGTGGGCCAGGCTGACCGACAGGCCGCGGGTGACCGTCGCCGCGGCGTGTCTCATCCCTTCGGGGGACAGGTGGTTGAGCGTGCCGCGCTGATCTTCGGGACCCCACCGGTCCCAGTTGCTCAGTTCCTGGAACAGGGCGTCGAGCTCGGCCCGGCTCGGAACCTGGAACTGGGAGCTCACGCCGGCGTCCGGTCGGTGTCGTTGCCGAGGACCATCCTCCGGTCGATGACGACTCCTCGGCCCGGCTCGGGGTGGGTGCGGTGCGGTATGGATGCCATCTTCTCCTCGGTGGGAAGTCGAAACGGGTTCAAGGCCCGGTCGTCGCCGATTCCTGCCGGCCGCCTCCGGTGAAACTGGCTGTCTCGGTGTCACGGCCAGCGCGCAGGATGGTGCCCGGCAGGTCGCCGGTGAAGCGGCCGGCTCGGACGATGGGACGGCCGTTGACCACCACGGCGTCGACTCCGTCGGCTTCGGCGTAGAGGCGCATCCCCCCGGCCGGTTGGTCGACGCGAGGCGTGGCCGGAAGGCTGCCCACGGTGTCGGCATCGAAGATCACCAGGTCGGCGAAGTAACCTTGGCGCAGGCGCCCCCGGGATCTGAGACCGTAGAGGCGGGCCGGCACGTCGGTCATCCGCCGCACCGCGTCCTCGATGTCGAATATCCCTCTTTCCCGGGTCATCTCGCCGAGCACGACGGTCGGGTAGTTGGCGTGGCACATGAGGTCGCAGTGGGCTCCGGCATCCGATCCGCCGAGCACCACCCGCTCGTCTCGCCACACCCGGGAGCGGATCCCCCAACCGTCCGGCGAGGCCCCCAGGTCCGGGGCGAGCGAGGGGAACCGGCCCGACACCGGCACTGCATCGGGCACCACCGCGTCGATCAGGGCCTCTTCGGGGCTCATTTGGCGCTCGGCGGCGAGCGAAGCGATGCTGCGCCCGGCCATGGGACCATCGCCCAGGACCAGGAGATCCCAGGACCGAACGGCTTCGGGCAGCGTGACCGCCGACGCGGTCAGCCGCTGGCGCACCGTCGGGTCGGTCGCGGCCCGTCGTCGGTCCGCCTCGGGCATAGCCAGAACCTCGGCCCATGGTTGGAGCCCGAGGAGGACCCCCGACCTCATGGTCAGCAGATCGGGCAGCGCTAATGCCACTACGTGGGCCCCCCGGTCCCGGGCGTGGTCACATGAGCTGAGTTGCTGCTCGAACACCTGCGTGGGGGAGAGTGACCCGAGCAGGTTCCAGTTGAGCGAACGACCGGCGGCGAGTGACATGTCGGTCATCAGGCGCACTCGCTCATCGGGGATCTCGCCCATGGCCGGGATGAACTCGAGGGTGGTTCCCTCGAAGCGGCGCAGCGCCGAGGCCAGAGCGAGGAACTCCTCGCGTCGCGCCGACCGGGAGGGGACCGGTCGGTCGTCACCGTCGGTGTGGGCCTCGCCGAGCGACGACGAAAAGCCGAGGGCGCCTCCGGCGAGTGACTCCTCGAGGAGGTCCACCATGGCGTCTATGTGCTCGGGACGGGCGGCGTCGTGGCAGTCATCGCCCATCACCACCCGCCGGATGGTGGAGTGGCCGGCCAGGAACCCGGCGTTGACCGCGCTGCAGCCGTCCAGCCGGTGAAGCCAGTCGGCGAAGCTGGTCCAATCCCAGGGCGGTCCGTGACGCAGGGTCTCGAGGGACATCCCCTCCACCCGGGCCATCATCCGCATGACGTAGTCGACGTGGTCGGCCCGGAGCGGAGCGATGGAGAACCCGCAGTTGCCGCCCAACACGGTGGTGACCCCGTGCAGCGGTGACGGGCTGGCGGAGGGATCCCAGAGCAGTTGGGCGTCGTAGTGGGTGTGGATGTCGATGAATCCCGGGCACACGATCTTGCCGCGGGCGTCGATCACGGCGCCGGCCGACCCGTCGAAACTGCCGATCGACACGATGCGCGTCCCGGCCACCGCCACGTCTGCGGGGCGCGCCGGGGCGCCGGTGCCGTCGATGACGGTCCCGCCCCGGATCACCAGGTCGGCCTTCACCGGCGGGCCAACAGGGTGGCGACTTCGGTTTCGACGGCGGTGCCCTCGAAGAACCGGGGGTTGGCGCGGGTGTGGAACAGGGCCGGGTTGGTGAACACGAAGTCGCGGTAGTCGCCCTCGCTGAAGCGGCCGCTTTCGACCATCTCCCACGACTCCTCGAGAACCTCACTCATGTCGGGTACGTCCCAGTGCGACACGTCGGAGCCGAACAGGGCCTGCAGCCGGGTGCCGAACGGATTGATTCGGGTGTCGAAGGCGGTGGCGGTCACCGGGTCGTCGGCCTCGCAGCCGAAGAAGAAGGGCCGGGCGAACAGTTCGACGAAGTCCTCGGCCCGCTCCGCTCCCGACGCCGCGAACTCATCGATGAGGGCCAGATCACTGGAGCGCCACTGCCGCGGCCCGGGCGCGTCGGACGCCCACGCCGGGGCGTACTTCTCGAACAGGCGCCCCACCTCCCCCCAGTCGAGAGCGGCCGGGTCGGTGGCGGCCATGGCCCGGCCGTTGCGCTTATCCCAGTGCCCGATGAGATCGGCGAACAGCGACGCGGCCCACCCGACGCCCCCTTCGAGGAAACAGAATCCGAGATCGGGGAATCGTCTGGTGACCCCCCCGAGCACCAGGGACTTGGCCGTGGTGTGGTGCGCTTCGCCGAGCATGCCGATGTGGTTGTACACGTAGCTGGAGATCGACCGCCGATGGGGCCAGCCCATGGACGACGAATGGAAAGAAGGCGACAACCCGAGGTCGAGGCAGGTCTGCCACACGGGGTCGTAGTCGTACTCGCTGTCGATGCCGAACGCGTCGACCCACAGCGCCCACGGGCCAGCTTCGGGCCAGCGCTCGACCACAGCACGTACCGGGCGCTGCACCCAACCGGGCATGACTACCGCCTTGAACCCCAGCCCGTGGGCGTGGTGCAGTTCGGCCACCGCCTCGTCCGGACTGTGCATGGGTATGGCGGCCACGCTCACGAGCCGATCGGAGTACTCGGCGAACACCTCGGCGTTGAAGCGGTTGAGAGCCCGGCAGGCTCCCTGACGCAGGTCCGGGTCGTCAAAGGTCACGAACAGCAGTCCGAAGCTCGGGTAGACGACGCTGAGGTCGATGCCCAGGCGCTCCAGGCGCTCGTACAGCAAGCCCGGCAGCTTCGAGGTCGCCTCGTCGAGGGCCGACGCGAATACCCCCGACCAGGCACCGCGGCAGACGCGGCTGCGGGCCCGCTCCTCGGCCGCGAGGGCGTGCCAGTCGGCGGGTGGACCCATGTGCCCCGATTCGATGCGGGCGAACTCGGGGTGCGCCATGTCCACCCCTTCGTCGCGCAGGTAGGGAGCGAGAGCCGGCACGAACTCCACGGTGTGGCCGTCGCCGTCTATCACCGGGTGGGGTAGCGCGGCCCTGATATCGGCCGCCGTCCTCTCGCTCACCCTGGGATCACCCTGCGCTCACCCTGCGCTCACCCTGCGCTCACCCTTTGTCCCCCACTTCAAAGAAGTAATGTGCGCACATTATGTCCTATGACCTCGTCATCCGCAACGGAACAGTGGTCGACGGGTCCGGCTTCGGTGCCTACCGCGCTG
>JAGWSF010000064.1 GCA_028876385.1 Acidobacteriota bacterium | reverse complement strand
GGATGGCGCCGTTCAGGTACACGTTCTCCCGTCCGGACAGCTCCGGATGGAAGCCGGCGCCCAGCTCGAGCAGAGCCGAGACCTTGCCACGGACCTCCACCCGGCCCTCGTTGGGGGCGAGGATGCGGGTCAGGCACTTCAGCATGGTGCTCTTGCCCGATCCGTTGGGCCCGATCAGCCCGAAGGTCTCCCCCTCGCGCACGTCGAAACTGACGTCGCGCAGGGCCCAGAACTCGTCGGCCACCACCCGCCGGCCCCGCAGGATGGTCGCCTTCAGCGACTGGTTGCGTTCGTGGACCAACCGGAACTTCTTGGAGACGTTGATCGCCTCCACGACGACGGGGCCGGCACTCACGGTCGGGACGAAACAGTCATGTTGGTCCAGTCGATTCTAGACCGGCCGACGCCAGGCGGAGGTCCATGTCCGCATGGGGCCGGCAGCTCTCGCCGGACCCCGGCTCAGGCCGGTTCCGGCGCCCCGGCCGGGCGGACCGGATCTCGGACGCCGGCTCAGGCCGGCGCCGGCTCGCTGACGTCAGCGGCCCGCTCGATCACCTGGTCGATGAAGCCGTAGTCCTTGGCCTCCTGAGCGGTGAACCACCGGTCGCGATCCGAGTCGGCCTCGATGCGCTCCACCGGCTGACCGGTGTGGAAGGAGATGCGCTCCGCCATCATCCGCTTCAGGTAGACGATCTGCTCGGCCTGGATGGCGATATCAGCGGCCTGACCCCGGGCCTGACCCGATGGCTGGTGCATGAGTATGCGCGAGTGGGGCAGGGAGAACCGCTTGCCCGGCGTACCGGCGCACAGCAGGAACTGGCCCATCGACGCGGCCAGGCCCATGCAAACAGTGGATACGTCGCAGGGTACGAACTGCATGGTGTCGTAGATGGCCAGACCGGCCGTGACCGACCCCCCGGGCGAGTTGATGTAGAGGCTTATGTCGCGCTCACGGTCCTCGGCGGCGAGCAGGAGGAGCTGAGCGCAGATCAGGTTGGCGCTGGTGTCGTCGACCTCGGTGCCGAGGAACACGATGCGCTCCTTGAGGAGGCGCTGGTAGACGTCGCCGGAGCGGTCGAGGCCGGCCATGGTGGCCGAGACCGGGGGCACGTGGAACTGGGACATAGCTATGGAGGGTACCCGGTAGCGACGGGTTGGGTCCGGCGACCCTAGGATGGGCGGCCACGCGGGCGTGGCGAAATTGGCATACGCGCCAGGTTTAGGTCCTGGTCCCGAAAGGGGTGGAGGTTCGAGTCCTCTCGCCCGCACTTCTCCAGGCCCCCCGGGCAGCGGCCCCTATCCCGGCCATCAGCAGGTCCGAGATCACCGTCACCGACCGGGTGACCAGCACTACGGCGATGGCCTGGCCGGTAGTCAGCACCGAGCCGAGGGCCAGGGCCAGGACCACGTCGCGGACCCCCGCACCGGCCGGCGCCGGCACGAACAGCACGCCGAGAGCCACCGACAGGCCCATGGCACCGACGGACAGCAGCAGGACCGACCAGCTCCATCCCCGAAGCGACGACACCAGCACCGCGACTTGCAGGCCGAGCGCCGACCATGACAGGAAAGCCCACCCGAAGGCCCGCCGCTCGGATGCCCCCTCGAGGCGTCCACCCCGGACCGGCCGTCTGAGCAGGCGGGCCGCCACGTCGAGCAGGGCCATCAGGGCTCTTGGGTGCAGCAGGGCCACCAGCGGTGGCACGGCCAGCAGCCCCCACCAGTAGCGCGAGAGGGCCCCGGGAGCGTAGAAGGGCAGGATGGCCGCCCCCAGCAGAAGGCCCGATGTGCACGACACCAGCGCCGTCAAGACGTTGGCCGCCAACATCTCCCGGCGCGGCGCGCCGCGGCGGCGGCCCGCCTCCATCTGCATCAGCACCGGCCAGACCGCGCCGGGCACGTACTTGCCGAGCTGGGTGGTGAAGAACAGCCCGGCGCCGTCGGCCACTGGGAGGCGCACCCCGAGCCCGGACAGCACGTGCCACCACACCGGGTAGGTCGCGCCGACGCCGATCAGGCCGAACAGCAAGGCCAGGGCCAGGTGGCCGACCCCCATGCGCTCGAAGGCCGAGCCGACCGAGCTGCGCTGGTGGTAGACGACCGAGACGGCGGCCGAGGCGGCGACCACCACGACCACGGCCCCGCCCAGGGCCCGCCATCGGCCCACCGCCAGCGACCCCGTGACCGCGGGTCCGTCCTCCCCTTCCCCACCCGGTGAGGCGTCGGATGCGTCAGCGGTCACTCGCTGCGAGCCTACCGGTCGGCCGACCAGCCCATCGTTTGCATCAGGGGAGCCGTCACCACCGAGGGGGTCAGCTGCGGCCCCGAGCGGCGGGATCGCTCCTGGGCGGCCCGCACCCGCTCGGGCTGACCGGCCAGGGACGACAGCTGCGCGGCCAACTCCGTGGCGTCGCCCGGCGGGACGTAGACGGGCACGTCGCCCAGCACCCGGCGTTGCGGGGCGGTGTCGGAGGTGACGATGGCGCATCCCGCCCGGACCCCCTGGAAGACCTTGTTGGGTACCACCCTGAGGGCTTTGGGCCCGGTCCCGAACACCCCGAGGCAGACGTCGTGGGCGGCCACCACGGCGGGCAGCTGCGTGGGAGGGACCGGGCCGTGCCAGGTCACGTTGGGGTTGGCTCCGGCCACCCGGCGGGCCTCGGCGCGGTCCTGACCGTCGCCGATCATGGTGACCTGAACCGACGGGTTGGCGGCCAGCAGGGACAGGGCCCGGCCGATGGTGACCGCCCCCTGCAGGGGCGTGTAACGCCCGAAGAACACGACCCGCAGCGGGCGGTCCCCGGCGTAGAGCGGGCCCGGCGCCACGGCCCAGGAATCGGGGGCGCCGACCGGCACCACCAAGGCCCGACGACGGGCGGCCGGATGGAGCTGCTCGAGATGCTCGTCGGTATCGACGACCACCACCGTCGCCGCCCTGAGCGCGGCCCGGTCCACCAAACCGAGAGCCCGGTCCCGCCAGCCCCCCCCGAGGCGGCGGTCGCGGGCGGTGTCGAGTCCGCTCACCAGATGGTCGAGGATCCGGGGGGTGGAAGGGAAGCGCAGCCGGGCCAGGTGGACGTCGAAGTGGCCCAGGTAGGGGACGAGCACGGCCTCGGGACGGCCGACCCCCCGCGACCGCCACAACAGCTCGGTCCAACGCCACAGGACGCGTCCGGCGACCAGCGGGAGGAGGGCCGGCCGGGTCAGCACGCCGACGCGCCCGGCGGTGTCCAACCCGAGCGCCGCGTTGCACTCCACGACGACTACGCCATGGGCCCGCATCCCCTCTATCAGCACCCGGGCGCGGGGATGGGCATCGAGGTCGTAGGTGCCGAACACGACCACCCGGCGCTTTCGGCCCTCGGACTGGCCGGGTCGGCCCTCTGACCGGTTCAAATGGTCTCCGGGCTGGCTCGAGCGGCCTCCGGGCGGCCCGTGACCACCAGGCCCACCCCCCGGTCGGGACAGCGACGCTGCAGCGCCACGAAAGGCGGCGACACCGCTTCGACCACGAGCCCCGCCAGGGCGCCGGGCTGGAGGCTCCGGCCGCTGGCCGAACTGCGCGATGCCATCCCGACGGCGGCGTCCGGGCCGCCTCGCAGGGTTACCAGCCAGTTGCGTACCGCCTCGGTCGCCAAACCCAGCGGCCAGCCGTAGTGCACGGCCGTGACGTCGCCCATCCCCACCTCGGCCATCAGAGCCACGATCCCGTCGCGGGTGTAGCGGCGGTAGTGGCCAACGGCGCGGTCCGATGCGCCGAAGCGCTCCGGGCCGGCCGGCACCGACAGGATCAGCGTCCCCTCCGGCGCCAACCTCCGGCACCACGCCCGCAGGGCGGCGGCGTCATCGTCGATGTGCTCGAGCACCTCGAAGGCGCACACCACGTCGAAGCGTCCGTCGGGCACGTCGGCGACAGTGCCCCGGTACACCCGACCGCCGGCCGGCTCTATCCGCTGGCGGGCCACCTCGAACGACTCTCGGTCGGGCTCCACTCCGACATAGCCGTAACGGCCGGCCAGGCGCGCCCCGACGGCCCCCTGACCGCAGCCGACCTCGAGCACGGTCGCCGGGCCGATCCTCCCCAACTCCTCACACACCAGCGCCCAGCGCAGACGCCCGAGAGGGGACAGAGGGGGCGGCCGCACCGAAACGGGAGTATATGGGCCCAGGCGCTAGGGGCAGACGTAGTCCCGGTCGAACAGGCTGGGGGTGTCGTAGCCGTACTGCACCATGACGGTGATGCCCCCGGCGAAGGGGGCGTAGTCGGGAAGGGGGGAGGTACAGAAGGAGTTGGCGCTGTACAAGCCGGTGCTGATCTCGTAGGCGCCCGGTACCCACAGATATATGTGCGGGAAGTTGACGGAGTAGCCGGTGATCTCCCCCCATTGGAGGTTGGTGGAGTAGATGCCGGGGGTGACCCCCTCAGCCTGCAGCGCAGCCACCGCACCGGCTACGACCTGGCCGTTGGCCGCCCGGGCCGACAGAGCCAGGTTCCACCCTCCGCTGCTCTCCACGTCGAGCCACCACAGAGCCGGGTTGGTGCCCACCGACCGGGCGTAGGTGACCCAGTGCACCGCCCAGAAGTAGCCGAAGTTGAAGCTCTGACAGTTCACGTCGCTGGTCGCGCAGTTCCCGGCCGGCCCGGTCATGGCCTCCGGGGGGACGGGACTGGGCAGCGGGTTCATGAATATGTAGGCCGACAGGTTGGGTCCGGCCCACTGGGCCTCGAGGGGGTAGCACTGGGAGGGCTGGGCCTGGTTGATGGCGCCGCCGCTCACCTGTACCACCGCCACCGCCGGGTGATCGGTGGGTAGCGAGCCTCCGGCGTTGTAGTAGGGGCACTGGTACTGCGACACGTCGTAGCCGGTGGCGCCGGGAGGCAGGATGAAGCCGTCAGCGGTGACCATCATCGCCACCACGGGCGGCGCCCCGTTGGTCCCCGCCGACCCGAGGTAGGGGGCGTCCCCGAAGGAGAACACGCCGCCGTCCTGGGCGGCCAGCCAGTATCCGCCGCCATCTATCGACGCCGACATCCCGACGACCGGGGCGTTCAGGTGGACCGATCCCGTGGAGCCGTAGAAGCGGGCGTCACCGAAGGCGAACACCCCACCGTCGGAGGCCACCAGCCAGTAGCCGTGACCCGACGGGGTGGCGGCCATACCCACGATCGGCTGGGCCAGGGCGACACCCCCCGTGGAGCCGTAGAAGCGGGCGTCACCGAAGGCGAACACCCCACCGTCGGAGGCCACCAGCCAGTAGCCGTGACCCGACGGGGTGACGGCCATACCTACCACCGGCCGGGTCAGGGCTATGCCCCCGGTGGAGCCGTAGAACCGCGTCCCGAAGGCGAAGACCCCCCCGTCGGAAGCCACCATCCAGTAGCCCGATCCCGACGGGTCGGCGGCCATGCCCACGATCGGCTGGGCCAGGGCTATACCCCCGGTGGAGCCGTGGAAGGAGGCGTCGCCGAAGGAGAAGATCCCGCCGTCGGAGGCCACCAGCCAGTAGCCGAAGCCGTCGGTGGTGGCCGCCCCGCCCACCACCGGTTGGGCCAACTGGTACGCGGACATGTCGCCGTAGTTCGTCGTGCCCCGCTGGAACACCGACCCGTTGGCCCCGACCAACCAGTAGCCGGGCGCCGATGTCGCCGAGGCGCGGACCGCG
The DNA here is from genome assembly GCA_028876385.1 of Acidobacteriota bacterium. Taxonomy (GTDB): domain Bacteria; phylum Actinomycetota; class Acidimicrobiia; order Acidimicrobiales; family Palsa-688; genus JAKCDU01. The sequence goes on along the minus strand of JAGWSF010000064.1, from coordinate 1,428 downwards.
GGTGGGCCCACCGGTGACGGCCCGGTATGGCCCCGGGAGGGGAGCCGCCCGAGCCCGGGGACGAGGACCAGGGCCAACAAGACGGCCGGCGCCAGACGCTTGGCGAGCGCGGTGAGGTAACGCATGCTTCCTTCCGCTCCAGGTCCGCCCCGGATCGACAACCGACCCGAGGTTAGCCGGTGGGCGACCGGCCCGGGGTCAACCCCCGCTTCGCCTCAGGCGGCGCAGGATGGACAGCATGGGTACCTTGTCCCCCGCCTCCTCGTCGGCGTCCCGGTGGCGCCGGGAGGCCTGCAGGGAGAGGTAGGCCAGTCCGCCCACGGGTATCGGGGCCCAGAACTGCACGAGGCGGTACACCACCACACCCAGGGTGGCGCTGCCGCTCGGAGTGCCGAAACCGACCAGCAGGGTGGTCAGCGTGGCCTCGACCACGCCCAGACCACCGGGGGTCAGGGGGATGGCGGCCAGCACGTTGGCCAACCCGTAGGCCACCAGGAGTCCGTCGGGGTTGACCCAGTGGCCGAAGGCGCCCACGAAGACGAACAGCGAGCCGGCATCGAGGAGCCAGTTGAGGGTGGCCCACACCAGCGCCCCGATCAGGGCCTCGCGCCGGCGGGCCAGTTGGGCCATGTGGTCGGACAGCCGACCGTAGAGGCCCCGGAGGGCGTCACCGTCGATGAAAGGTACCCGGGCCGCCACCCGCTCGAGCATCAGCCCGACGCGCTGCTCACCGCGGGTCAGGGCCAACACCAGCAGGGCGGCCAGGCTGAGCAGGACGCCACCCACCACCGCGGCCAGGAGGTACTCGGCCGAGAAGCCCCACACCGGGATGGACACCACGAGGGCCACCCACAGGATCAGGTTCAACACGATGGCCGAGCCGATCCCCTGCACCCCGAGAGCGAATCCGGCATCGGACGGTTGGGCCCCGAAGCGGGTCAGCAGCCGGTAGCCGAGCGCGGTGCCGGTGGCCGAGCCGCCGGGGGCGCAGTGGCTGACCGAAAGCGTCGTCAGCTCGATCCGGAAGATGGTGAAGAAGCCGACCTTGCTGGTGGGCGGCAGCACCGCTCGGGTCAGGCGCCCGTAGGACAGCAGGGCGCCGACCTCCAGAGCCAGAGCCGCCAGGAGGAGCAATGGGTTCACCCGGTTGATGAGGCTGAACACCTTGCGGGGGCCGGCCAGCTGCGGCACCACCAGGTACTCGAGCAGCAGGGCCAGGATGAGCAGGCGCCCCAGGGTGTAGACCGGTCGCGGCAGGCGGAGTCGGCGCTTCTTGGCTTCCGGGGGGGCCGGCACCGCCGGACCGACGGTCTGCTCGCCTGGAGGCGTGGCTGGTCCGGGGAGGGCCGGATTCACCGCCTCCACTACTACGACATCCTCGACTATTCGACCCCTGTGAGCCGGGTCCACAAGGGGGAGTAACGGACG
>JAGWSF010000063.1 GCA_028876385.1 Acidobacteriota bacterium | reverse complement strand
GCAGGGCAGGGTGCTGGCTAACGGCCAGTCGAGGTGACTCGAAGGACAGTGCAACAGAGAGCAGACCGCCGATGGGGAGCGATCCCACAGGCAAGGGTGCAACGGTGCGGTAAGAGCGCACCAGCGTCCGGGGCGATCCGGGCGGCTATGTAAACCCCACCCGGAGCAAGGTCAAGCGTGGGACGGCCGGCCCGGCCACACGTCCCCAGGTAGACCGCTCAGATGGATGGCCACCCGCCGTTCCCCCGGGACCGGCGACAGAATCCCGCCTACAGACCGACTCACCGTCAAACGAAGCTACCCCAGAGGCGTTAATATAGTCTCTGACCTGCGGTTTTATACCACGGCGCCCCAACAACGTAGGCCGGTGTCGGGGTCAAGAGAAGCTTGACCTTCCAATAACTGAGAGATATATTGCGAAGAATGAGAGAACCGGCGCCGACCCTTCTCCCGCTCTTCCGGAGCAACGTCCAGGCGTCCATACTCGCACGCCTGTTCGACCCCTCCGCCCGCGACGTCAGCGTCACCGATCTGGCCCGCCAGATCGAGGCGCCCCTGGCCACGGTGTCCCGAGAAGTGGCCCGTCTAGAGACCCACGGCATAGTCGTCAGCCATTTGGTCGGCCATACCAAGCTCGTCGCGGCCAACCGGAGGCTCCCCTACGCCCGGGCGCTGGCCGAGCTGGTCGCATTCACTGCGGGTCTGCCGTGGATGCTGGCCCGGGCCTTGACTGAGCTAGGTGACGTCCAAGCCGCCTACGTCTTCGGCTCCTGGGCCGCCCGGTACACAGGCGATGCGGGTCCAACCCCCAACGACATCGACCTCCTAGTCGTCACGGCCAGCCATGATTACGGCGAAATCGTCGACGCCGTCCGCCCCGTCGCCGACGCCCTCGGCATCGACATCAACCCTGTCCTGGTCTCGCCTGAGCGCTGGGCAGCTGCCGGCGACGACCCCTTCCTGGCCACGATCCTCGACCGTCCAATGGTCCCGCTCCCGCTGGGGGACGAAGAGTGAGCGACGCCAAAGGTTCCGGTGAACGTCAGCGACCCCGACGACCTGGACAGGCCTCCGGTGCCGAGTCCGCCCGGGCGGGACTACCCGCGAGCGCCTGGCTCGCCGAGATGATCGCCGAACGCCGGATGTCCCAGGTGCGACCGAACATAGCCCGTTCGGGCGACCTGATCGCCTAGGCCCGTACCCACATCGGCTCAGCCAGGAAGATCGCCTCCACCGACTCGACGCTGGCGCTGGCCGCCTGTCACGACGCCATCCGCAAGGCACTGGACGCGCACGCGGGTGCCATGGGTTACCGCTTCGAGAACAGCCCCGGCGCCCACCGCACCGCAATCGAATACGGCCGCCAAGTCCTCCGGGAGCGCTTGGAGTCCAACGATCTCGACGAAGCCAACCGACTCCGGAGCCGCCGGCACAGCGCCGAATACGGTGAGATACCCGCAGGCCAGATCGGCTCGGACGAGATCGAGCACTTCGCCGGGCTCGCGCTTCGGATTGTCGACGTCGTGGCTGCGGAGTTGGCCCGTAGCGCACGCCCCGCCGTGCGGCCTCGCCGGCCGAGCTCCGCGGAGTAGAGCCCAGGCGGCAGTGACCGCTCGACCCCGGGGTCGACCGCCGTTAACCGCTATTGGCCGTTCGAACTGAGGACCAGCTGAGGACCGGGGCCGATTTTCAGCCGCGAAAGTCCTAGTAGAAGGCCTTTTCGAGCATTTTCCCGCCTACAGATCGACTCACCGTCGCACGAAGCTACCCCAGAGGCGATACTTGGCAAGATCCGTCAGGCGGTCACCGTCTTCTGGTCGCTCAAAGTGTCACTCCTCTGCGGAAGGACTCACGGCGGGCTCCGTTGCACGAGCTCAAACCAAATCTTCTTTGGGATGGCCTGTCGATTCCGGCCTCGTCGTTCGTGGACAGGGTGAGCGGCGCAACCCGGCACCGCTCCTCGACCGAATGGACCAGACTTGACCATGCCCCAATACCTGCTGTCCGTGTGGCACGACGAGGACTACGAGCCCGACTTCTCCACCCCCGACGCCCAGCGCCAGGTGGCCCAGGTGGGCGCCTTCAATGACCAGCTCCAGAGCTCCGGCGCCTGGCTCTTCGCCGGCGGACTCCAGCCGGCGTCTTCGGCGACGGTGGTCCGCTCGACCGGAGGAGAGGTATCGATGACCGACGGCCCCTACGCCGAGACCAAGGAGCAGATGGGAGGCTTCTGGGTCATCCAGGCCCCCGACATGGACGCCGCCCTCGAGTTGGGCGGCCGGGCCGCCGCCGCCTGCGAGCGACCGGTAGAGGTCCGGCCGCTCCAGGGGTGACCGACAGCCTCGAAGCCGTCTTCCGCCGGGAGGCCGGACGCTGCACCGCCACCCTCATCCGCCTCCTCGGCGACATCGACCTGGCCGAGGAGGCGGTGGCCGAGGCCTTCGCCATCGCCGCCGAGCAGTGGCCGGTCCGGGGAACCCCGCCGAACCCGGGCGGATGGATAACCACCACCGCCCGCAACCGGGCCATCGACCGGCTGCGCCGGGAGGCGACCCGAGCCGATCGACATCACGCGGCCCACCGACTGCATTCAGAGGCCATGGAGCCAGACCACAATCCCGAAATCGCCGACCTGGACGCCTTCGTCGACGTCGTGGCCGACGACCAGCTGCGCCTCATGTTCCTCTGCTGTCACCCCGCCCTGGCCGCCGACTCCCAGGTGGCGCTGACCCTCCGTCTGCTCGGCGGCCTGGAGACTCCCGAGATCGCCCGGGCCTTTCTCGTCACGGAGACGACGATGGCCCAGCGCATCGTCCGGGCCAAGCGCAAGCTGCACGACAACCACGCCAGCTACCGCATCCCCCGGGATGTCGAGTTGCCCGACCGGCTCCCCTCCGTCCTGGCGGCCATCTATCTCATCTACACCGAGGGCCACACGCCCACGACGGGCACGAGCCTGACCCGGACCGACCTTTCGACAGAGGCCATCCGGATCGGCCGGATCCTCGTCTCGCTTTTGCCCGACGAGCCCGAGGCGGTTGGGCTGCTGGCCCTGATGCTGCTGACCGAGGCCCGCCGCCCCGCCCGGGTGGACTCACGCGGGTCGATGGTCCGCCTTACCGACCAGGACCGCAGCCTCTGGACACGGGCCCTCATCGAGGAGGGCCACGACCTGGTGCGGGCCTGCCTGCGTCGCAACCAGCCGGGACCATTCCAGCTCCAGGCGGCCATCGCAGCAGTGCACGCCGACTCGCCGTCGGCCGAGGCGACCGCCTGGACCCAGATCGTCACCCTGTACGACCAGCTTTACGCTATCTGGCCAAACCCGGTCGTAGCCCTGAACCGGGCGGTAGCAGTGGGAGCGCTCGACGGTCCGGTAGCCGGGCTCGACGCCCTGGCCCTGATCAATCTCGACGACTACCAGCCCTACCACGCCGCCCGAGCGGACCTGCTGGCCCGGGCCGGGCGCACCGATGAGGCGCTCGCCACCTACACCCGGGCCATCGAACTGACGTCCAACCCCATCGAGCGGAAGTTCCTCGAGTGTCACCGGGAGAAGGTGGCGGGCCCCGACCTTTGACCGTCGCCGATCGGTGAGCGTCGCTTGCGTCGATGCTCCCCGGCCGTTCGGATCCCATGCCCCGCTCCATCGTGGCGGCCGGTCGGCGGCCGGCGTTGCCGTCTCCGGGGAGCCGCCGCTCGGGGCAGTGGCCGGCGACAAATTGGCCTTTCGGCCCTGACCGGAATGGGCACGACTGTAGAAAATGGGACTATGTGGATCGACGAACGTGGCTCCGAAGTCCTGGGGCTTCCTGAATGCCGGCGCCTGCTTGCCGTAGGCGCTCAGGAGCATCGCCACGGTCACCTCAGCATCGCCGAGGACGACGCGCCCACCGTGCTGCCGATCAACTACGTGACGCGCGAACTGGATGTCGTGGTGGTGGTGGGCGAAGGCCTGTTCCACCGGATCGTGAACCGGTTGGTGGCGTTCCAGGTCGACGGCGTCAGCCGCTCGGAACGATTCCTCGGGGCCGAGGACGTGACCCCCTGGAGCGTGCTGCTCAAGGGCCTGGCCACTGAGGAGCCCCTCGTGGCCGAAGCCAACGACCTCCCCGCGCTGGAGGTCTCAGAGCCGGGTCACCGGACGGTCAGGATCCGAGCCGACGTCCTAACCGGCCGCAAACTCGGTCATCGCCAGGAGAGCAGGGATAGCCCAGCGACTCCCGGCCTCCATCTGGTCTCCCACGACGCCAAGTAGGCACGTCGAGAAGATGGCCGGTCTGCCAGATCAAACGCGCGTCCGGAGCTACCCCTGGGCCGACCCACAGCCTCCCGTCGGCGACGACGGAGCGAGAGACGAGCCTCTTTGATCGACCACTTCCTTAGCGATCACATCTCCGGTTTCGCCGCCGACTCCCACCAGATCGGCGGACGTACCTTGGTGGAAGGCGCCTCTTTTGCCGTGTGCGGCCTAGGGGGAGACATCAACGGCGACGGACCCGAAGGCCTGTTCGTCAGAGACGTCCGGGTGCTGTCCCTGTGGTGCCTCAAGATCGATGGCCATCGCCCGGAACCCCTCTCGGGATTCACGGAGCAACCCTTCCTCGGGGTTTTCGTGTCGAGGGCGCCCGTCCGGGAGGGTCGAGTGGAGCCCACGCTTCTGGTGGAACGCCGCCGCTACGTCGGCGGCGGGATGCGGGAGGACATCGTCATCCACAACCACGGCCCGGAGGCGGCGGGAATATCGGTAACCCTGGAGGTGGCCTGTGATCTGGCCGACCTGTTCGAGGTAAAGCTCGGCCACACGGCCGGTGAACGGCCTGTCAAGGTCGAGACGAAGCCGGAGGAGTGGACGGCCACAGGTCGCCACGCCAACCGCGAGCGCAGCGTGAGTGTCTACGCCCCTGGTGCCGTCGTGAGCGCCGACACCATCGCGTATCGGGTTGTCGTGCCCCCTCACAGCACGTGGCAGACGTCGCTGGAAGTGAGCACTGGCGTCGACGGAGCGGCCGCCGCCCCCCGCTTCCGTATCGGCGCCCCCATCGAGCGGGCCGCGCCTGTGGCCCGAATAGAGGAGTGGCGCCGAAACAGTTCCACCTTCGAGGTGGAGTCGGCGGTGCTGTCGGCGACCCTCGCCCGCACCGAGACGGACCTGGCCGCCCTGCGCATCAGCGACCCCGCCACGCCGGACCTATCCGCGGTGGCGGCCGGTGCCCCGTGGTTCATGGCGCTGTTCGGCCGAGATGCCCTCCTCACCAGTTCGATGACGCTCTCGGTCAACCCGGACCTGGCCGTCGGCACACTGCGAGCCTTGGCCCTCCACCAGGGTCAGCGCGTTGACCCGATGACCGAGGAGCAGCCGGGGCGGATAGTCCACGAACTGCGCCTGGGCCTCGACTCTGTGCTGGCGCCCGGGGGAGCCGACGGCTACTACGGGAGCGTCGATGCCACCCCCCTGTTCGTCGTCGTCTTGGGTCAGCTGTCCCGCTGGGGTGCTGACCGCGGCATCATCGAAGAACTGCTCCCGGCCGCCGACCGGGCCCTCGAATGGATCACCCGCTACGGCGACCGTGACGGCGACGGGTTCGTCGAATACGAGCGCAGCACTGACAGAGGCCTACGCAACCAGGGATGGAAAGACTCCCTCGACGGCATCAACTTCGCTGACGGCACCCTCGCCGAACCGCCCATTGCGCTCGTAGAGGTGCAGGCCTACGTGTACGCCGCCTACCGGGCCCGGTCCGATCTGGCTGCCCAGCACAACGATCCGGACGCCAGCCGTCACTGGAGCGAGCAGGCCGACACCATGCGTAGGCGGATCAACGAGGCGTTCTGGATACCAGATGGCGGCTACTACGCAGTGGGCCTGGACGGCGACAAGCGACCCATCGATGCCCTCACCTCCAATATGGGCCACGTGCTCTGGGCCGGCGCGGCCGACGCCGACAAGGCTGCCCTCGTAGCCGACCGCCTCCTCTCTCCTGAGATCTTCAGCGGTTACGGGATCCGCACCCTCGCCACCAGCATGGGGGCGTACAACCCGGTCAGCTACCACAACGGTTCCGTCTGGCCCCACGACACCGCGCTGGCTGTCGCCGGACTGGTCCGCTACGGGCACTGGGACCACGCCCGCCGGGTCGCGACCGGGATGATCGACGCCGCGGCGTACTTCTCTGGGCGCCTCCCGGAGCTCTTCTGCGGTTTCGACAAGAACCAGTACCGTGGACCCGTCCCCTACCCGACCAGCTGCTCACCCCAGGCGTGGGCGTCCGCCGCCCCCGTAGCTGTCGTCGCCGCCATCCTTGGGCTCGACCCCAACGTGCCGGCCGGCATAATTCAGGTCGACCCGCACGTACCACCCGAGTGGGGGAACCTGACCATGACCGACATCGCCGTCGGCCCGGAGCGGATGAGCGTGCACGTAGCCCGTGACGGCACCTGGTCGGTCGCAGGCGCCCAATCAGTACGGCTGGTGCCTCCACCACCGGACGCCGTCATCTGACGAACGTCGACGCCACGGAGCGGTCGGAGACCTCGGACCTAGTTGCGGCTGCCGCTGACCTTGGTGTTGGCCTTGAACTTGAGGGGCTTGAAGGCGGTACTGCTATCGGAGAGCAGATCTTTGATGTCCTCGAGCAGATCCTGGACCCTTTGGCGTCCGTTGGCCGGGAACAGGTTCTCCGCGAAGATTCCGTGCCACTCGTTGACCGTGATGCCGAATCTCTGCAGGCTTTCGAGGATCTCGTCGGCGCCGGCTCTCACCCCGGCCCAGTTCTGCTTGTAGATCCTGGGGTCGAAGATACTCCTCGGCTCACAGTTGTCGACGGCGTTCGACAGCTTCGAAGCCTCGTTCTTGGCGTCCTGGATGGCTTCGGCGATCTCCCCGGTCTGGTCGAAGCGCAGGTGATCGCGGTGGAGCTTCTCTTCCGTCGGCAGATTCTCGTCGCCGTCCTCGGGGACGATCTCGAGGAACGACTCCACGGCTGCCTGGATCGCCTGGAGGCTGCCCTTGGTGTCTTTGTAGTAGACGCGGGCCGCGAGCCACTTGCTCTGGATGCCCATCAGTCCTCCCCGTCCTCGATCTCCTCGGATTCCTCCTCGAGGGACACCTCGCCGGCCTCGACCGCCTTGGTCAGGGCCGCCTCCTCGGCGTCGGTGAGTTCGTCGTCGTCCTCCAACTTCGACTGGGCGCTCTCCACGAGTTCCCACTCCTGATCGCTGAGCGCGCTTTCCTCTGACACGGTGCCCCTTCCTTTGGCTGCCCGTAGTTCTACCTCCCCGCCGCCGACCAAGGCAAAGGGACATCCGGATCTTGGCAGCGTCGCTGCGAGCCGCCGAAGGCGCACGGGTACCCTCAGCCGGTAAGGGCACGGGCCGACGAGACACCAGGACCGCAACTACTCCTCGATCGTGGCAAGGAGGGCTCGGAGCTGCCCTACCACCTGGCGGTAGCGGTAGGTCTCGGCCCTGAGTGACGCGATCTCCTCGAGCAGGTCCATGGCGGCCTCCCTGGTGAGCGCCCCTGCTGAGTGGCCGGGGGCCAGCATGGCCACGGACCGCCGTATGCGCTCCAGCTCGTAGGGTTCCACGTGCCGAGACTATCGAACGTACGTTCGCCTGGCTAGTGGGGGCTATTCCAGATTGCGGCGATCCCCTCCGCTCCTTCGCTCCGACTCACCCGTCCGGCGGTCGCTACCGGCCCCTCGGCGCTCAGGGCCGTCATATGGAGCATCCGAGGTGCGCCGTTCTCCCTTCCTCCGGTCGACGGGCTCTTCCCCCCGGTCGACCGCCCGGCGTGGTGTCTGCCCCCGCTTCTCTGAGCCCTCGTACGAATCCATCTGACGATGGTTACACGTTCATGAGACCCACGACTCAGTCCGTGCTCGTGTTCGAGGATGCCATGCTCGTTGCGGCTAGCCCAGGAATCTTCCCGACTCGCCTCACCAGGGTACGACGCCGTGGCGGTCAAAGAAGCCGCCGGTGGGTCCGTCCGCTCCGATGCTGGCCATCGACACGATGATCTCGGCCCCCTCTTCCACGGTCTGGGATCCCCGGTGACCGTTGAGATCGGTTGCGGTGTAGCCGGGGTCGACGGCGTTGACGCGAATCTGCGGGAAGCTCTTGGCGTACTGACTGGTGAGCATGTTGAGGGCGGCCTTCGAGGACGGGTAGGCGATCATCTTCAGGGTCGACTCGAACCGAGCCGGATTGTTGGTAACAGCCAGCGACCCCAAGCCGCTGCTCACGTTGACGATGACCGGCGCCGGTGACCGCACAAGCAGCGGAAGGAAGGCATGCGTGACGCGGACCACCCCGAACACGTTGGTCGCGTACACCCGCTCTACGTCCTCGGCCGTCGTCTCCGATGCCAACACCGTGCCGCCGGCGATGCCGGCGTTGTTGATGAGCACGTCGAGTCTGCCGTGCTCGGCCTCGATCGCCGCCGCCGCGGTGGCGACGGACGACTCATCCAGTACATCGAGGGCGACGAAGCGGCCACCTACCTCCAGAGCGGTGGCCGCTCCGCCCGCCTCGTTGCGGGCACCGACGTACACCACGTGCCCGGCCTCGACGAGTCGACGGGCCGCCTCGCGGCCCAGACCCTTGTTGGCACCCGTGATCAATGTAATGGTCATGGTCACGACTGTGATCCGGACACAGCCCATCGTAAAGGGGCGGCCGGTACTGGTACCCCGGGTACCACCCCACCCGTGGGTTGGCGCGCCACACTGGGGTAGTGGACGTCAATGAGCTCGGTGCGGCGCTGCGGGCTTGGCGCGCCCGGGTACGTCCCGAGGACGCGGGCCTGCCGCCTCGGGGAGCGCGACGGACCGCCGGCCTGCGACGCGACGAGGTTGCCATGCTCGCCGCCATTTCGGTCGAATACATCGTCAGGCTGGAGCAGGGGCGGGCGAGGAACCCCTCCCGCCAGGTACTCGACGCGCTGGCGCGGGCGCTGCGCCTGTCCTCCCTGGAGCACGAGCACCTGCTGCGACTGGCTGGTGTGGCGCCGACGCCTCCAGACGTGGCTACCCGGCAGATGCCGCCTTCGGTGCACCGTCTGCTCGAGCGGCTCGATGACGTTCCGGTGGCGGTATACGACGCCACCTGGACCTTGCTTTCGTGCAACCGCCTGTGGGCTGCTCTGTTCGGAGAGCCCGCAGGCGGGCCACGCCGCAACCGCAACCTGGTGTGGCACTTGTTCACCGCTCCCGCCGATGAGAGCCGAATCGTCAGGACCTCCGAGGAGCGGGACGCGTTCGCGGCGTCGGCGGTAGCCGACTTACGGGCGGCGGCCGGGCGCTACCCGGCGGACACGGAGCTGCAGGCTCTCATCGCCGACCTCAGTCAGGTGAGTGAGCGCTTCGCCGCCCTCTGGAAGGCCTACGCGGTCGACGCCCAAGCAGGCGATCGCAAGACCATAGCCCACCCTGAGATCGGTCTCGTCACCTTCGACTGCGACGTGCTCACCGTGGCCGGAGCCGACCTGCGAATCGTGGTCTACACCGCGCCGCCAGGAACCGCCGACGCCGACGCGCTCGCTCTGCTACGGGTCTTGGGAACCCAAACGCTGCGCCGCTGATGCGGCCACCCGGTCGGCTCGCTCTCTTCGGTGTCCGTATCGACCGCGACTGACGTGGCCCTCCGGATTGGAGCAGATCGAGGAGGCGCCGGCTCGAGGTGGCCTTGCTGGTCGCCCACGAGGTGCTGGGAGCAGCATCCCGGTACGGGGGGTTCTGGGCCACGGCGCCCATCCGGGCCTCAGGCGGTCAGGCCTCGCTCAGGGTGACCAGGGCGCGGTGCACGTTCTGAGCGGCGTCGCTCAGGTCAATGGCTTCCTGGCTGCCGGATTCGGCAGCCTCTTCCCAAAGGCGGTCAAGCGCCGCTCCCGAGCGGCGCAGGCAGTCGATCAAGGCGATCTTCGTCATGAAGTCCGCCGCGGGGGATGCGGATGGCTGTGGCACGACCTATGCCTCCCTTCCGAGCGGAGCGTTCCGGACCCCGGGACCCCTCGCCCATGGATGCGACCTTAGGCCTGCGCCGGCCGCCCCGAAAGAGGGCAAAAGTCTGTTACCACCGTTAGGTGAGTGGCCCGGCGGCGGTCTGTGGGCGAATGGGCGCTTTAGGCACTTGCGCAGGCCTAACGCAACTGCATTAATATGAACACACCTGCCAGCAAGGGGTGGATTCTGTCAGCACGCCAAGCACTGATATCCGCGGCGGAGAGGCTCTTCGCCGAGCGGGGCATCCCGGCGGTGTCGATGCGGGAGGTCGCGACCGCCGCCGGCCAGGGCAACACGTCGGCCGTGCGATACCACTTCGGCTCACGCGACGGCCTGGTCGACGCCATCTTCACCTACCGGATGGCCCGCATCGACGAGCGTCGTAGAGCCTTCCTCGCCGCCCGGCCGGACGCCCACGACGATCCCCGGTTCCTCCTCGAGGCGCTGGTGTTCCCCCTGGCCGAGTCCATCGGTCACGAGGACGGCGAGAGCTGGTACGCCCGGTTCCTCGCCCAGGTCGCCTTCCAACCCGGCTTCGACAGCTTCTCGGGCGCCCGCCGGGAAGTGACCCGGGGCCTGCGAGTCGTCGTCGACGGCCTGCGCCGCCGGGTCGAGGGTCTGGACCCCCCGCTCGGAGATCTGCGCATCACCCGGGTCATGCAGGTGGTGATCCACGGGCTGGCCGAGCACGAGGCGGCCATGGCCCGCGGTGCAGCCGTCCTCCCGACGTCGGCGCTGGCCGCCGACCTGGTGGACGGGGCCGCCGCCGTACTGGCCGCACCGGTGTCTTCCCTCACGCTCGCCGAACTCACCCGCAGTCGATTGAAAGGAGCATGAACAATATGAGCACCGACAGCATGACCACGCCGGAAGTGGAGGTGGTCGCCGAGGCCGATCCGGGCGCCCGCCTGGCGGCCCTGCGCACCCGGCTCGGCCGATGGGACATATCGGTGGGCCCCCTGGGCTACCTGGCCGGTGAGCGTCAGCGCCTCGACGGCCTCACCTGGCAGCACTTCGACGTGCTCCGCCTGGGTGCGACCATCGGCGCCGAGATCCTGGGACTGGATCTGACCGCCCCGCTGCCCGCCGCGGTCGTGGCCGAGCTGCGTCAGGCCCTGCTCGACTACAAGGTCATCTTTTTTCGCGGCCAGCCGCTCAGTGCCGCCCAGCACGTCGCGTTCGGAAAGCAGTTCGGCGAGCTCGAGATACACCCGTTCATCCCCTCCAACCCGGACCACCCAGAGCTGGTCCGCTTCGCCAAGTCGGCCGACGTGGGCGGCTACGAGAACGGTTGGCACAGCGACGTCAGCTGGCGGGAGACCCCGTCCATGGGGGCCATCCTGCACGCCCTCGAGGTTCCCCCCACCGGCGGCGACACGCTCTTCTCCGACATGTACGCCGCCTACGACAGCCTCGACGAGGCCACCCGCGCCGAGGTGGACGCGCTGGAGGCGGTGCACGACTTCATGCTGGCCTTCTCGGGTCAGGTTCCCGACGACCGGAGGGAAGCCCTGCGAGCCCAGTACCCCCAGGTCGTGCATCCGGTGATCCGCACCCACGAGGAGACCGGCCGCAAGCTGGTGTACGTCAACCGCTTCTTCGTCGATCACATCGTCGGCCTCGAACCGGCGGCCAGCGACGCGCTGATCAACCGGCTGGCCGAGACGGCCGACCAGATCGAGCACCAGTGCCGCTGGCGGTGGGAGCCGCACTCGGTGGCCTTCTGGGACAATCGGGCCGTGCAGCACTACGCGTGCAGCGACTACTGGCCGTCGGTGCGGGTCATGGAGCGGGCCAGCGTGGTCGGCGGTCGCCCGGCCTGAGCACCATCTCCGACGTCCCCGCCCCGTCGCCGCCGCGCCGGCGAGGGTTCATGCCCCGGAGCCGGTCGGCCCGACGGCCCGGCTCCGGGCCGTTGCGGTGGCCCCGGACCGGCCCCGCCGCGGCTGTCGCCGCCGTCTGGCTGGCCGGCGCCCTGGTCTTCTACCGCTCGGTCTGGACGAGCGGTTTCGACCGGCTGATGGGCGTCCCCACGGACAACCGTCTGGTCGCCTACCTCTGCGAGCACTGGTTCCTCGTCCTGCACGGTCAGGCGTCCTGGCGCAACCCGGGTTTCTACTTCCCGGTCAAAGGCCTGCTCGGCTGGAGCGACGCCTTCTTCTTGTACCTGCCCGCCTACGTGCCGCTGCGCGAGCTCGGCTGCGACCCCGAGGTGGCCCTCCAGGTCACCCTGATCCTCCTCAGCGCGCTGGGTTTCGCGACCTTCTACCGGGTGGCCACCACCATGTTCGGCGTCGGGGCCCGGCCCGCCCTCGTCGCGGCGCTGGTCTTCACCTTCGGCAACGGCCTGTACCTGCACGTGGACTCGCCGCAGCTCGGCGGCACCTACCTCCTGCCCGGCCTGGTCCTGCTCGCCGGGTGGGCCTGGCGGGGGCGCCGCCGCTCGCCCCGGCGGGCCGGGCTGATCGCCGCGGCGGCCGGCGCGCTGTACGGGCTGCTGTTCTTCACGACCTTCTACGTGGCCCTCTTCGCCGGCCTGGCCGCGGCGGTGGCGGCCGGCTGGACGGTAGTGGTCGGCGTCCTCACCAGGGCCCGCCG